>JAFURI010000042.1 GCA_017471885.1 Clostridia bacterium | reverse complement strand
TGGCGGCCCACCGCATCGATCTCGTCGATGAACACGATGGCCGGAGCAGCCTTCTTGGCCTCGGCAAACAGGTCGCGGACACGGCTCGCGCCCACGCCTACGAACATTTCCACAAAGTCGGAACCGGAGATGCTGAAGAAGGGCACGCCCGCTTCACCGGCCACAGCCTTGGCCAGCAGCGTCTTGCCGGTACCGGGAGGTCCAACCAGCAGCACGCCCTTGGGGATGCGTGCGCCCAGCTCGGTATAGGCCTTGGGACTGCGGAGGAAGTCCACCATCTCCTTTAGCTCTTCCTTCTCCTCATCCGCACCGGCCACGTCGGCAAAGGTTACCTTGTTCTTGCCGGGCTCCTGCACGCGGGCACGGCTCTTGCCGAAGGACCTCACCTTGCTGTTGCCGCCGCCCTGGGCGCGCATGCTGAACATCCACATCAGCATGATGATCACCGTCATGATGATGAAGGGCAGGAAATCATACCACCAGGGTACCGCCACAGGCGCGCGGTATTCCACGGTGAAGGGCAGATCGCTGACGGAGATTTCGTCCAGCGGCTTACCCTGACGGGTTGCTTCCATCTGGCGGACAGTCTCGATAAAGTCCTCGCCGATGGTCGTTTCAAAATCATAGGCCCGGTCGGGGAAATCCACCGCCGCCACCTTGGTATCCTTGCGCAGACCCACCAGCGTATTGCTGCGGATCGCCACGCGGCCCACCTGATCCTCGCGGATCATCTGCAGCAGTTCGGGATACTCGATGCGATAATCCACCGGATCTCCAAAAGCGCCGTTGAGCAGGATCGCAATGAGCAGGAAGGTGCCGATCATCACCACATAGCTCATCAGTCCCCTGGACGATTTCTTCAAAGTTGCTCCTCCTTCGCACACACATTATGCAAAAACAGTCAACGTATATTATAGCACAATCACCCTCGAAAATGCAAATATTCCCCGCCCGCATTCATGCAGGTTTCCGGTCTCTTTGCGACCAGATGCGCCATTTCATTCATGCAGTCAGGGAATATTTACAACAGGGATTATTCTCCGGCGTAGATGCGGGGATGCAGCACGCCGATATCGGGCAGATTGCGGTACTTCTCGTCATAATCCAGACCGTAGCCCACCACAAATTCGTCCGGAATGGTGAAGCAGAAATAGTCAGCCTTCAGCTCCACACGGCGGCGGGCAGGCTTGTCCAGCAGGGTGGCAATGCGTACAGAGGCCGCGCCGCGATCCTGGAACACGCGCTTGAGGTAACTCAGCGTCATGCCAGAGTCCACGATATCCTCTACAATCAGCACGTCCATGCCCTCCACGGGACGATCCAGATCCTTGCGCAGCTGCACCACGCCGGAGGACTTGGTGGCGCTGCCGTAGCTGGACACGGCCATAAAGTCCGTGCGCATGGGCAGGTCGATCTCACGGATCAGGTCGGAATAGAACACGATGGCGCCCTTGAGGATACCTACCACCATCAGTTCGTGACCCTCATAGTCCTTCGTAATCTGCTCGCCCAGCCGCTTCACAGCCACAGCGATATCCTCGCGCTTTACCAGAATTTTGGTCAAATCCCCGTACAGTTTCGCCGTGCAGTCCATTGTTCCATTTCTCCTTTTTCTTTGTATATTGCTGATCAATCATGCATTTATCCATGGCATATCGCCCTGCCAGCGCGCTTCCCCTGCTTCTGCAGCCTGCCATATGCCGGCTATCGCCAGCACCTGATCATCCCTGCACAGCAGCGGAATTCTGCTGCGGAAGGGCGCGTCAATCTTCCTGTCGGTGAAAAAATCCTGTAGGGATCTGCGTCCGCCGCGAAGCATCAGCCAATCCCCCGGCTGACGCGTACGCACTGTGCATCCCTGCGGAAGGGAGCCGCACCATGCTGCGTCCGTTTCCGTCCCGCAGGGCGGAATCAGGTGGAGATGCGTCCAGCCCCGGTATCCGTACCAGCCGCCGGGCAGATTACACTGCTCCCCGGCACAAGCGTGCGCCAGCGCTGCAAACGCCTCCGTCTGCCGCTGCGACAGCGAGCGCTCCTCCATGTTTTTCCCTGCCTGCTCAAGCCACCACATGCGAAGAATCCGCCTGCGAAGGCTCTCCGGCTGACGAAGCAGCGGCTCCAGCAGCAGACAATTGCCTTTGCTCCACCGCTGCAAATATTCGCCGCAGACAGCCTCCAGCGCAGCGTTATCGCCCTGAAGCAGCTGTGCCGCAGCCGCGATCCTTGCGCCGCAGCCAGGACTCAGCTGCTCCATCACAGGCAGCAGCTGCAGCCGTACAGCGTTGCGCAGGTACCGCGGATCCTGATTGGATCCGTCCTCCCGCCACGGGATTCCCCGCGCCTCAAGCACACCCTGCAGCTCCTGCCGGGAGAAGCCCAGCAGCGGCCGCAGAATCCGCATGCCCTGAGCCTCCGAATCCTCCGCCATGCCGCACAGACCGTTCAGCCCTGCGCCGCGCATCAGGTGCATCAGCAGCGTTTCCGCCTGATCATCCCGGTGATGCGCCAGCGTCAGCGCCTCCGTGCCGCCGCAGGCAACCGCCTCGCGAAAGCACCGGTAGCGCTCCTGCCGTGCCCAGCCCTCCCCCGGATTTTCCGGCGGCTGAAGCCGGTATACGCGAAGCTTCACCTGCTTTTCGGCGCACAGAGCGCGGACAAAGGCTTCGTCGCCGTCGGAGCTTTCGCCCCGCAGACCGTGATTCACATGCACGGCCTCCACGCTGCAGCCCTTTGCCAGCAGCAGATGAAGCAGCGCCACAGAATCAGCGCCGCCGCTGATTCCCGCCGTCACCCGCCTGGGAAGCTCCGGCATGCGCCGGACAAGGTCATTCATAGATTCCTCCCGCCTGCCTGAAAAACAACGCGAAGGAGGCAGTCCTTCGGGAGAGCCTCCTTGCGCCCTGCCTGCTTACTGACGCAGCGGAGCGCCGCAAACGTTGCAGGCCACCAGATCCTTGTACGCCGGCTCAGACAGCTGGCTGAAATAGAACTGACCCTTGAAGGGCAGATACTTCTCGTTGGCGCTCTTGCAGTACGCGTCCAGATGATACCGCTCGCCGCCGTTGGCATTGTAGTACAACACCGTATTCGCACTGGCAATAAACTCCGCCGTGGGCGTAGCCGTCTCATTGGCGATGGGCGCTGTGGTGGTCACGGTCTCGTGACTCTCCAGAGACGCGGGATCCACATACCACTGGTTGTCTTCCTTCACCATAATCACCTGGAAGCGGTACTTTTCGGGATCCTTGCCGTTGTTCTTGTTGATCAGCGCCGTCACAGTCACGGTACGGGCAGTATCGTTCTCCGTGCCGGTAATCTTCTCCGAGGTATATTCCACCGGAGTACGGTTGGCCAGAATGCTGAAGAGCTTCACCTTGGGCTCCTGCACGCTCTTGCGCCAGGAGGGAGCGCACAAGCTGACCATGTTATCCTGATTGTTGACGGACCAGAAGTAGAAGAAGGATTCCATCTGCTTCACTGCCGCGGACTGCAGTCCATCAGGCTGAGGCGTCGAGGTTGCCACGGGAATCTCCGTGGACCAGCCGCCCAGAGACGCATCCGCAGAGGATGCGGGCATCTGCTGCTGTTGCTGGGACTGACTGCCCGTCAGCGCGCCCTGCGCGGCATTGCCGCCGTTAGCCGCTGCATTGGTATTGTCCGCTGCAGGAGCCGCCGTCAGCGCGCTGACAAGCGCCACCACAGCCAGCGCGCCGTACACGCCGGAGAAGGTCAGGCGTGCGTTTGGGGGCAGCACAGGCTTGATCCACAGACACGCCACAGTAACCACAGCCAGGCCCACGAACACCCACTTGAGCACAGACAGGCTGGACATGACCAGTCCCAGCACAAAGAGCACGGGCAGCACGCCGCAAAGCATCACCCACAGGATGACAGCAGGATCGAAGGGCTTCTTCTGCTTCTGCTGCTGGGGCTGCTGGGGATAGCCCGCGGGATACTGCTGCGGATACCCCGGATAGGGCTGCCCGGGATAAGCCGGTCCGTAATAGGTATTCTGCTGGGGCTGCTGGGGCTGAGGCTGCCGCTTCTGCTGCTGGGGACGGTAGCCCTGCTGATAGGGTGCCTGATTCACCTGCGAGTAGTTGGGCTGCTGGAATCCCTGCTGATAGGGCTGCTGCTGTGTGCCCGGATAAGGCTGCCGCTGGTAAGGCGGCTGCTGGCCCGGCTGCATGGGATTGGGCCGGGGCTGATACCGCTGCTGCTGGTAAGGCTGCTGCCAGGGCTGCTGATAACCGCCCTGCGCACCCGGCCGCTGCTGCCAGTTCGTCTGCTGATTCTGCTGGCCGGGCTGCTGCCCCCAGACGTTGGGATTCCCCTGATTGGGACGGCCGTTGTTCATCCGTACACCTTGACCTTTCCGCCGCGCACGATGCGGCCTGACGCTGTCAAGCAAAGCTTGTCACCATTGCATTCATAAGGAATGACCATAAATCACTCACCCATTAGTATATCACAGATCATCGCCTTGTAAACAGAAAATCCGTAAAAATTCGCGCTGTATGCATATGTTACAGGCAGATTCCCGCATCCCGCATCAGCTGCTGCAGCACGTCCTCAAAGGGCGGCGTGCACAGAATCGCCGCCGCCAGCGCCAGACTGACGACCGCCACCAGTGCAAGCCAGCCCACGCTTCGTCTGATTGACTGACGGCGCTTCGCCTTCCGCAGCAGCTCCCGGGCCTCCTTCAGATCCGGACGAAGCTGGTTCATACTTCCTCCTGCTCCAGACGGGCCATCATCCGGTTCAGTCCGTCGACTTCGCTGCGCAGCCGCTGGCGGATCGCATCCTCCTGCGCCTCCAGCGCACGGCAGTGCTCCTCCGCCCGCCGGATCTTCTCTTCCGCAGCAGCCTGAGCCTCATGCAGGCACGCTTCAGCCTCCGCTGTTGTGCGGTCACGAAAGTCCTCCGCAGAGCGGATCACCTCCTGCGCCTGCGTCTGCGCTTCTTCCATGCGCAGCGCCGCGTCACGTTCTGCGCCGCTGCGGATCCTTTCCGCCTCGCATCCGGCTTCCTCCACCCTGCGGCGGCAGGCCTCCAGATATTCATCTGCGGCCTGCTGCGTGCGCTGGGTAATCTCCTGCGCCTGCACCATGGCGTGGGCAAAGCTGCCCACCGGCAGCGCGGCTCGCTCCTGCGTCAGCCGCTCTACCTCAAGGGCCAGCTCCGCCGCCTTTTTCTGCTCCTCATCGGCCCGGGTTTCCAGTTCGCCCGTGCGCAGCATCAGCTCCGCATTGGCCTCCTCCAGCCCGGCTGCACGCTTGCGCAGACCCTCGTTTTCCTCCGTCAGCTGACACAGCAGCTCCAGCAGCTTCACCCTGTTCATACCGGCGAAACGCTTATCATTCATGGCTTGACGCCGCCTTTCGCATATTCTACCAACTATATCATATCAAATTTCCCTGTCCTGTGCAAGCAGATTCCGGCTTACCCGTGCATATCCTTGGCTGACAACCATGTGAAAGGAGCCTCGCCATGACCGGAAACACCCGAAATCCGCAGGACAGGATCTGCGCCTACGAATACACCGTCAAGCGCGGTGACAGCTTCTACCTCATTGCCCACCGGCTGGGCGTACCGCTGCGGGATCTGCTGGAGGCTAACAGCGATATCAACCCGGCCCGGCTGATGGTGGGCGACGTGCTGTGCATCCCCATGGAGGAGGATGACGCGCCGCAGACGCCCGCCCAGCCTGCGCCTGAACCCGAACCTGAAACGCCCGACGAGGAAGCTCAGCCCGATTTTTCCGACGGACCGGATGATCTCGATCAGCCTGCCCAGCCGGACACGGACAATGTGGATCCAGACATGGGCGTGTGTCCGCAGAGTCAGCAGCGCACCGTGGTTCAGGGCGAGACCATCACCGATATCCAGCTGGAGACTGACCTGACTCTCCACACTCTGCAGTCCGCCAACCCGGATGCAGATCTGGATGCGCTGACGGAGGGTCAGGTGCTGTGCATGCCTCAGGAGAACATCCCCTGCCCCGTCCAGTCCACCATGATCATCCCCGAAGGCGAGAACATCGAAAGCCTCGCTCTGAAGCTGGACACCTCTGTGGGCGCGCTGCTGCGGGCCAATCCCTGCCTTGCGCCCAGCGGCTTCACGGCGGGCGCGTGCATCAGGATTCCCGGTCGCTGAAAACTTTTTTTTCAGACCGGGAACAAATCCGCCTCTTCTGCGTCTGATATGGTGTAAATACCACGCAAGGAGGTAACCCCTGATGAACAAGTTTTTTGCCCTGATGCTCACCGCTGTTTTCGCCCTGACCGGCGTAACCGCCTTTTCCGCAAACGATACGCCCGTATCCGTTGACACCACAGAGGAGACCGAAAGCGTCATGATCTCCGGCGCCGTGCTGGAAGTCGCAGAGGATTCCATCACCTTCACCACCCCCGACGGTCTGACCGTGCAGGCTCATATCACCGCAGACACCGTGCAGGAATACGATCTGCCCGGCGGCCAGCTGAATGCCGGCGACTTCGTATATGTGATGTACAGCGGCATGATGACCCGCTCCCTCCCCGCCCAGATTACCGCTGAAATGATTCGCTCTGCTGTACGCGAGGGTGAAGTAAGCGAAATCGGCGAAGACTTCTTCATGCTCCGCACGGACGCAGAGGAGCTGCAGGTCAACTGCACTGCCGACCAGCTGGCAGGGCTGGAAACCGGCGCAAAGGTGAAGGTTTACTTCTCCGGCGCCATGACCATGTCCCTGCCCGCCCAGATCGGCGCTGATCTGATCGTGACGGCGGAATAAGTCCGCGCACAAGAAAAGAGAGCTTCCATCAGGAAACTCTCTTTTTGCACGTCATTCAGTTTTCTGCGCCGACGCCGTGCTTCACGCGGTCGCGCTCCTCGGCGCGCTTGGCGTTGTTGAAGCGATCCAGCGTGCCTACCAGATACCCAGTGATACGGCGGATCCGCTGGAAGGGCTGATCGCCAAAATCATAGGACAGATCCACATACTCGCCGTCCACATGAATATCAATGCCGAAGGGCTCCCGGCCGAACTTCTTCGTGGCCCGGGCAATATAGGCGTTGATCTCCTCCTGAGGCAGCTCGCCGCCGCTTACGTTCACAATACAGGCCATGGGTGATTCCTCCTCGCTTGTACAGTCTGGGGTTCCTGCTTTTATTATACACCTTTTTTCATGGCGTGAAACCCTTTGTGTGCATTTAGCATTACTGACTGCCGCCGCCCTTCTCCATGGGCCGCCTGCGCACCGGCGCGCGGAAAAGACGCTTCCTTTCCATTGGAAAACACCTCCTGCAGGTATTATCCGCTGCAGGAGGCGTTTTTATGCGCTCACAGGCTGTGAATCCAGCGCATATCCTTCTCCGGATCCTCGCTGCGGTACAGGGCCGTGCCCATGACCGCCACGTCCAGACCATGCTGGGCCAGCATGGCGATATTGCCCATGCCCAGACCGCCGTCCATTTCCACAAGGCCTTCGTAACCCCAGGCCTTCAGCTTGTCCAGCTTGTCCACCATGGCGCTCTGGAATTTCTGGCCGCCGAAGCCCGGCTCCACCGTCATGATCAGCACCATGTCGCACAGCGGCAGCAGCTGGCGGATTTCCTCCACCGGGGTGCCCGGCTTCACGGACAGACCGGCCTTCACGCCCCTTGCCCGGATTCGCCTGAGCAGTTCCGCCTTGTCGGCGGGAATCTCCGCATGGACGGTCAGATACGCCGCGCCCGCGTCGCAGAACACGTCCGCATACTTTTCCGGGTTGTCCATCATCAGATGCACGTCCAGCGGAATCTCAAAGCGGCTGTGCAGCGCCTTGACCAGCGCAGGGCTGTAGCTCAGGTTAGGCACAAAGTGCGCGTCCATGATGTCCACATGGAGCAGATCCGCACCTGCGTCGATCATCCGCTGCACATCTGCGCCCATGTTCAGCATATCCGCCGCCAGAATCGACGGTGCAATCTTAATCATAGCGTTCCCTCCAGCTCTGCCGCACCTCCTGCAGCAGCAGGCGGTAGCGTTCCAGTCTTTCCGGATTGATCTTCCCTTCCTCGCAGGCGCAGCGCACCGCGCAGCCGGGCTCCCGGTCATGGTAGCAGGGCGCGAAACGGCATTCGCCCTCGTACTCCGCAAACTCCGGATAGAAATCCTTCAGGGTGATGGGCTCCATGCCCGCCTCCAGCTCCAGCAGGCTGAAGCCCGCCGTGTCCAGCACGCGCAGACCATCCACCATCAGCAGCTCTGCATGACGGGTGGTGTTCTTGCCGCGCTGGATCTTCCAGCTGATTTCACCGGTCTCCAGTTCCAGTCCCAGCAGCGCGTTGAGCAGCGTGCTCTTGCCCACGCCGGACTGGCCGGTCAGGCAGCACAGCGAACCGCGCATATGCTCCTTGAGCTCCTCCAGCCCGCGGCCTTCCTTTGCACTGACCGCAAAGACAGGCGTTTCCGCCCCGGCGTACTGGCTGCGCATTTCATCCGCAAGGCTTTCGTCCAGATCGCACTTGTTGATGACCAGCGTCAGCGCCATGCCCTGCTGCCGCGCCCGGACCATCATTCTGTCCACCAGCGCCAGATCTGGTGCCGGGCTGGGTGAAACGACGATCAACAGCCGGGACACGTTCGCCACCGGCGGGCGGAGGCATTCGCTCCTGCGGGGCAGAATATCCTCCAGCCAGCCATGCTCCTCGCCCTCGCCGGGGGTAAAGGTTACCTCGTCCCCCACCAGCGGGGAGATTTTCATCCGCCGGAACTTCTTCTTGCAGCGCAGGACGTGCTCGGTGCCCTCGTCATCCGCCGCCACGTAGAATCCGCCGAAGCCCCGCACCAGCGTACCCGTTTTCAGGGGTGCTTCCATACTTTCATTCCTCATTGCAGCGTCACCTGCTGCTGATAGGCGAACCTGTCGCCGAAATAGACCTTGTAGATGTAGTCGCCGGGATCCTGCGCCTTCAGCTCCACCTCGGGATGCCGACTGGCGTTGGCAGGATATTCGCCCTGATACACTATCACCTCTGCCTCGCCCCGCACCAGCGATACGCGTACCGAGGTCAGCCCCTCGCTCTGGGGCAGCTCCAGCGTTACGGTGGCCTTCGCCAGCATGCTGGGCACACGGTAGATGCTCAGCACCACCTGCGTTCCCTGCACCACCTGCGTATCGGCAGGCGGATTCTGGGCCGCCACGGATCCATGGAGCGAAGCGTCGTCCGTCTCCACATAGGATACGCCGCTGCTCATGTTCAGGCCGCTGGCGGTCAGATTGCTCTGGGCCACGTGCAGCGCCTGACCCGTGACGTTGGGTACGAACACCGCGCCGCCAGATACCGTAACGGAAATGATATCGCCCGCCTTGCAGCTTTCTCCCTCCGCCGGACTTTGGGTGATGACGAAATCCGCCTGCACGTCAGAAGATACCACGCGTTCAGTAACGGTCAGCGTCAGGCCGTAGGCCTGTGCGGTGGTGATGGCGTCTGTAATGGTCATGCCCGTCAGCCGGGGGACGTTCTGATTGGCCGGTCCCTTGGAGACGGTCAGCACCACCGTATCGCCCTTGCGCAGGGTATTGTCCACCTCCGGAGCCTGCAGAATCACCATACCCACCGATATGCTGGGATGGTTGATCTCCACCACCTCGGCATTGAGGCCTGCCCGGGCTGCGCTGCGCTGGGCCGCAGTGATATCCATGCCCACAAAATCGGGCACAAGCACCGAGTTGACTACCTTCTCGTAGATGGCCACGCCGCCCACATACAGTCCGTAGAACACCGCCGCCGTAACCACGATGGTCAAAACCCACGCCTTCACGTTATGCTTCTTCTGCTGCCTGCGCTGATTCTGCTGCGCGCCGCCCTGCTTCGCCTGCGGCACGGGAATGGACGATGGCGGAGGCGTCGCCGGAGTCTTCTCCACCAGCCGGGGCTGCATCTGATCCGTGCGGCCCTCCAGCGCCATGCGCAGCTCTGCCGCCATCTCCCTTGCAGACTGATAGCGGTATTTTGGGTTTTTCTCCATGGCCATCATCGCCACATGGCAGATGGCCAGCGGAACCTCCGGCGCAATGGTTTCAATGGGCGTGGGCCGGGCATGCAGGTGCTGCATGGCCACCGCCACCGTGCTGTCCCCGTCAAAGGGCACCCGGCCGGTAAGCATCTCATAGAGCACCACGCCCACAGAGTAAATGTCGCTGGTCACGTCCGCAGCACGTCCGCTGGCCTGCTCCGGGCTGAAGTAATGCACCGAGCCCATCACCGTATCGTTGCGGGTAAGGGTGGATGAGTTGGCCATGCGCGCAATGCCGAAGTCCGCCACCTTGATGTGGCCGTCCGCATGCACCAGAATGTTCTGCGGCTTGATATCGCGGTGGATGATGCCGTTCTGATGGGCATGCTGCAGCGCAGACAGGATGCGGATGGTGATCTGCGCAGCCACAGCCGCATTGACGCGGCCCTTCTCGCGGATCACTTCCTTCAGCGTCTTGCCCTGCACATATTCCATGACCAGATAGCGGTTGTCGCCGTCCATACCCACGTCCAGCAGATTGACAATGTTGTGGTGGGTCATGCGGCTGGCGGCCTCCGCCTCGCGCTGGAAGCGGCCTACAAACTCTGCGTCCTTGTTGAACTCGGGCTTGAGCACCTTCACCGCCACGCTGTGGCCGGTACGCTGGTCAATAGCGCGGTACACCAGCGCCATGCCGCCCACGCCGATCTGCTCTACAAGGCGGTAGCGGTCGGCAAGAATCTTCTCGTTCATCGGCCGCCCTCCTTATCCCGGAGGATGACCACGCTGATGTTGTCATGCCCGCCGGAAGCCATCGCGGCGTCAATCAGCAGCTTCACCGATGCTTCAGGCGTATTGACGGACAGGATCGCCTCCATGGCGGAATCCTCCACCATGCCGTAGAGACCGTCGGAGCAGACGAGCCACAGGTCGTCCTTTTCCCTTTCCTCCACGATCACGTCCACGTCCACGGTTTCCTCCGTGCCCACAGCGCGGGTAATGACGTTGCGCATGGGGTGATCCGCCGCCTGCTCGGGCGTGAGCACGCCTGCACGCACCAGCTCCGCCACAAGGGAGTGATCCTGCGTCAGCTGCTCCAGCTTTCCCTTACGCATGCGGTAGGCGCGGCTGTCGCCCACCTGAGCAATATACACATAATGCTCGCTGAACCACAGCGCCGTCAGCGTCGTGCCCATGCCGGAGAGCTTTTCGTCCTGCTTCTGCTGCTCAAAGAGGCGGCTGTTCACCGTCTCCACAGCCTCCCGCAGCGTATCGATGGCGGGCGTTTTACCCGAAAGCAGCTCCAGCATGCCGTCCCTCGCGCCTGCAGAGGCCGTTTCGCCGCCTTTATGGCCGCCCATGCCGTCCGCCACGCCCCAGAGCATTTCGCCAATCAGCAGCGCATCCTGATTGGTCGCACGAACCCGGCCCACATTGGTATCGGCATGGCAGAGCACACTCTGCGGCCTGTCTTCCGCCTCCGGCGCTTCGCTCTTTGCGTCCGTCTCCGGCACGGCAGTCTCAGTCTTCTCCGGCTTCACGTCACCCCCGGCCCCGGGTGCAATCTCCGCAGGGGCTTCCTGCTGCGCGTCACCGCCCTTCATGAAGCGCTTCAGATACTCGCTGACGCTGCTTTCGAACTTGAACCTGCGTTTCATGCTTCATCACCCTTTCCGGTTTGCTGATCAGCCTGCAGGGTCTTCCGGCGCAGCTGGCCGCATGCGCCCTCAATATCATCGCCCATTTCGCGGCGGCGGGTTACGGAGATATGCAGCTTCTCCAGCGTTTCCATAAAGCGGCGCACGGTCTTCTCCGTCACGCCCTTCAGGTCGCGCTCCTCCACCACGTTCAGGGGAATCAGATTCACATGGCACTGCATGCCGCGCAGCTTTGAAGCCAACTCGACAGCGTGCTTCTCCTCACAGTTGACTCCGCCCACCAGCGCGTATTCAAAGATCACCCGGCGGCCGGTCTTGTCGATATAATTCCGGCAGGCTGCCAGCAGCTGATCCATGGGATAGGCCTTTGCGATGGGCATCGTCTGACGGCGGATCTCATCGTTGGGCGCATGCAGGGACACGCTCAACGTCACCGGCAGATCCTCATTCGCCAGGTCATACATCTTCGGCACAATGCCGCAGGTGGACAGGCTTACGTTGCGCAGGCCGATCTGCACGCCGTCGGGCTCCCGCAAAAGGCGCAGGAACTTCATCACATTGTCGTAATTATCAAGGGGCTCGCCGCTGCCCATCAGCACAATGTTGTGCACGCGGCCCCTGTCGCCAAGGTAGCGGTTGGCGCACAGCACCTCGCCCAGCATTTCGCCGGGGGTGAGGCTGCGCACACAGCCGTCCAGCGTGGAGGCGCAGAAGGTGCAGCCCATGCGGCAGCCCACCTGGGTGGAAATGCACAGCGTGTGGCCATGATGATAGCTCATCAGCACGCCCTCCACGCAGTTGCCGTCCTGAAGACCGAAGAGGAACTTCACCGTCTCGTCGATCTTGGAGCGGCGCTCGTCAATGATCCGCACCGGCTGGGCCACAGCCATACCCTTGAGCTGCTCCCGCAGCGACAGGCTCAGATTGGTCATGCCGTCAAAGTCCGCGCCCTGATGGATCCATTTGAAGATCTGCTTGCCCCTGAAGGCAGGCATGCCCTGCTCCTTGCACCATGCCGTAAGCTCCGCACAGTTCAGGTCAGCCAGGATGGTCATACGCGCTTCCTCCGCATACGGCAGATGTAGAAGCCCTCCACATGATCGCGGTAAGGCAGCAGCTGCAAGCCCACGTCCTCATACTGGCGGAACTGGGCCGGAATGCTCTCGGGCAGCTTTACAATCTCGAACTCGGGATGCCGCTCCAGGAAGGCCTCGGCCTGACGGACGTTTTCGTCCTTGAGGATGGAGCAGGTGGAATATACCAGCGTGCCGCCCTTCTTGACGTAGGGAGCCACCGCGTCCAGCAGCCCGGCCTGGGTCTTCACCAGCTCCGCCACAGACTCGGCGGTGACACGGTACTTCACGTCGGGCTTTTCAGCCATCACGCCAAGGCCGGAGCAGGGCGCGTCCAGCAGCACAGCGTCCATGGTCTGGATCAGATCCTCGCGAGGCTTGCTGGCGTCGCGGGTCATGGGGCGCACGTTCTCCAGATGCAGACGCCTGGCCTGCGCTGCGATCAGATCCGTGCGGTGGGCATGGATTTCCCAAGCCTGCACACGGCCGGAACCGTTCATCATCTCCGCCATCAGGCAGCTCTTGCCGCCGGGGGCGGCGCAGGCGTCCAAAATCTGCATGCCGGGCCTGGGATCCACCGCCATGACCGCCATCATGCTGCTTTCCGACTGGATGGAGAACCGGCCGCCGGTGAAGTCCGCGTCGCGGCCGATATCCGCCATGCCGCGAATGCGCCAGCTGTGGGGCACCTTGCCGGGCTCCTTCTCCCACACCTTTTTGTCCAGCAGCGCCTCGAAGGCCGCGTCGTCCATCTCCGTCAGGTTGGGACGCACGGTAACGTAGCTGTCAGGCTCATGATGGGCCATCATGGTTTCCGCCAGCTCGCCGTAATCGGCGGTGATGCGCTCCACCAGCCATTCCGGCACGGAGTGCCTGATGGACGCAGCCTTCACCGGCTCGGTTTCGGGATCGGGCCACTTCAGCTCGTCCTTCTGGCGGATCAGGTTGCGCAGGATGCCGTTGCACACGCCGGCGAGACCCTCCATGCCCAGCTCCTTGCACAAAACCACAGAGGTGTTGGTGGCGGCGCTTTCGGGGATGCGGTCCTCCAGCAGAATCTGGCACGCGCCCAGACGCAGAATATTGCGCAGCTTGATATCCGTATCCGGCTTTGCCATCACCTGATTGAGGGCATAGTCCAGATACAGCTGATTCTCAATGGTATCGTACACAAGGCGGGACACCAAACGGCGATCCTGCACGGACAGGCCGCAATTGCTCAGCTTCTCATCAAGGCAGAGGGAGGCATATGCGCCGTTCTCGGTCACCTCACGGATGACCGCCAGCGCCAGACGGCGGGACGGCAGTCCCTCCTGCTCCGGCTTATCCTTCTGCACAGGACGGCGATCCCCACGGAAGTCCGGCTTACGGTCGCCAAAACGAGGCTTGTCCCCACCGAAGCTGCGCTTCTTTCCGTCGAAAGGCTTGCGATCCCCACGGAATTCCGGTTTATCCCCACGGAATGCGGGCTTTTCGCCATCCTTTGGGGTGCGTTCCCCACGATAAGCAGGCTTTTCACCCTTCCATGCGGGCTTCTCCCCACCCTCTGCGTTCTTTGCGCCCCGGAAGCCGGGTTTGCGGTCACCAAAACCCACTTTGCCGCCACTTACGGGCCTGCCAAAACTCTTTTTGCCACCGTCGTTTCCACGGAAGGACTTCTTTTCACCGCTGCCAAAGCTCTTGTTCCCACCAAAGCCCGTCTTGGGGCCATTCTGACGCTTTTCGTCGCTCATTTATGCTTCCTCTTTCAATACAGTACCCACAGCCATCGGATGGCCGCGGAGGTAGTCTTTGGGATTCATGGGCTTGCCGCCGGGAGCCTGCATCTGCAGGATACGCACCGCACCCTCACCTGCGGCGATCACCAGTCCGGCCTTGGGATCAGCCGTGATGATCTCACCGCTGCGGCCTTCACCGTCGGCAATCTCCGCACGCAGCCACTTCAGTCGCGCGCCCTCCCACGCGGAGGTGCAGCCGGGCCAGGGATTCAGACCGTGGATGCGGTTCACAATGTCCCCGGCGCTCCGGGACCAGTCGATCACACCCATCTCCTTGGTGAGCATGGGGTCGTAGGTCATGGCGCTCTCGTCCTGGGGGATGCGCTTCAGCGTACCGTTTTCCAGCTCCTTCAGCGTATCCAGCAGCAGCTTTGCGCCGTCCTCGCTCAGGCGCACGGTTAGCTCGCCGGCGGTTTCACCAGGCTGATAGGGAGTGACCGACTTGAGCAGCATATCACCGTTGTCGATACCCCGGGCGGTCATCATGGTGGTGACGCCCACCTCGCTGTCGCCCTGCAAGATCGCCCAGTTGATGGGCGCGCTGCCGCGGTGCCGGGGCAGGAGCGACGCATGCACGTTGATGGTGCCCATGGGCGGAATATCCAGAATCTCCTGACTGAGAATCTGACCGAAAGCCGCCGTGACGCACAGGTCAGGGGCCAGCGCCTTCAAATCCTCCACGCCGTCGCGCTTGATGCGCTGGGGCTGGAACACGGGGATATTGCGGCTCAGCGCATACTCCTTCACAGGCGACATGACCACCTTGTTGCCGCGCCCCTTGGGCCGGTCCGGTTGGGTGAACACGCCCACCACGTCATAGCCGTTCTCGCACAGCGCCTTCAGGGAAGGCACGGCGAAGTCCGGCGTACCCATAAAGACGATTCTCATTCGTAATCATCCTCCGGCACATGGCCCTCAATCTCCTCAGGAGTCAGCTCGCGGTCCATCACGTCGATATACACCCGACCGTCCAGATGATCCAGCTCGTGGCACACCGCACGGGCCATGAAGCCCTCGGCTTCCATCTCCATCTCCACACCCTTGCGGTCCTGGAAGCGGACGGTGACTTTGTTGGGACGGGTCACGATGCCCTGACGGCCCGGCAGGCTCAGGCAGCCCTCGCGGCCGCACTGGCTTCCCTCGCGGCTGGTGATGACGGGGTTGATCATCTCCACCAGACCCTCGCCAATGTCAATGACCACCACCCGGCGCAGGATGCCCACCTGGGGCGCAGCAAGGCCAACGCCCTCGGCCTTGTACATGGTATCGGCCATGTCCTTGAGCAGCAGCCACAGCCGCAGGTCAAACTTCTCCTGGGGCTTGCACACCTTGCGCAGGCAGTCCTCGCCCAGCTTCACAATCTTACGGATCGCCATCTTGATCAGTCTCCTTCTATATCACATCATCGTTGTGGGATTATATTCAAAGTACACGTCAGCGCCGGGATGCTCCTCCCGGGCCATGTCCGTCAGCGCAGCCACAAAGGGCTCCGTCTCCGGGTGCACCAGCAGCTTCAGCTGGATATGCCAGCGGGCTTTGCCGCGGAGCATTCCCACCGGAGCCTGCTCCAGCAGCATCAGCAGCGTGCGTTTTTTCCAGCGCGGATGCTCCTCCAGCAGCTTCACGCAGCGCTGATGCAGGGCCTGAGCGGTTTCCTGCGCTCTCTTTGCGTCAGAAGCCTCTGCCAGCAGCCGCGCCATAATGGTAAAGGGCGGATACAGTCCCTTGCGCCGCCGGTCGAACTCCTGATGGAAGAACGTGCGGTAGTCCTGCGCCGCCGACGCCAGGATCACAGGATCGTCCGGCTTGTAGGTCTGAATGACCACCTGACCGGGAATCTCGCCGCGGCCCGCCCGGCCCGCCACCTGCGTCAGCAGCTGGAAGGTACGCTCGCGGGAGCGATAGTCCGGCAGGTTCAGCGTCATGTCGGCCGCCACTACGCCCACCAGCGTCACACGCGGGAAATCAAGGCCCTTGGCAATCATCTGCGTGCCCACCAGGATCCGTGCCCGGCCCGAGCGGAACTCATCCAGCAGCTTCTGGTGACCGTCCTTGCCGGAGGTAGTGTCGACATCCATGCGCACGATTCCCACGCCGGGAAACAGCCGCTTCAGCTCCTCCTCCACCTTCTGGGTACCTGCACCGAAATAACGGATGTATCTGCTGCCGCATTCCGGACATTTGTCGGGTGAAGACTCCGCATGCCCGCAGTAATGGCAGTGCAGCCGACCGTCTCCGTCAGTCATGTGGTAGGTCATGGATACGTCGCAGTTCGGGCACTTCATCACATGGCCGCAGCTGCGGCAGCTGATGAAGGAATTGTAGCCGCGACGGTTCATCAGCAGCATGGCCTGTTCGCCCCGCTGCATACAGGCGCGAAGATGACTGTGCAGCACCGCAGAAAACACGCTGCGGTTGCCGTTTTCCAGCTCCTGACGCATATCCACTATCTCCACCTGCGGCATAGGCCTGTTGTGGACGCGGTGCGGCATCTCCAGCAGGGTATAATCCCCTCGCCGCGCCATGGCAAAGGACAGGATACTGGGCGTCGCGGAGGCCAGTATCAGCGCCGCGCCTTCATTTTCACAACGCCACGCAGCCACCTGACGCGCATCATAGCGGGGATGCCGGTCGCTCAGATAGGTGGTCTCATGCTCCTCGTCCACCACGATCAGCCCCAGCCGCTCACAGGGCGCGAACACCGCCGACCGTGCGCCGATGACCACCCGCGCGTCTCCGCGCCTGATGCGCCGCCATTCGTCGAAGCGTTCGCCTGCTGACAGCCGTGAGTGAATCACCGCCGCCACCGCGCCGAAGCGCGAGCGGAACCAGCTGACCATCTGCGGCGTCAGGGCGATCTCCGGCACGAGGATCATGGCGGATTTGCCCATGCGCAGCGTCTCCCGCACCAGACGGATAAACACCTCCGTCTTGCCGGAGCCCGTCACGCCGTGAAGCAGGAACTTGCCCCGCCCCTTCGCCAGCTCCGGCAGAATGACCTCCAGCGCCTCCTGCTGGGACGCCGTCAGCGCCGGATCAGCCGCGACCGCCTCTGCGGCGTCTCCGCCGGGACGGCGCAGCACCTCTGCCTGCGTGAGGGTGATCAGCCCCATCCGTTCCAGCTGATGCAGCGCCTCCATGGGATCCCGCACCAGCAGCTTCAGCGCGGCCACGGGATGAGCCTCCCCGTCCCGCAGCAGCTCCAGAATCTTCCTTCTTTTGGCGGAGCGGCCCTGCGCAGCCGCAGCCTCATCCACCTTATCCGGCGGAATGGCCAGCCGCGCCATGGGTTGCCGCTTTACCTGAACCCTGCCGCCCCGCATTTCCGCAGGGAGCATCAGGCGCAGGGTTTCCGCCAGCGGACAGTGCGCCTCCTCCGCCATCTGCCTTGCCAGCTCCAGCAGGCAGGGCAGAATCGCCGGATAATCCTCCAGCGGCGCAATGATATCCCGCAGCTTCTCCTCCGGCACGTCGCATGTATCGGCAAAACCGACCACCACGCCTTCCTTCTTCCGGGGACCGAAGGGCACCTCCACCCGCTGCCCCACAAAGAGCGTCATGCCTTCAGGAATACGATAGGTGAATGTATGCGCCACGTTCTCATGAACAATGTCCACGATGACCTGTGCCAGCACGCACTCACCTCCCGTCAGAATCCGGATAATACTCCATCCTTTATTATAACGTTTTTCACAGAAATGCACAAGAGTCAATCATTGTTCATTTGCAGGATGCGAACCGGCAGGCCTGTTCAATCCAGCCCATCAGCTCAGCGTCAATCTCCTGCGCCGAAGCAACGATCACATGATGCGTCCAACGGTTCGGATACGGCTCCGACGCCTGTTTGATCCGCGGATGCTCAATCCGCTCCGCCAGACCGAAGGTTACCACAAAGCGTTCTCCCCGCATGGATGCAAAGGCAAAGCGGAATCTGCAGGAGAAGGCAATCTGGCTTTTCTGCACATCGATCACCGTCTCCGGACAGATACGCAGGATTTCTTCCTCCAGACGCTCGTACAGGGGAATCATTTCCGGATGGGACGAAAAAAACAGCAGCACATCAGCCTTCATGATTTCCCTCCGCCGTATTCACAAGGAAAATACTGCCGATGATCATCACGCCGCCCGCCACCGCCTGCCACGTCAGCGTTTCCCCCAGCAGCAGCACGCCGCCAATGATTGTGGTCAGGGGAATCAGGTTGATGTAGATAGCCGAGGCCAGCGGACTCATCTCATACAGGGCGTTGCCGTAGAGCCAGTAGCACAGCGCGGAACAAATCACCGCCAGCGCTGCCGCAGCAAGCCATCCATCCGCAGGGATAGCCGACAGATCGCAGGGATCCAGCGCCGCCATGGGGATCAGCGTCGCCAGCGCCGCCACCGCCTGCCAGGAGTTCATGGCCAGAGAGGAATACCTGCCCCGCAGCTTGCGGCTGAAGAAGATATACGCCACCCACACCACGCTCGCACCGAGAATGCACAGATCCCCCAGCAGAGTCGCCGAGCCTTCGTTGGCCCCTCCCAGCACAATCAGCGCCGTGCCGATGACGGAGATCGCCGCGCCGGCGATCTGCACACCCTTCATACGCTTTCTGTCAATGACTGCCTCCGCCGCCATGGTCATGATGGGAATGGCCGCCAGAATCAGCGACGCATTCACCGTGGAGGTGCGCTGGATACCCTGATACTCGAAAAAGTAATACAGGGTGATGCCCGTGATGCCGGAGAGCAGCATGGGCACAAGATCCGCCCTGTGCAGGCGCATTCGCTTTTCCTTCAGCAGGGTGATGGGTACAAGACACGCCGCAGCCAGCACATAGCGTGCCAGCGCCAGCATCATCGGCGAAAAGCCGCTTGTCAGCGCATGCTTGCTGGCGATAAAGGACATGCCCCACATCACGTTGCAGAATACCATGGACAATACCTGCCGGAACATTCAAAACCCTCCATATACACAGAAAACCCGTCTCTCGCACAAGAGACGGGTTATCTATCAAATCCGGGCTCAGGCTTCTTCCTGAGTCTTGGGCAGCGCGCGCATCACATTGCCGCTACGCAGGCAACGGGTGCAAACGTTCATACGCTTCGCAGCGCCATTCACCATCACGCGGACGCTCTGCACATTGGGCGCCCAGGTGCGGTTGGTCTTGCGATTGGAGTGGCTGACGTTATGGCCGTTCAGCGTGCCCTTGGCGCAAACCTCACAATACTTACCCATGGTAATCCACCTCCTTATTGGAGTATGCACACATCAAAGCCTGTTAATCATACCATGGAGCGGGAAAAAAAGCAAGGCCTAATTTCAAGGAAAATGCACTTTTTCTTCAACATTTATCCCCGATTGTGAAAGAATCCGCATCTTCTGCGAGGATCAGGAAAACATCCTCTCCAGCTCCTCATATTTCTCATGGGTAATCAGCGCGTCATGCTCCGTGCCCTCCAGGCGGACAATATACGTCCAGCGGCCGTAGGGGGTGATATTGCTGATCTGGTTCAGGTTGATGATATAGCTCTTGTGGCAGCGGAAGAACACAGCCGGATCCAGCCTCGCCTCGGTTTCGCCCAGCGAGTCGCTGGTGACGAAACGGCCGCCGCCCCTTGTGTAGATCACCGTGGAGCGGTCTTCGCGCTGCACCAGCAGGATATCCTCCATGCTGATGAAGCTCACGCCGTCCCTGTGACGCAGCATCAGTCTGCCTGCAGCGACCTTGGGCGCAGCCTTCGGCAGCTCCGGCAGAGGTTTTTCGTCAATGCGGCCGATGCGGTCTCGGGCGCGCTCCAGCGTCTTCATCACCCGATCCACCTTAAAGGGCTTGATCAGGTAGTCAAAGGCATACACCTCGAACGCGTCGCCCATGTACTGGTCGTGGGCCGTGGCAAAAATCAGCACAATGGAGGGATCCATGTCCTGGATCACCCTTGCGCACTCCACGCCTGTCCTGCCGGGCATTTCCACGTCCAGAAACACAATCTGCGGACGCTTTTCCTCTACCAGACGCAGAAGCTCCTCGCCGTCCTGCGCCTCTCCCGCCAGCACAAAGCCCTCTACCCTGCCGATCATTTTCCGCTCGATGAGCCGCATGCCCGCATCGTCGTCAGCGATTATCACCTTGATGGGTTCCACCCCGGTCACCATCCTTCAGTTCCAGTTTCCATGCATGATTGAAGCGGAGAGACGAATCCGCCTCTCCGCAGGGATTGCAGTCCTTTACGCACGCCGCCTGCGGTCGCAGGGGCGGGTCAGCACCTCCTGCATCACGAAGGCCCTGACCATGTTCTCGCCGCTCCAGTCCAGCTGCAGTCCGCCCTGCTCCTCCGGCGTACAGACCCCGGGACGCGCCGCATCCGCGGGAGCGAGCATATCCTCATGGCAGGCGTCCTTGCCTTCTTTGCTGATATAGGCAAGGCTGCCGGTTCTGTCGTGCTCGTCGCAGTCTGGCGCCAGATGCGTATGCACCTGCGGCTTTGCCGTTTCCAGGCGCGGCGGCAGTATGCTCATCTGCTTCGGCGCTGGCTTTGCAGGAGCCGGACGGCGCTGGGGCGCATTCGCCTTGCCGGCGTTTTGCGCCCTGCGCTGCTGTTCAGCCTTATCCGTGTCAAAGATGCTGGCCTTTGGCTGCTGCTTTGCGGTCTTCTTCTTTTTGTTATTGCTGATCGACCGGAAAACTGCCCAGAAGATCAGAAGAATCGTAATCAGATCCAAACGCCATCACTCCTTTCGGTTTGGAATGACGGGGCGCTTACTTCTTGGATTCGACGCCGGTGGTCTGCTGAGGAGCGCTGGCCCTGGCAATGGACTCGCGCATGCCGGTATCGGCCACGGTGTTCTGCATCTGATAGTAGTCCATCACGCCCAGCTTACCTTCACGCAGAGCCTGTGCCATGGCGCGGGGCACTTCAGCCTCCGCCTCCACAACCTTGGCGCGCATCTCCTGCACGGAGGCCTTCATTTCCTGCTCGTGAGCGACAGCCATGGCGCGGCGTTCTTCCGCCTTGGCCTGAGCGATGCGGCGGTCGGCCTCGGCCTGATCCATCATCAGCTGAGCGCCGATGTTGCGGCCCACGTCCACGTCGGCAATATCAATGGACAGAATCTCGTAGGCAGTACCGGCGTCAAGGCCCTTGGCCAGCACGGTACGGCTGATCAGGTCAGGATTCTCCAGCACCTGCTTGTGGGTTTCGGCAGAGCCGACGGTGGTAACGATACCCTCGCCGACGCGGGCGATGACGGTTTCCTCGCCGGCGCCGCCCACCAGACGCTCAATGTTGGTACGCACGGTCACGCGGGCCTTGGCGCGCAGCTCGATGCCGTCCTTGGCGATGGCAGCTACCACGGGGGTCTCGATGACCTTGGGAGTAACGGACATCTGCACGGCTTCGAACACGTCGCGGCCGGCCAGATCGATGGCGCAGGCCTTTTCAAAGGCCATCTCGATATTGGCGCGCTGGGCTGCGATCAGGGCGTTGATGACGCGGTCCACGTTGCCGCCGGCCAGAAAGTGCGTCTCCAGCTTGCTGACGTTCAGATCCAGACCCGCCTTCACGGCCTTGATCAGCGGATATACCAGCCGCTTGGGCTGGATGCGGCGGATCTTCATGCCGATCAGGGAGCCGATGGACACATGCACGCCGCTGGACAGGGCGGAAATCCACAGGCCCAGAGGCACAAAGCTCAGGAACACGCTCAGCGCAATCAGCGCCAGCACAAGCACAAAGAAGATGAGAATCAGACTATCCATACAGTTACCTCCCTAAAACATTTCTCTGTCGGAATTCCGGCAGTTTTACCCTTTGATGACGCGAACCACGATGCGGCTGCCTTCCACCTGCACAATGCGTACCCTGGAGCCGGCGCTGACAAACTCGCCTTCGCTGACCACGTTGAGCTTTACGCCGTCGAATTCAGCCATGCCCGTGGGCCGCAGTACCGTCACACACTCGCCTTCCCTGCCCAGGAATATCTGCATATCCTCCTGGGAGCGGTAGCCCTCCTCGTTGCTCTCGCGATGGTTGAGCACCAGCTTGCTGCGGCTCAGCTTGCCCTTGGTGGCGCTGCGCAGCGATACGGATATGGCGATGGCAATCAGCGCCAGCACAATAATGGTCAGCCCCAGCGCAGCCACCGGGCCGTGGTTGATCCAGGCCAGCGTCACTGCGACCACCTCCAGCACCACGCCGGAGATACCCGGCAGGCCGAAGCCCGGCACAAAGGCCTCCACCACCAGCAGGCCGATGCCTACCACAAAGCAGATCAGCAGCGGCAGATTGACTGCGATCCATTCGATCATAAGATTTCCCTCCTCGGCTTCGTTTGCAGGGTCAGTATATCACAACGCTGCGCCCCGCGCCACCGTTTCTGCACGAAAGATACGTTTTCGCGTTTCAATTGACGCCGTCCAGCATTTGCCTGAGCCTGTGCAGATCCTCCGCGTACACCTCCGTCAGCGCGCGGTTATAGATGATGGACGCCGGATGGTACAGCGGGAAGACCTCGAAGCGCTGCGTCCGCCCGCCGTGGGTTATTTCCGCCGTTACGCTCCGCCCGTGATACTCGCCGATGACCGCATCCCTGCCCATAAGGGCCTTCAGCGCCACGTTGCCCAGCGTCACAATGCGCCGTGGCTGCGCCAGCAGGATCTCCTCATACAGCCACGGGGTGAAGAGCATCAGCTCCTCCCGGTTGGGCGGACGGTTGCTGACGCTGCCTTTGGGCGATACCTTCGTGGGGCGGATCTTCACCACATTGCTGATGTAGATTTCCGGTCTCTCCAGCCCCACAGCCGCAAGAAAACCGTCCAGATTCTTCCCGGCCTTGCCCACAAAGGGCCGCCGCTGCAGCGTTTCCTGCTCGCCCGGCGCTTCGCCGATGAGCATGATGGGCGGCTGCTCCGTCCTGCCCTCGCCGAATACCAGCGTCTTGTGCTCCGCCGGCCACAGATTCTCAAAAAAGGAAAGCATGCGGTTGCGCAGCTGCTGCATGCGTCCACCTCCGGATTTCACGTCATGATAGGTTATTCTGATCAGCGGGGGCCGTAAATATCGCCGTACTCGCCCAGCTCCATCAGCCGGGCGCGCAGGGACTGCATATCCTCCCACGCCTCGCGCTTTTTGGAGGGATCCCGCAGAAGCGCCGAGGGATGATACGTAGGCATGAACCATACGCCTTTGCGCTCATACCAGCGGCCCCGGTCGCGGGTGATGCGGATTTCCGGGCCGAGGATATTCTTCGCCGCGGTGGAGCCCAGCAGTACGATGACCTTTGGCCTCACCAGCGCGAACTGATTGCGCAGATGCAGCCTGCAGGCCTCCGCTTCCTCCGGCTCCGGCACGCGGTTTCCGGGCGGGCGGCACTTGACAATATTGCAGATATACACCCGATCCCGGGGCAATCCGATGGCTGCAAGCATTCTTGTCAGCAGCTGACCGGCAGGCCCCACAAACGCAAGGCCCTCCTCGTCCTCCACCTGACCCGGGCCCTCGCCGATAAACATCAGCGGCGCATGCAGGTCTCCCTGTCCCGGCACCTTGTTGCGGACGCCCTTATGCAGCTGACACATACCGCAGGCCTGCACCTGCCGATGAAACAGCTCCCACGTCATTTCCGCCATACCGACCGCCCCTTCTGCATCAAAGCTTCGTCTGCCACAGGGTAAAGGACTGGGTAATGTCTGCATACACCCAGTTGATCAGACTGACCAGCAGCGCGATGAGCACAAGAATGACTACCGTGCCCGCGATCACCGCCAGAAAGTCGCCCACGCCCGCCAGCACGCGCCACCGGTCGCGACGGGCCAGCGCGCGCTCCTCGTCGGTCATGTCGTCCTCGTCCAGAGGCTCGTAATCGTCGTAGTCCTCTTCATCCGGATAGTCGTCATCCTCCAGCGCGTCGTCCAGATGGCTGGCCACCGGCTCATTGAACACCCTGCGGTGCTGCTGCGCTTCCTTTTTCTGATGATTAAAGTATGCCATACTGCACTCCTTGCATTGTTACACGTAATCCAGCCACGGGGCAGCCTGCTCCTCCCGGCCCGTCAGCGCGCCCTGATCGCTCAGCCCGGCGAAATCCGTCTGCCGCAGCGCCTCATACAGTGTCACCGCCACGGCGTTGGACAGATTCAGACTCCGCGCCTCCGTCCGCATGGGGATGCGGATACACCGGTCGTATACTTTCTCCAGCAGATTCTCCGGCAGGCCCCTGGTTTCACACCCGAAGACGAGAAAATCCCCGTCCCGGTATTCCGCCTGATGATACCCCCGCGGCGCCTTGGTGGTGGCAAAGTGCATCCGCGCGCCTGTATGCTCCCGCAGGAAATCCTCCAGGCAGGGATAGGTACGGTACTGCATCAGCCACCAGTAGTCCAGCCCGGCGCGCTTGAGATATTTGCTGTCCAGCGAAAAGCCCAGCGGCTCGATCAGGTGAAGCATCGCCCCTGTCGCCGCGCAGGTACGGGCGATATTGCCGGTGTTCTGCGGGATTTCCGGATTCACCAGCACAATATTCATAGCCATTGCACTATACCTCCACGTTTACCATTGTACCATTCCGCCGCGCCGGATGCAAGTATCTGCGGCGGTTGACACCCTGCCGTGCGCCGTTATATAATATGTACAGATTCACCTGCCGCCGTTTCATCAAAAAAGGAGGAATAGACATGCGCAGACTTTTCAGGCGCGCCCTTTCCCTGCTGCTCTGCCTGATACTCCTACCCTGCGCCGCCATGGGCGAACGTGCTTACCTGATCCCGGACAGCAACACACGCTACCTCACCCGCGATGAATTATGGACGTGGGATTACGAATCCCTCGGCTACGTTCTCAACGAGATTTTCGCCCGCCACGGCTACAACTTCATCCCCGGTCAGAAGTATGACTACTACTTCCGCTGCATGCCCTGGTACACCCCAAATGCCGATAGCGACAACAGCCGCGCCTGCTACAGCCAGCTGACCAGCCTGGAATGGGCCAACGAGCGCCTGGTGAAGGACGTGCGCGCCGAGATGCGCGCCATGGGGACGAAGAACGAGGGCGGCCAGAGCGTGTGGGATTATTTCTCTGCGGGCTTTGACACGCTGCAGGGCTTCGACTACATTTCCGTGAAGGCCAACCAGAAGTGGCCGGTCTATTCCGCGCCCGACAAGAGCTCCTGGCGCGGTGCAAACGGCAAGGCCATGCTCAGCACCAACGGCCACGTCTTCGCTGCCGGATGGGAAAGCGGCTGGCTGCTGGTGATGTACGAGACAAACAACGGCTCTGTCCGCGTGGGCTACGTCAGCAGCGCAGACATGAAGCGCGCCCCCGACACGAACCGTATGCTTTCCTTCGACTACTCAAGCGCCACCGTCACTGCCTCCTGCACCCTGACGGACGATCCCGCCCGCGCCTATGCCTCTATCGCCACCCTGCGGCCCGGCGCCACGGTGACCTACCTGACCACATTCTTCAACAGAAGCGCCTGGGCCTATGTGGAAACCTCCGTGGGCGGACAGACGGTGCGCGGGTTCATTCCCGCCGGATGCCTCTCCACCGCCTCCGACTCATACGCGGACAGCATGCTTCCCTGATACCATTGTCACCCTTGTGCCGGAAAACCATGAATCCCGGAGCCGTTCCGCAAGGACGGCTCCTTTTCATTGTCCGTTTACGAAAAATTCATTTTCTTTCCATTCAAAAACTCTTGACAATTTGCTCCGGTCGGGCTATTATAATGCCGTAGTTAGCACTCGACCCCGGTGAGTGCTAACAAAATGAGATTCACGAAAGGAGCTGACGGCGTGGGTATCATGGATGAACGCAAGTTCCGGATCCTGCAGGCGATCATTGACGACTATATTCTGACCGCCGTGCCTGTAGGCTCCCGGACCATCTCCAAGAAATACGACATGGGCCTCTCCTCCGCCACCATCCGCAACGAGATGAGCGATCTGGAGGAGTTGGGCTATCTGGATCAGCCCCATGTGTCGGCAGGACGCATTCCCTCCGCCAAGGCCTACCGGCTTTATGTGGATCAGCTTCTGCAGGCAGGGCTGCTCCACTCGGACAGCGAAGACGCCGTCCGGGCGCACTTCAGGGGCCGCCGCAGGCAGATGGAGGACGTGATTGATCACGCCGCACAGGTGCTTTCCAACCTGACCCATTACACCGCGGTGGTGCTGCCCCCCACCGGGCCGCAGCCCCGTATCCGCACCGTGCAGCTGGTGCCGGTGAACGACGGCGCCGCGCTGGTGGTCATCGTCACCGACAGCGGCATCGTGCGGGACACAGTCATCCGCGTATCGGATCAGCTGGACAGCGACACGCTCTACGCCATCTCCAAAACGCTGACGGCGGAGCTTCGTGGCCGCACCCTTCAGGAAGCGGTGGAACTGCTGCCGGCCCTTACCGGCAGGCTGAAGGAAAATGAGCGGCTCCTGCAGGGACTCAACGCGTTCCTGAACGAGAGCAGCGGCGTATCCCGCCCCCGGGTCGCCATCGGCGGACGCAGCAACATTCTCAGCTACCCCGAGTACAACGACATGGAGAAGGCCCGCTCCTTCCTCACGCTGATGGAAACCCGCGACAAGCTGGCCTCCATCATCGCCCAGCAGGGTGAGATGGCCTTCACCGTGCGCATCGGCCCGGAAACAGGCGTGCCGGAGATGGCGGACTGCTCCATCGTCACCGCAACCTATTCCACGCGTTCGGGACAGCAGGGCACCATCGGCGTGATCGGCCCCACCCGCATGCAGTACAGCCGTGTGCTGTCCATCCTGAACACCATGGGACACCAGCTGACCGAGCTCTTCGCCGAAAATAATCTGCAGGAGCCTGAACAGAAATGAAAAAGAATCCATTCAAGAAAAAGAAAGGCATGACCGATTCCATGAACGAGAACGAGATGCCCGTGGAGGAGACCATCCCCCAGGACGCCCCCGAAACCCCTGCCGCCGAACCCGAGGCTGAATTGATCGACGCTGCGGCCCTACAGCAGCAGCTGAACGCCGCTTCCGCCAAGGCTGATGAATATCTGGCTCTGGCCCAGCGCGTACAGGCGGACTTTGACAACTTCCGCCGCCGCAACGAATCCGTCCGTGCTGACGCACATACCGACGGCCAGCGCAGCGTGGTTTCCGCCATGCTCCCCGTGCTGGATAACCTGGAGCGCGCACTGGCTGCCTCCGCCGAAACCGACGATGCGCTGCGTACCGGCGTGGAGATGACCCTCCGTCAGATGCGCGACGCGCTGACCAAGCTGGACGTGACCCCTATCGACCGTCTGGGCGAGGTATTTGACCCCAATCTGGAGAACGCTGTGCTGCAGGGCTCTTCCGACGAAGGCGAACCCGGCACCGTCTGCGCCGTGCTTCAGAAGGGCTACATGATGGGTTCCTATGTGCTGCGCCACGCCATGGTAAAGGTTGTCGCCGATTGACGACAGCGACTCCGCCTCCGCAGCGGGCCGCATTGTACAGGACAGTCTGGGGGTTCCCCCCTTTCTGAATAAATTCGCCATCCACTACCACCACTGTGATATATAGGAGGAAAAAACTATGAGCAAGATCATCGGTATTGACCTGGGTACTACCAACTCCTGCGTCGCCGTCATGGAAGGCGGCCAGCCCGTTGTCATTCCCAATGCGGAAGGCAACCGCACCACTCCCTCCGTTGTGGCCTTCACCAAGGCCGGCGAGCGTCTGGTGGGCCAGATCGCCAAGCGTCAGGCTGTGACCAACGCCGACCGCACCGTCATCTCCATCAAGCGTGAGATGGGCACCAACTACAAGGTGGACATCGACGGCAAGACCTACACTCCCCAAGACATCTCCGCCATGGTGCAGCAGAAGATGAAGGAGACCGCCGAGAGCTATCTGGGCGAGACCGTCACCCAGGCTGTCATCACCGTGCCCGCCTACTTCAATGACTCCCAGCGTCAG
>JAFURI010000041.1 GCA_017471885.1 Clostridia bacterium | reverse complement strand
GGGGAGACAACCGGATCAGCCAGCTCCCAGATCTTGCCCACGGGATCCTTGAAGGCGCCGTCGCCGTAAACCATAACCTCAATGTGCTTGCCGGTCAGATTCAGCAGACGCTCCTGAAGATCCTCCACCAGTCCCTGACAGTCACGGGGGAAGAGCTTCACGGTGTCCTCGGTGGACTTGTTGGAGCCCAGCAGACCGTACTTTTCGTTGCAGCCGCTGCCGTTGACGGAGCTGGTCATGATCTCATCCAGACCGAAAACGCGCTCTGCGCCGGCGGACACCAGCAGACGCTTGGTGCGGGCGCGGGTATGGATGTCGCAGTTCAGCACGTTCTTGGTGTACTGCAGGATAGCGCGGGGATCGTTGGCAAAGACAATCTCAACTTCAGCGCCGCATTCGCGGATCAGGTTGGAGTAGTACTCCACATAGTCCACGCCGGTGAAGGGATGCTTCAGGTAGCCGAACATCTCGCGATAGCGATCCTCGGAGAGTACGTCGCGGTAAGGATCCACGTTGTGCTTGTCCAGCAGATCCCAGTCCACCAGATGGTTGCCCACCTCGTCGGAGGGATAGGAAAGCATCAGCACAACCTTCTTGCAGCCCTTGGCGATACCGCGCAGACAGATGGCGAAGCGGTTGCGGCTCAGGATGGGGAAGATAACGCCCACGGTCTCGCCGCCGAGCTTGGCGCGTACGTCCGCTGCGATATCGTCCACATGCGCATAATTGCCCTGCGCACGGGCTACGATGGCTTCGGTCATGGCGACCACGTCGCGGTCACGGGGACGCAGGCCATCTTCCTTCATGGCTTCCTGAATGGATGCGGTGACGATTTCAGCCAGATTGTCGCCCTGACGGATAATGGGGGCGCGGATACCCATCGAAACAGTACCAACCATGCGGCTCATATCAAAAACACTCCTCGTCAAAGTCGGGATTGAAGCGGACGCCGTCTATCCGGTGTCCGACAAGATATTATATACCAAAAAGGCGAAGATGGGAAGGGGTATTTCAAAAAAAAAGTAAAGAATTTCCGGGAAAAATGCGAACAATTCATTTTGTCAAATGTGCAAATGTGCGTTGTGGGGCGAATAATGCGTTTTTGCTGGTCAAGACCTCGGGGATGTGGTATACTGGATAAAATACAGATGCGGAGGATGGTTTGAGGTATGGATTTGCTGATTATCGGCGGCAGCGGACAGCTCAGCGGAAATCTGGTACAGCATGCCCTGGCGCAGGGGCATCGGGTATGGACGCTCAGCCGCGGCCGAAGGCCTGTGCCGCAGGGCGTTACCGCGCTCAAGGCGGATCGTGAGGATCAGGAGCAGTTCCGTGCCGCGATGGAGAGTGCGGGCATGCGCTGGGATGCGGCTATCGACTGTGTGTGCATGAACGCCGTGCATGCCAGGCAGGATATCGACGTGGTGTCCTGCTATACCGACCGTCTGGCGGTGGTATCCACGGACTCCGTTTATCATACCTTCCACAAGACTGTGCCCCAGACCGAGGATGCGCCCTGCTATATGGATGACGGCGGATACGGCCATCACAAGCGCATGATGGAGGAAATCTTCCTCGCAAAGGGCGGGAACCTGCGCTGGACGATCTTCCGCCCCGGTCATATTTTCGGTCCGGGATTCGAGATCGGCTGCTATCCGGAGCATTCAAGACAGAAGGGGCTGCTTGCCCATATCCGTGCCGACAAGCCGCTGAGGCTGGTGGACGCGGGCCGGTTCCTGATTCATCCCATCTATGTGGACGATATGTCGCTGGCGCTTCTGGACTGTCTGGATAAGCCGGACGCTGTACGGGAGATATTCTGCATCGGCGGACCGGAGGTTATCCCAAACAGCGAATATTTTGTGCAGATCGGCGAAATTCTTGGACATCCCGTGACCATTGAAGAGATTCCGCTGGAGGGCTATCTGGAGGCTAATCCCCAGTACAGCGGACATCTGTGCCAGCGCAGCTATGATCTCACCAAGCTGCGCAGAGCGGGCGTGCGGACGCCGTCCATGCCCCTGCGGGAGGGCCTGCGCCGCCACATCCAATGGCTGGATCAGCGCGACGGCGTGTGAGTCCGGAAAAAAGGAGATATGTATGTATGTTTGAGCAAATTCTGCAGCTGATACGGGAGCATGACCGGATTATGATCCACCGGCATTCCAGTCCGGACGGAGACGCGCTGGGCAGCCAGATCGGCCTGAAGCATATCCTACGGGAGAATTTCCCGGAGAAGGAAATCTATGCCGTGGGCGACGAGGCGGGCCGCTACAGCTTCATGGCGGATTCCGTGATGGACGAGGTGGCAGACGAACTGTATTCGGACGCGCTGGCGATCATTCTGGATACCTCTGCCTCCCGACTGATCAGCGACGACCGCTACGCCATGGCGAAGACCACGGCGAGGATTGATCATCACCTGTTCAGCGAGACCATCGCCTCTGCCGAGGTGGTGGATTCCTCTTTTGAGAGCTGCTGCGGGCTGATTGCGGCCTTCGCGCAGGAGAGCGGGCTGCGGTTCAATCCGCTGGCTGCCCGATCGCTTTATACCGGCATGGTGACGGATTCCGGCCGCTTCCGCTACGATGCGACCACAGCGCGCACCTTCCGTCTTGCAGCAGTACTGATGGAGCAGGGAATCGACCTCAACGAGATCTACCGCGAGCTGTACGCCAGCGATTACGAGCAGATGAAGCTGCGCGCCCGGTTTGTGCTGAAGGTGCAGTTCACGCCGCACAACGTGGCCTATATCTATACCACGAGGGAGGAGATGGCGCAGCTGGCGACGGATACCTTCTCCGTATCGCGGGGCATGGTGGGTGTGATGGCGGATATGAAGGGCGTGGATATCTGGGTCAACTTTACCGAGACGGAGAAGGGCGTGCTGTGCGAGCTGCGCTCCAGCCGGTACAATATCAACCCTGTGGCTGTGAAGTACGGCGGCGGCGGCCATGCCAAGGCCAGCGGCGCAACGGTGCCTGACAGGGCGGCGGCCATGGCCATGCTGACTGATCTTGATGAAATGGCGGGAAACAACTGATGCATACTGACGTAAAAAAACAGATTCTGGAGAAAATCCGGGCGTACGACAGGATTCTCCTGTTCCGGCACGTCCGCATGGACGGCGACTGCGTGGGCGCCACCAAGGGCATGAAGCGCCTGATCCAGCTGACGTGGCCTGAGAAGGACGTGCGGATCATTGACGATCAGCGCTCTGACTTTCTGGCGTTCCTTGGCCCGGACGATGCGGAAGCGCCGGATGAAGTGTACCGGGATGCGCTGGGCATCGTCATAGACACCGCTTCGGACGATCGCATTTCCAACCGGAAGTATGCGCTGTGCCGGGAGCTTGTCAAGATAGATCACCATATCGACCGGGAGCCCTACGGCGATATCTGCTGGGTGGAGGAGGAACGCTCCTCTGCCTGTGAGATGATCGCGGCGTTTTACGCGGCGTTCAGGGAGGAACTGAAGATTGATCAGCTGGCGGCGACCTATATCTATACCGGCATGGTGACGGACTCCGGGCGCTTCCAGTATGAAGGCGTGAAGGGGGACACCATGCGCCTGGCCGGGCTGATGCTGGATCAGGGCGTGGATACGGCGACGCTGTATGCGCAGATGTATCTGCGGGATTTTGAGGGTCTGAAATTCAAGGCTCATATCTACCAGCATATGCAGATTACGGACAACGGCGTGGCTTACATCGTCATTGACCGGGCAATGCAGGAGCAGTTTTCGCTGACCATGGAGTCTGCCAGCGCGGCGATTTCCTATCTGGACGGCATCCGGGGCTGCCTGTGCTGGCTGGCGTTCATCGAATACGAAACGCCCGAAGGAGAATGGCAGATCCGCGTCAGGCTCAGGTCCCGCTTCATGCACGTCAACACGCTGGCGGAGCGCTACCGCGGCGGCGGACATGCCTGTGCCAGCGGCGCAACGCTGCTGAACGCGGCGGAGATTCCGGCGCTGCTGCAGGAGGCGGACGCTATGGTAAAGGAATATAAGGAGACGCATGAAGGATGGCTATGAGTATTCTGTTGACCAACGACGACGGCGTGTTTGCGCCCGGTATGCAGGTGCTGGCGAACTGGGCGAAGACGCTGGGAGACGTCACCATCGTCGCGCCGAAGAATGAGCAGAGCGGCAAGAGTCATGGTATTGAGATGCACCGGCCCTTTGAAATCAGGCAGGTTACATTGCCCTGCGGACTGACGGGCTACAGCGTGGATTCCACCCCCGCGGACTGCGTCCGCTTTGCCGTGCTGGGGCTGAAGAAGCAGTTTGATCTGGTGATCTCCGGCGTCAACTGGGGGATGAACATCGGCCAGGATATGATCTACTCCGGCACGGTGGGCGCGATCTTTGAAGGCGCGGCGCTGGGAATTCCCGGCCTTGCCGTTTCCGGCGAGGCAAACGGCCTTGACAGCGTTGCGGCGCATTTGGACGAGGTGTGGGACTATATCAGCGGCAACGGCCTGTACGGCCCGGGAAAGCTGTTTAACGTGAACGTGCCCCGCTGCGTCAGCAAGGGTATTCGCGTGACGCGCATGGGCGGGCCGTATTATTCCGATGATTTCCAGCAGCTGGACGGGGATATGTGGCAGGTGATCGGTAAGTGCATCTATGAGGACAGCGGCAATGATGATCTGGATACTGACGCGGTGATGCACGGCTACATTTCCATCAGTCCCCTGACGCTGGACAGAACAGACCGGGCTGTGTATGAGCAGCTGACGCATCTGAATACAGAGAAGTAAAATAAAAAAGCCTCCGCGGGCATAACGCCCGCGGAGGCTTTTTGTCTGGGTTGATCAGTTCGCGTCGGTGGCAGAGGCCAGATCAGTGGCGGTAGCTTCTTCCACGGTCTCAGTCGCGGCTTCAGCCTTCACCACAGCGTCCAGCGTGCAGCCCTTGTCGAACTCGATGGTGGTCTTGTAGTTCTTCAGGGTGCCGGTGACGGTAATGGTATCGCCCACAGCCAGGGTGTCAGCGCCCTCGCCGGACAGGCGGTAGCACTGGATCTTGTAATCCTGCAGGCCGCCGGCCACGATGGAGACGGTGATGTTCTTGTACTCGTCGCTCCAGGGAGTGTCGATGGACACGATCTCGCCGGTCATGGTCTTGGCAGAGGTCTGGGCCATGCCTTCCTCCAGCGTGTAGGCGCCCATGGCGGTACGCACGTCCTTGGCGGCGGCGACGGGAATCAGCACGCAGCCCTTGTCGAACTCGATGGTGCCCTTGTAGTTCTTGATGGTACCGGCCACAGCGATTTCATCGCCCACAGCCAGAGTGGCAGCGCCTTCGCCGGACAGGCGGTAGCACTGGACGGGCTGCTCGGTCTTGCCGTCGCACACGATGGTGACGGTGATGTTCTTGTACTCATCGCTCCAGGGAGTGTCGATGGACACGATTTCGCCGACCAGCGCGGTGGGGGCGGTCAGGGACACGCCGTCCTCCAGCTTGTAGGCAGCGTCCAGAATGCCCTGCTGGCTCACGATCTCGCCGAAGCCGACCAGCACGCAGCCCTTGTCGAACTCGATGGTGCCCTTGTAGTTCTTCAGGGTGCCTTCCACGGTGATTTCGCTGCCCACGGCCAGGGTCTCGGCGCCTTCGCCGGACAGACGATAGCACTGGATGGGCTGATCAGCCAGGTCGCCGATCTGGATGGTGACGGTGATGTTCTTGTACTCGTCGCTCCAGGGAGTGTCGATCTTCACAACAGTACCGAACAGACGCTGGGTTTCTTCCAGAGCGACGCCGTCTTCCAGGGTGTAAGCGGCAGCCACGATCTCCTCGTAGCTCAGGCCTTCCAGAATCAGCGCAGCGGGAACCTTGTGCTTGAAGACGACGGGCTTGGCAATTTCGCCCTCAGCGTTCTTGATGGTGGCGGTCAGCTTGTAGCTGACTTCTTCGGGGTTCTTTTCATCCACGTCGACGGTGACCATCTTGTCCTCGCCGTAAACGATCTTCACGGTGTCGGAGTCAGCGGTCCACTCGATGGGGTACTCCACGCCGCCGATGTTCACCACGCCGACCACGGTGTAGTCGGTCAGGGTGGTTTCGGGGCTGTTCTTGTACATCATGAACAGGTAGGAGCGGGCGGCCTTCAGGTCGGGATCATCGGAGTATTCCACAACGGGCTCGACAGCCACGTCGGTGGGGGTGGCGTCGGTGGGGGTAGCCTCGGCGCCGGCGATGGCGAACATGCTCATGCACAGGGCCAGCGCAAGGATCAGAGCAATGAACTTTTTCATAGCGATAGCTCCTTTTTGTGTCGTTAATGGATGGTCAGGTGTCCGGGCAGGAACACCTTGATCTGGTATGCGCCGTAATGCAGGTCCACAATGCCCCTGGCATCCACGGTGCAGCCGGCAAGACTGTCAGGGGAGACAGCCGGGGGAGAAACGAGGTAGAGCTGGATCGGAACGCCGTCACGCTCGCACTGAAGCGTCATGCCGGAGGGATGATCCTCATCCATGCCGGCTTCGGCGCTGATCACCGTCAGCCCCTGAAGGGAGACGGAGGTAGCCAGCGACAGCTCTATGGCGGAAGCGGTGTGCTTCCCATCCTCCAGCGGGACGGTGATTTCCTCCTGCAGCATCGCAGGGGTGACGGGCGCGAAGGCGGGGGAATGTCCGTCGGACAGCTTCTGGATATTGCCGGGATCCTTAGGCCTGACAGCGCGGTAGGTGAGGCCGGAAACCTGCCATGTGGCCCCTGCCTCGTAGTACTGCAGCGTACCCACGATGCGGCTTTCGTTGCCCACGGAGAGGATATCCAGCGCACTGCCGTTCATGTTGAAGCCGTAGTAGACCGACATACCGTACCAGCGTTCTGTTTCGGGATCGTAGGACTCCACATAGACGCTGCTGCCGTCGTTCATGGTGATCACGCCGGAAAACGCCACCTTGACGCCGTTGTAGCTTTCGGGGCTGCAGCGCAGCTCGCGGAGCGTCAGCTCCACCGCATTGCCGTAGTAGAAGTCGGGATCCTTCTGACCGGAGTGGAGGTGAAGCTTTGCTTCCTTGCCGCGGGCGATGGCGTCCATGCAGACGGTACCGTAGCGGTTGCGGGCGGAGGAATTGGCGCGAGCCAGTCCCTGCTCCAGCAGCTCCACATTGAGGTTGCGGTATTCATCCGATTCGGAGGTCTTGTACCAGACCCACACCAGATACCTTTCGCCGGTGGAATCAATATTCCACTGGGCGTCGTCGGACTCCACAATGATGGAGACGGCGCTTTCCAGCTTGCTGCGGGTGTAAAGGGAAGCGGCCTTGCCGTATTCCTCGATCCTGCCGGTGGATTCAGGCGTATCGACAGCCAGATACCGGGCCTTGAGCACGCCGGAGGGGTGCACCGATTCAGGCACGTGGAAGTGGGTGGTATCGCCGTCCACAAAGGTCTTGACGGTGACTTCCTGCTTCAGGGTGGGGGATGACATATCCAGACGGAGTCCGGACGCCTCTGCATCTGCCTGTGCGGGAATCAGCAGGCTGATCAGCAGCAGGCAGATGAGAAGGCAGCTCGTTTTGCGAAACATGGTTTTCATGCTCCGACGGAAATCAATAGCTGTACTCGCACTCGTCGATGGCGTCCTGGAAGGCCTCGGCGATCATGGCGTCCACGTCGGAAGCCTGAGCGGTCAGGCACTTGGACAGCAGAGAACCAACCTGATCACGGGCGGTGGAGGAGCCGTTGAAGGCGGGAGAGGTGTAGTAAGCGTCTTCCTGCTCCAGACACACCTTGGCGGACAGGGCAGAGATGTACTTGCCGCCGTCAGCGTTGGCCACGAACTCGGCGTAAGCGGGGTTCTGAGCCACGGACTTCAGCACGGGCACATAGCCGGAGGTCATGGAGAATTCAGCCTGGAAATCCACGGTGGTGGTCAGGTACTTCACGAACAGCCAGGAAGCGGCGACTTCGTTCTGGTTTTCCTTGGCGAAGACGCAGATGCTGGGGCCCTGGGAGATAACCTTCTTGTTGTCAGCGCTGACCTGGGGGATGGTGGCGATGCCGACCTCGAAGGGATAGGAGCCGTCAGCATTGGCAGCGGGACGCTGAT
>JAFURI010000040.1 GCA_017471885.1 Clostridia bacterium | reverse complement strand
ACCAGAATGTTGCCAGCCAGGGAGAACTGACCATCGGCACGCTTCGGGCCGAGGCGCTTGGATTCGCTGTCACGACCGTTGCGGGTAGAACCCACGCCTTTCTTGTGAGCGAACAGCTGCAGATTGAGCTTCATCATTGCTATTTCCCTCCGAAATTATCAGAATGTCAGACGAGATCGCTTTCTCACCCACGCCGGATGGAAAGCTTGATATACATTGGGTAACCGTCTGCCAGATCAGACAGCCCCTGGTGGAGCGCTCCCATAAGGACCTGGGCATCGTGCATCTGCATGTCGGTCAGGTTGGAAGGAAGCCTGGCTTCCAGGAAACCATCCTCCCCGCCTCGAACCTCAGGCTCGATCCCTGCCACCGATTCCAGCGCATTGACGCAGGTGGTGGTCAGCACGGAGATACCCGCACATACGATGTCGCTGCCCTCCTCGGCATAACCGGCATGCCCCTTCACAGAGAAACCGGTCAGATTGCCAAGGCTGTCACGAAAGAGCACTGCGCGCGTCATCAGGCGTTGATGGCGGTGATTTCCACCTTGGTGTAGGGCTGACGATGGCCAGCGCGACGATGGTAGTTCTTCTTGGACTTGTACTTGTAGATCTTGATCTTCTCGCCCTTGACCTGAGCAATGACCTTGCCCTCGACCTTGGCGCCCTCAACCACGGGGTTGCCAACCTTGATTTCGCCCTCATTCTCGACCAGCAGAGCGTCGAAGCTGATGGCGGAACCGTCTTCCAGATTCACCTTGTCAATGTAGATGGTCTCACCCTGAGACACGCGGTACTGCTTGTTGCCGGCGCTGATGATAGCGTACATGCAAAAGCACCTCCTATTTTTACTCGCCGGGATCTGAGGTTGTGCTCACGCACATTGGGCAGACCTCTCCCGAGCGGCTTACCGATAAATTCTATCACATCACAGTCCCTGTGTCAAGGGTTCAGGATGCATAATTCCTTGATTTTCTTGGACTTTCGCAGCATTTTCAGACCTGTTCCCGCATATGGTTTGCCGGAGGTGACCACGATGGATGAAGCCATCCGCCGGCGCACGCTGGATATCGCCGCCTATATGCTCCGCCGCCGCGCCACCGTAAGGCAGGCAGCAGCGGCATTCGGTCTGTCCAAATCCTCCGTGCACAAGGATATGGATCAGCGGCTGCCCCTGCTGGATCCGCAGCTTTCACGGAAGGTAACGGCGCTTTTGCGCTACAACAAGGCCGTACGGCACATCCGCGGCGGCGAAAGCACCCGCAGACGCTATCAGCACGGGCTATAATCTCCTCTTGCATTTTCCGGTGATCGGGCTATACTGGTATCAGAGATATTTCTGATATCAGGAGGCTGTCATGGATCATACGATCACCCCCGCCGAAATGAAGACGCTTGAAGCGCAGTTTATGGCCGAATACGGCGTACCAGGCTCCCTGCTGATGGAGCACGCCGCGCAGGGCGTTGCGGATGCGCTGCGCCGCCGCGCTCCGGGAGGCTGCGCGCTGTTCCTTTGCGGCCCCGGCAACAACGGCGGCGACGGCTACGCTGCTGCCCGGCTGTGGAAGCAGCAGGGCGGCCGTTCGGTCATTGTGGAGCTCTCTCCCGACGCGAAGGGGGACGCAGGGCTGAACCGTACCCTCGCCCTTCTGGCGGAGATTCCCATCCGCGCCGCCTCGCTTCTCCACGGTCAGCTGCCAGAATGTGATATCATTGTGGACGCGCTGTTCGGCACCGGCCTTTCCCGCCCCGTCGACGGCCCTGCGGCGGTGCTGATTCATCTGGCAAACGAAAGCGGCAGACCCATCGTCGCCGTGGATATTCCCTCCGGTCTGGACGGAACCACCGGCAAGCCCACCGGTCCCCGCATCATTGCGTCGGAGACCGTGACCTTCCACCGGATGAAGCCCGGTCTGCTTCTGGGCGAAGGCCCCCGCTTCTGCGGCGAGATCACAGTGCATCCCATCCTGATCCCCATAGATTACGGCTCGGTTTCCGGCCTTGCCTGCATGAAGCCCTCTGACCTGCGCGTCTATATCCGTCCAAGGGACATGTACGCCCACAAGGGAACCTTTGGCCGGGCGGTTATTCTGGCCGGGGCCCCCGGCATGGCTGGCGCAGCCGCCTTCGCCGCCAACGCATGCATCCGCACCGGCGCAGGGCTGACCACCGTTGTGTGCCGGGAGAGCATCCTGCCTCTGATCCAGACGCTGGCTCCCGGCGCGGTGTGCATCCCCCTGACGGAGGATGAAAACGGCCTCGCCGCCGATGCGCTTGCGCTCTGCCGCGAAGCGCTCTCCACCGCCTCCGCCGCGCTGATCGGCCCCGGTCTGGGACAGGACGAAGCCGCCCGCCAGCTGCTTACGCCCTTCCTTGAGGCAAAGTGCCCGGTCGTGTGGGATGCGGATGCGCTGAACCTGCTGGCCTCGGGCGAAACGGTAAAGCTCAAGCCCCGGGACGTGATCACGCCCCACCCCGGCGAAGCTGCCCGGCTGCTCGCCTGCACCAACGCCGCCGTCACCGCCGATCCCCTTGCCGCCGCCCGCGACCTCCGGCAGAAGTGGGGCGCGTGCACGCTGCTCAAGGGCGCGCGCACCCTGATGACCGACGGCAGGCGCTTCGCCGTCAACCGTTTCGGCACGCCCGCCATGGCCAAGGGCGGCAGCGGCGACGTGCTGGCCGGTATCATGACGGGTCTGCTGGCGCAGTACCCCGCCTCCCGGCCGACGCTCCTGATCATGCAGCTGGCCGCGCTGATCCACGGCCTTTCGGGCCTTCGCGCGGAGAAGATCCACGGCGAAAACTGCGTCACGCCCCAGCACCTGATCGACTGCATCCGGCTGGACGATCAATATCTGGATTAAAATATCAAAGCGGCTCCCTGATATGAGAGCCGCTTTTCTTATGCCTGCGCAAGGAAATCCGCCGCGGTCTGCGCATAGACCGCCGCGCCCACGGGCAGGGCACGCTCGTCAAACCGGGTCATGGGATGATGCGCCGGATACGCGTAACCATCCTCCGGCCTGCCTGCCGCCAGCGCCAGCATCACCGAGGGTACTTCGTGGCTAATATAGGCAAAATCCTCCGAGCCGGAGGATCGCGCCGCGCTGCCGCCCATTTCTCCGCTGAGCATCGCCTTCTCCGCTCCCAGCAGCTGCCTGACGCTGCGCAGGGCCATGGCAGACGTGCTCGCGTCGTTCATCAGCGTGGGGCACCCGCCCAACATCTCCACCTCCGCCGTGCAGCGGAAGGTCTGTGCCGTCAGACGGCTGATTTCCTCCATCCGTGTGCGCAGATGGGCAAACACCCCGTCGTCCATGGCGCGAAGGCTGCCCCGCAGCGCCGCCCTGTCAGGGATCACGTTGGCGGTATCCCCAGCCTGCAGCATGCCGATGGTCAGCATGGCGGTATCCGAGGGCGCAATCTCCCGGCTGGTCAGCGTCTGCAGGCCCAGCACCAGATGCGTCGCCGCGCTGATGGGATCCACCCCCGTGTGGGGCATGGCTCCGTGGCAGCCCTTGCCCTGCAGGCGGATTTCAAACATACCGGCTGCGGGCGCGCTGATCCCTGGCGAGGACACGATCACCGTACCGGGCTCCAAGGGCAGACCTGTCAGCACGTGGATCATCAGCGCAGCGTCAGGCCTGCCGTTATCCATCAGACCGTTTTCCAGCATGTCCGCCGCGCCCTGAAGAATCTCCTCCGCGCTCTGGAACATCAGCTGTACCCTGCCGCCCAGCTCGTTCTCCCGTTCCTTCAGCAGCTTTGCCGCCTCCAGCAGCATGGCCGTGTGCATATCGTGGTCGCAGGCGTGCATAGCTCCGTCCCTGCAGGCGAAGTCCTCGCCGCTCTCCTCCCTCACGGGCAGCGCATCCATGTCGGCGCGAAGAAGGATTTTCCGCCCTCCCCGGCCGATTTCCGCCGTCAGGCCGCAGCGTCCGCAGACTTTTGCTTCGATCCCCTTTTCCGCCAGCTGATCCCGCACGTACGAAAGCGTCCGATCCAGATCGAACCCTGTTTCCGCATGGGCGTGCAGATACCGCCTGTGCCGGATCATCTCATCCCGGTCCGCCATTGCCGCATCCAGCATATTCCGTGCCATATTGCCTCCTGTTACGCTCCGGCGCGCACTTCGTTGATCAGCTTGCGCCCGGCAAAATAGTCGTCCAGATTCTCCAGCGTGGTAGCAGCGATGTTGCTCAGCGCCTCCTCCGTCAGGAAGGCCTGATGAGAGGTCAGCAGCACGTTGGGCCGGGATACCAGCAGCGCCAGCACGTCGTCCCGGATGGGCTTCTCGGAGTGATCCTTGAAGAAGTAGCCGGACTCCTCCTCATACACGTCCAGCCCTGCGCCGCGCACCTTACCGCTGTTGAGAGCGTCCAGCAGCGCTGTGGAATCCAGCAGCGCGCCGCGGGAGGTGTTGATGATGAACACACCCTTCTTCATCCGGGCGAAGGCGTCGGCGTCCAGCAGATGCCAGCTGTCCTCGGTCAGAGGGCAGTGCAGAGAGATCACGTCGCTGCGCTCCAGCAGTTCCTCAAGGGAAACGTACTCGATCCCCGCATCCAGCGCCGGATAGGGATCGTAGGCCAGCACGCGCATGCCGAAGCCCCGGCAGATATCCATGAACGCCCGGCCGATCTTGCCCGTGCCGATGACGCCCGCCGTCTTGCCGTACAGATCCACGCCGGTCAGCCCGGCAATATTGAAGTTAAACTCCCTCGTGCGCCCGTAGGCCTTGTGCAGCCTGCGGTTTACCGCCATCAGCAGTCCCATGGCATGCTCCGCCACCGCATGGGGCGAATAGGCCGGAACGCGCACCACAGTCAGCCCCGCCGCCTCCGCCGCCTTCAGATCCACATTGCTGTAGCCTGCGCATCGCATGGCCAGCACCTTCACGCCGTTGTCCGCAAGAATACCGACGGTGCGCCCGTCGATCTCGTCGTTGACAAAGGCGCACACGGCCTCGCAGCCGGAAGCCAGCTTCGCAGTTTGAAGCGTGAGCCGGCTCTCAAAGTATCGGATTTCGTAGCGGTCGTTTGCCAGATCAAAACTGGCCCGGTCGTAGGTCTTTGCGTCAAAAAAAGCAATGGCCGGCATCATATACCACCTCGTATCGTCATTTGCCGTCAGTGTACCCGGCTGACGGGCATTCCATGCCCCTGCGGATCACGCCCGTGCGCATTTTCACATTTCCCTGCGCCTGAACATGCAGCCCTCCGCTCTGCTCGTGGGAGGGATAAACCCGCCCGGACAGCCATTGCCCGTCCACGCAGCATTCCAGGGCCGATCCGTCCGCGGCAAGGAACAGGTCGATCTCCTCCCGAAGGCGCACGCTGCGGCTGATGGGCGACTTGTCCGGCTCCTCGTCCCAGCTGGAACAGCTCCTGTCCAACGTCAGCACGCCCTCCGGATCCAGCGTCAGCACGGTCTTTTCCGTGCCGTCCGGGGAGGCGTGCAGCGTCAGCTGAAGCGGAAGCACCTCCCGGGCGCAGCGGATCTGCGCCAGATAGTGCCGTCCCCTGGGCTCGCCCTCCTCAGCCAGCGTCCATACCGTGTCAAGGGGCGCGGCATGCAGCCGATCGTCCCGCACGGAAAGAATCCTCGGCAGCGTCATCGCGCCGCTGAAGCCACGCTGCCGCGCGCGCTCATCCCCGTCGCACTCGGGCATCCACCCCAGCATGATTACCCGGTTTTGCTCGTCCTGAAACACCTGCGGCGCATAAAACCCCTGCCTGCCGCCGGGATCCAGCACCTCATGACTCAGGACGCGGAAATTCAGCTCGTCGTCCAATTCGCCTACCAGCGCCTCCACCGCGCCGTAGGGCGAATACAGCAGCACCGCGCGTCCATCGGCAAAGAAAAGGTTCGGGCATTCATAGGCCGCGCCGTCCGCCTGATCCCCTTCCACCAGCATGCGGCGATAAGTCCAGCAGCGCATGTCCGGCGAGGTGTAGAGCATCACGCAGCCCCGCTCGTCCCGAAGACCGCCCAGCACCATCAGATACTGATCCTTCCAGCGCAGCACACAGGGATCGCGCCATTCCTTCAGCTGCAATCCGCCGTGGATTTCCATGGTCAGGGCCTGTACGTCGGTCTGGATCAGATGATTGAGTCTCCCCTCTGCAGGCTCGGCATACCACTGCTGCGCGCCGTGCCGGGCGTCCCGGCCATCCTCCTTCCGTCCCACGCTGGTATAAAAGAAGTGCGGACAGCCGTTTTCATCCTTGCAGCAGCCGCCGGAGAAGCAGTGAATCTCACCCTTCTCCAGCGCCGGGGCCATGGCGACCTCCCGCTCCTCCCAATGGAGCAGATCCCGGGATACGGCGTGTCCCCAGTGCATGTCGCCCCAGACGCTGTCGCTTGGGTTATACTGGAAATACATATGATACAGCCCGTCCACCTGACACAGACCGTTGGGGTCGTTCATCCAGTTTTTCGCGGGCGTAAAATGATAGATCGGCTTCATACTGCATCGCTCCTTTCGGCTATATCCAGTTTCGGCACAGCCGCAGACAAACCCTGCACCGCAAAAAACGCGTCCGCCAAATAAATCAGCGGACGCGTTTTCGTTTGATTACAGGTCGGTGCCGGTAGCCTCCGGCGCTGCGGGGGCAGGCTTCGCCACGGCGCAGTTGTTGCTGGTGATGCTGCCGGTGTAGCCGCTGCCGGGCTTGGCAGTCACCACGCAGGTCACGGTCTTGCCGGCCTCGTAGGGCGTGACGGTCACCAGATAGCCCGTAGCCATCTCACGGCCGTTGACGTACCAGGTGATGGTATAGTCGCTGCAGTTCACGTTCACGCCGGCCTCCAGATTCTGGCCCACGCTGGCGGAACGTGGAATCGCCACCACGCCGGAAATGGGCTGATCCTCCACCACGGGTTCAGGCACCCTGGCGGTGTAGCTGCTGGCGATGTTGCCGGAATAATCACCGGTGGCATAGGCGGCGCAGTAGACCGCATGGCCCGCGTCGCTTTCCCGGATGGTGTAGCTCTGGCCGCTGCCCAGATTGGTTCCGTCATCCCGGAACCAGACGTAGTTGGCCGTCGCGCCCGCAGGCATGGCAGCCGCCGTCACGGTCTGGCCGATTTCGGGGGCGGTATTGCTCAGCTGCACGTTGGTCAGAGGCGTCTTTTCAGGCTGTGAGGAACCGCCGGAGCCGGATCCGCTGCCGGAACCGGAGCCGGAGGCCTGCACCACCGCATAGGAGCTGGCCGCGGTGCCGGAATAGCCGTTGGCGCCGGTCACCCACACGCGAATCTGCCGACCCACGTCAGAGGAAGCGACGGTGTAGGTAGACGCATTGGAAAGCACCACGCCGTTGCTGTCCACCCACTTACAGGTCACCGTCGCGCCGGAGGGCGATACGTTGGCCCGCAGCACGGTACCCGGTACAGGAGACGAAGTGTTCAGCGTCACGCCGGAGATCACCCTGGAAACCACGGCGGAGGTGGTGAGATACTTGTTCATCATGTAGCCGGTGCGGCTGCCGATACGGATATAATCCCACGTAGAGCCATGCTCCAGCACGGTCACCTGCGTACCCACGCTGTAGCTGCCCAGCACGCCGTAGCCGGTGCCGGGGCCCTTGCGCAGGCGCACGTTCAGGCCGTTGCCGCTGGTGACGTAGGCCGTATAGCCTGCCGTGGAGGCGGGAGGCGTCACGCTGCCGCTGCCGGAGGTGGACAGGAACTGGCTCATCATATAGCCGGTGCGGCTGCCGATGCGCACATAATGCCAGTAGCTGCCGGAATTGAGGATGGTGGCAGAGGTACCCACCGGATACACCGCCAGCACGCCGTAGGAGGTGCTGGGGCCCAGGCGCAACCTCACGCCCAGACCGTTGGCGCTGACCACCGTGGCCGCTATGTTCTGATAGCTGCCCGAGGGCGCAGAGCTGCCGCCGGCAGAGCCGGATGTATTGATGGTCAGGTAATCGCCGTGCATGTAGCCGGTGCGTCCGTCGGGAGCCGTCACCTGATACCACTTGCCGCTGGAGCCCAGCACGGTCACCACAGTACCGGTGTAATAGCTGGTGATGGTTTCTGCGTCATAGGATGCATACGCCCTCAAACGGAGCCAGCCGCCCTTGACCGTAGCGGTGGTGGACGCCGCCTCCGCCCTGTCCGCAGGCAGCACGATCACGCACAGCGTCATCATAAGAGCCATACACAGGGCCAGTACCCGTTTCTTCATAGTCCGATCCTCCTGTTGATACGATAACCCATTCTATGCAGCCGGCGCGGAAAATGTTCCGTCAGCCGATGCCAAGTTCATCCGCCATAAAGGAATTGAGCATATACTCGCTGTAGAGAGCGAAGCTCTCCGCCAGCCCCGGCGCATAGCACAGCTGCGCCTCGTAGATCCAGCCTTCGGTCACGATGGCCATATCCACCTGCGTCTGCCCGTCCTCGCGCTGATGGGTGATGCGAACGGTGCAGCTCACGTCGTTCAGGGACATGGATGCGTCCGCATACCGGTTGAGCATGTCCTCCGCGTAGCCAAGGAGCGTTACGCTCTGCTCATTGGCCCTGCGCTGTACCCGGAAGGAGGCAGACCCGTCCGCCAGCTGACCGCTGACGCCGTCGGCATTCTCCGTGACGCTGCCCTGCATGAACAGCGTGGGATACTGGATGGAAAAGCCCAGCGCCTCGTTCTGGTACTCCGACATCGTCTCGTCGAAATAGCCCCACTCGCCGCCATCGGCCACCGCAGCGCTTTCAAACACGAGGCTGATGATCCGCCAGCCGCCGGGAGACTGCGCGTCCCGTCTTGCCTGCGCCACGGCCCTGAGGCCCAGCCAGGCAGTTTCCAGATACTGCGTTTCGTCCAGCCCGATAAGCGGGCCCTCCGCCTGATACAGATCGCCGTACAGGGTCATGACGCCGTCGTCGCTCATCTCCGAGGCCATGGGCTGCACGCCCACATAGGCGTATCCTCCATCGGCAGCGTCAATTGTGTCCAGCGCAGGAAGAGCCGCATCAAAGACGGAGGCAAGATACTGCTTCTGCCCGCCGGGATCCCCCAGCAGCTCCGGACCGATCCCCAGCTTCGCATCCGCCTCCTGTCCCAGCAGGAAGAAGTTCTGCACAAAAGCCGGGGACAGCGCGCACTCCGGGGTGATTTCCTCCGGATTCTCCCCCACCCGCAGCGCAGCGGAGGCGGTCAGATCCAGAAGGGGCATAAGGGTGGTGAAATCAGCCGCGTCTGCACCCAGCGCCGCGCCGGATAACAGACACAGCGCGCATACAGCCGCAGCGATGCGGCGAAGCATGTTCCTCATGATGCAATCTCCTTCCGCAGCACGGCCTTATGCCGCTCTGCATCTATTCAACTCCGCAGGACGGCAAATTCTTCCGCGTGGTTGGAAAATATCTTCTTTTACATTTCGCGCCGCGCATGGACAAATCCTGCGGGATAAAAAGAAAAACGCCCTCCATACGGAAAGGCGTTTATCTTACGCTTGCACTCGTGACTCACACGGCAGCCTTAGCCAGACGCTTGGCCAGACGAGCCTTCTTGCGGTTGGCGGCATTCTTATGGATGATGCCCTTGGCCGCGGCCTTGTCAATCGCGGAGGTGGTAGCGGTAAACTGCGCGGCGGCGGTGGTGGGCTCAGCCAGGGCGGCCTCAAACTTCTTGATGGAAGTACGCACAGCGCTCTTCACCATACGGTTACGCAGGTTCTTCTTCAGGGTAACCTTCACGCGCTTCTTAGCAGACTTGATGTTCGGCAACTCAATTCACCTCCTGCTGTTATAAACTGTTATCCGGGTACGGCATTCACTCCGTCTCCGGTTGTCGGCGGATTGCTGAATGGGCATAGCCATCCCGCACAAAGGAAAACCGTCGATGACTATAATAACATGTTCCCCGCAAAAAAGCAAGTGTTCTCACAAAAAATTCTGTAAAATCTTTTGCCTTATCCGCTGTATCCGGCCTCAATTCCCATGGGTCTGACCGTCAGACGGCCGCCCCCGTCCCTCTGCACCTCGTAAAAGCCGATCAGGTTGCCCGTGCGCACTCCGCGCCACACCTCCGCCGCAGCTTGCACGTCCTCCCTTTCAAAGCGGACGGACAGCCCGCAGCCCGCAGCCACGGCCCTCGGGGTGGATACAATCCGCGCCCGCACGCCGCTTTGCTGCAGAGCCTTCTCGAAGGCCATCACCTGCTGACGCGATCTGAACGCCGCTATGCCGAATTGCTCCTCCATGGTTCTACCTCCTCTCCCATTCCATAAGATATACAAAACCGGCCGCCCGTGTGCGGCGCAAGGAGGTTGCCATGATCTATCTGGACAACGCCGCCACCAGCTTCCCCAAACCTCCGCAGGTGGCCCGCGCCATGGCCGGAACGCTGGAGAAACTGGGAGTGAACCCCGGCCGGGGCGGTCATCAGCTGACGCTTCAGGCCGGGAGAATCGTCCAGCGCTGCCGCGAAGAACTGGCGGAGACGTTCGGCGCATCGTCGCCGGAACGGGTGATATTCACCCACAACTGCACAGAGTCGCTGAATCTGGCCATTGCAGGCACGCTGCGCCAGGGGGACGAGGTGATCTGCTCCCACGCGGAGCACAACGCCGTGATGCGCCTGCTGGAGCGATACCGCTCCGCCGGGCAGATCACAATCCGCACGCTCCAGCCCGACCGGACGGGAATCATCCAGCCCGAGGCCCTGCGCCGGACGCTCTCGCCCCGAACGGCGCTGGTGATCATCTGCCATGCCAGTAACGTGACCGGCGTGATCCAGCCTGCTGCACGGCTGGGCGCGGTGTGCCGTGATCACGGCGTGCCGCTGCTGCTGGACGCGGCCCAGTCCGCCGGCACGGAGGATATCACCCTCTCCGGCACAAACGCCTCCATGATCGCCATGCCCGGACACAAGGGACTTCTTGGGCCGCAGGGCACGGGCGTGCTGATTCTCTCCGACGGCGTGTCGCCGGAGCCGCTGATCTGCGGCGGTACGGGCAGTGCATCGGAGAGCTTCGTCCAGCCGGATCTGCTCCCGGACCGCTACGAGAGCGGCACGGTCAATCTGCCCGGCATTGCCGGATTGCTGGCCGGCGTGCAGTTTGTGCGCCGCTACCGGGAGGAAATCCGGGAATACGAGCACCGGCTGGCCCAGCGGCTGCGACTTCAGCTGGAGGAAATCAGCGGCATCCGGCTGCTGGGGCATCCCGACGCGCCCCGGAGCGCAATCGTCAGCTTCGTACCCCGGAGCATGGACGTAAGCGATCTGTGCGACGCGCTGGACGCCTCCGGCGTGGCCGTCCGCGGCGGACTGCACTGCTGTCCCGCAGTCCATACGTGGCTTGGCACGCTGCGCAGCGGCGCGGTACGCATGTCCCCCGGCATGTACAACACCGAGCAGGAAATAGACGACGCAGCCGCCCTCGTGCAAAGGCTGGTGCATGGGCGTTAAAGCCGCTCCGGCCGCCTGCCCTCATAGCGGCTGCAGGAGGCCAGCACACTGAGCGTCAGCCCCGGCAGAAGATACCAGACCGCCCCGGTCAGGATATAGACGATCAGCATCCCTGTACCGTAAAACAGATACCGTCCCGCCTTGTCCCGGTTCAGCACCGTCCGCCTGAGGACGGCGATGCGGCCGGGACGATTTTTTCGTTTGCCCAGCGCCACCAGCTGCTCGTCCGTGGCGGGGCTGGCCTGTCCCGCCAGCGCAAGCATGGTCTCCCGGGATATCAGCCGCACGGGGATACTGCATCTTTCCGCAAAAGCCCGCACCGCTTCAGGGCAGCGGCAGGTAAGACACACCACGCTTTTCTGCGCCAGATGCTTTCTTGCCGCGCGCTGACAGGCAAGCACATCCTCCCTCGTCGCCTCGCTTTCCGAAGCCCTGCGCAGGCAGGATACCAGCACCAGCGCGCCCTCGCTCCGGCAGAGCATGCCTTCGTCCTCAGCCTTTTCCAGCGTCAGAGGATAGCGCTGCGCCAGCAATATGGCCGACTGCAGATGCGCCTGCCGTGCAGGACGCAGCAGCATTTCCTCCATCAGCATCTCTCCGCCCAGCGCCTGCCGGAGCGCCTTCTCCCGCCTGCCCACCGTGTGGCGACGGTACAGGCTCAGCGCCAGCTGACCCAGTCCGCCCAGCCCTAGCCCCGCCGCAAACGCGGGCATGCCCACGCCCCACAGCCACATGAACCACCCCCACGCAGCCAGCGCAATCAGCGTCCGCAGGCCCAGATCATCCATGAAAGCGCCCAGCTTCCTCCGGCGCAGATATCCTTCCATGTGTTCCTCCTGTTTTTTCAGTCAATTCTTCGAACGTTTTCGCATTTCCCCTCTTTTATGTTTGCCTGAAATCGTTTATAATAGTAGCAGGTACAAAGGAGGAATCCAATCTTGGCGAAGGAACGCATCGGCATCATGGGCGGGACGTTCAATCCCATCCATTGCGGACACATCCGTATGGCGCTTACAGCCCGGGAGAAGGCTGGACTGGATCGCGTGCTGGTGGTGCCCACGGGCAACCCGCCCCACAAAAAGCATATTGCGCCTGCGGAGGATCGCTGGCGGATGGTCTGCGCCGCCTGCGCTCAGGAGGAATGCCTCACTCCCAGCAGGATTGAACTGGACCGGCAGGGCGTGATCTACACTGTGGATACCCTGACCCTTCTGCATCAGGAGCATCCCAAGGCAGAGCTGTTCTATATCATCGGCGCGGACACGCTGATGGAGCTGCACAACTGGCGGCGCTACGAGGAAGTGCTGCACATGTGCACCTTCCTGGTCTGTCCCCGGCCGTGGGACGTGACCCCCGCCGCACTGGTGGAGCAGAGGCGTACGCTGGAGGCGCTGGGCGGCAGATTCATCACCCTTGAGATGGAGCCCATGGACGTGTCCTCCACCGATATCCGTCAGGCGCTGGACAATGATCAGCCCACCGCGCTGCTGCCCGTCCCCGTGCGTGAATACTGCGCCGTCCGCGGCCTGTACGGCATGGACAGCCGCATTCCCCATGCAGAAGGCTGGCTGGACAGGCTCTTTGCCGATCTGAGTGTGAAGCGCTTCGCCCACACGCTGGCGGTGGCGCATACGGCCCGGCATCTGGCGGTATTGCATCACGCTGATGCATACCGGGCCGAGGTGGCCGCACTCCTGCACGACTGCGCCAAATGCCTTCCCCTGAAGGAGATGCAGCGCATCGCCCGGGATAACGCCCTCACCGGGGACGAAGACATCCTCGCCAGCGGCGCGCTGCTGCACTCGGTAACCGGCGCCCATCTGGCTTCGTCGGTCTACGGCGTGGAGGATCCTTCGGTGCTTCAGGCCATCCTCCGCCACACCACCGGCAGCCCCGGCATGACGGCGCTGGATATGATCGTGTATCTGGCAGACAAAATCGAGCCCACCCGCGACAGCTATCCCCTGCTGGAGAAGGTTCGCATGCTGGCTCAGCTGTCCCTCACCCGGGCTATGATCGCCTCCATGGAGGGCACCGCGGGCCACGTCAAAAAGGGCGGAAAGGCCCTGCATCCCCAGACGCTTCAAACCCTTGAATGGCTTCATACGCTGGACGCAAACAGCTGATTATTCACACTAAAAGGAGAGTTACTATGCAGGATCGAGCGCTTGCCCAGGAAATCGCACAGGTTATCTACGACAAGAAGGGCCGCGATATCGTCGCGCTGGACGTGCAGCACCTGACCGTCATCTGCGACTACATGGTCATCGGCACGGGCCGCAACGCCAATCAGGTCAAGGCCATGGCGGACGACGTGGACGACCGCATGGCGGAGCTGGGCATGAATCTGCGCCGCACCGAGGGCCAGCAGGATGGCCGCTGGGTGGTGCTGGATTACGGTCATATCATGGTGCATCTTTTCCATCAGGACGACCGCTCCTACTACAATCTGGAGCGCCTGTGGGAGGACGGCACCAACCGCCTGCCCCTGCCCTTTGATCAGACCATCGCAGACTGATGAGCCATTGCGTCATGGACTCGCCGGTAGGAAACCTCCGCATCGACTGCGCGGAGGGCTATATCACCGGCGTGAGCCGTACTGTCATGCCCGTCTGTGAGCCTGATACGCCTCTTCTCCGGGAATGCGTGCGTCAGCTGCGCCTTTATTTCGGCGGGCAGCTGACCGGGTTTGATCTGCCCATCCGCGTCCAGGGGACGCCCTTTCGTATGCGTGTATGGGCGGAACTGCGGAAAATCCCCTACGGCCAGACCATCTCCTACGGCGAACTGGCGCGGCGAATCGGCAGCCCCGGCGCATCAAGGGCGGTTGGCGGCGCGAATCACCACAACCCCGTCTGCATCCTGATTCCCTGCCACCGGGTGATCGGCGCAGACGGCAGCCTCACCGGCTACGGCGAAGGCATGGACATGAAGGAAGCGCTGCTGCGTCTGGAGGGCGCGCTAATGTAAACGAATCAATGAACGGACAGGCATGCTGTATGCCTGTTCGTTTGTATGTGCGGTAAACAAAAGAAACCCCGGTATACATCCTGCATCGGATGCATACCGGGTTTGTTTTTACTTTCGCAGCTCCAGCACCTGATCCAGAATCCGCTGGGCCAGCTCCGCTTTCTGCTGCAGCGGACACTCCACGCTGCCCTTGCGGGTCAGCAGGGTGGCAATGTTGGTATCCACATTGAAGCCTGCGCCGGGCCTGGAAACGTCGTTGGCCACGATCATGTCCAGGTTCTTCTTGTCCAGCTTGCGGGCGGCGTTTTCCATCAGATTCTCGGTCTCGGCAGCGAAGCCCACCAACGTCTGGCCGGGTTTCTTCATCTGTCCCACGGCAGCCGCCACGTCGGGGTTCTCCACCAGCTCCAGCACAATGGCTGCGCCGGATTGCTTCTTCATCTTCTGATCATGCTGCACCGAGAAGCGGTAATCCGCCGGAGCCGCCGCCTGAATGATCACGTCCATTTCCGGCGCGCGGGCGGTTACTGCCGCCAACAGGTCGCGGGTGGATTCAATCCGCACGATACTCACGCCATCGGGCTCCTTCGCCGTGGTGGCGCCTGCCACCACAGTCACCTGTGCGCCGCGGTTCTTCGCGGCCTCGGCGATAGCGAAGCCCATCTTGCCGGAGGAATCGTTGGTCATGTAGCGCACAGGATCCAGCCTCTCCCGGGTAGCGCCGGCGGTGACCATCACCTTCAGGCCAGCCATGTCCAGCTTCGGGTTGAGAATATTTTCAACGGCGGCCACGATCTCCTGCGGCTCGCTCATGCGGCCGGAGCCCACGTCGCCGCAGGCCAGGAAGCCCGCGCCGGGGCCCACCACCTGCACGCCGCGGCTGCGCAGCACCTCCATGTTGTGCTGCGTTGCATCCGCAGTCCACATGCCGGTGTTCATGGCAGGAGCCACCAGCACTGGAGCCTTGGTAGCCAGCAGGGTGGTGGATAGCATATCGTCCGCGATGCCGCAGGCCATCTTCGCCAGCATATTGGCGGTGGCAGGAGCGATCACAAACACCTCCGCCCGCTGGGCCAGAGAGATGTGCTCCACCTCCCAGGGTGCGCGGCGGTCAAAGGTATCGGTGACCACGGGGTTGTTGGACAGGGTTTCAAAGGTCAGGGGCTGGACGAACTCCATCGCGGACTTCGTCATGATGACATGCACGTTGGCGCCCTGCTTGCGCAGCCGGGAGACAACCTCCGCAGCCTTATAGGCCGCGATGCCGCCGGTCACACCCAGGACGACTTCTCTGCCCTTGAGCGTCATTCTTCGATCTTCTCCTCTTCATCAGCGGGTGCGTCATAGGTGATCAGGCCGCGGTTGATCTCCTCCACAGCGGTCTTCAGGGGCTTCATGCCCTGCGCATCGATCAGGGGCTGGCCGCCGGCCACGATCTGACGGCCGCGCTTGGAAGCCTCCACCACCAGGGTGTAACGGGAATCGGCATGCTCCAGCAGCTCCAGGACGTTGGGTTCAACAATAGACATGTGCTTGTCCTCCTTGTATCATCAATGGTTTGTCGGTTATATTCAGGCGAGGTTTACTCCTCGGGTACCACGGGGGTAAAGCGGAGGGTGTTGTTCTTTTCCGCGGTGATCACGGCCTTCAGCTGCTGATAGGCCGCCTCCAGATCATCGTTGACCACGGCGTAGCGGTAGCGGGGCCACAGCTTGATCTCGCCCACGGCGTTGCCCATGCGGCGGTCGATAGCCTCCTGCGTCTCCGTGCCGCGGCCGGTGAGCCGCTCGCGCAGCACCTTGAGGCTGGGGGGCAGGATGAACACGCTGACGCACTCCGGCACCTTGGCCATGACGTCCAGCGCACCCTGTACGTCAATATCCAGCAGCACGTTCTGACCCCGGGCGATGCGCTCGTTCACCTCGGACTTCAGGGTGCCGTAACGCTTGCCGTGCACGGTGGCGTGCTCCAGGAAAGCATCCTCCTCCAGCAGTTTATCATATTCTTCCTCGGAAAGGAAGTGGTAATGTACGTCCGGAATCTCATAATCCCGGGGCGCACGGGTGGTGACGCTTACCGAAAAACCGAAGCTGGGATCATCCTTCAGCAGCTTGTCCACCAGAGTACCCTTGCCCGCGCCCGAAGGCCCGGACACCACCAGCAGCATACCTTTACGCATCGTATCTCCTTCTCTCGCAGGGGCGGAAGTTTGTCATCTTATCTCTTGCAGGGGCTCCATTCCTGCCGCATCCACCGCGTCGCGGGGCGCCCTCCGCGCCCCGTGACCCCCGCATCGGAGCGTCCGACAGGGCTTCATCCCAGAGGCGCAGCCTCTGGAAAAGGGAGTCGAGAGGGCCGAAGGCCCTTCGCGGGGGTGCAGGGGGCAGAGCCCCTTGCCGGGGGTGCAGGGGGCGAGGCCCAATGCCGGGGGGTACAGGGGGGGCGGAGCCCCATGCGTCATTCGACGTTCTGTACCTGTTCGCGGATTTTTTCAATCTCGCTCTTGAGATCCACCACAGTCTGGGCAATGGTCACGTCGTTGGCCTTGGAGCCGATGGTGTTGGCCTCGCGGTTCATCTCCTGCACGAGGAAATCCATCTTTTTGCCGATCTCGCCCTGCATCTCCAGATACCGGTGCATCTGGTTGAAATGGCTGTCCAGTCGGGAAAGCTCCTCGTCCACCGCACAGCGATCCGCCATCATGGCGACCTCCTGCGCCACGCGGGCGGGATCCACCTGCTCCAGCTGCCACTGCTCCAGGCGGGCGTTCAGCCGGGTGCGGTAATCCTCCGCCACCATGGGCGCACGGGTCAGGATCTTCTCCCGCAGGCTCTCCGCCACGGCCAGATGCGCCGCCAGATCCGCCCGGAGGCTCTCGCCCTCCTTCAGGCGCATGTCGTCCAGCTGCTGCAGCGCACCCTCGCATGCGCGCACAGCCAGCGCGGATACCGCATCCTCGTCCAGCTCCGCTTCGGCGACGGTGACCACGCCTTCCAGCTTCATCAGGCCAGATACGTTCAGGTCGCAGACCACGCCGGCTTCCTTTTCCAGCAGTCGGGCCGCTTCGGCATAGCTCTTCGCCAGCGCGCTGTCCACCGTGATCTGTCTGCTTGCGCCGTCCACACGGCTGACGGTGACGTACATGTCCACATGCCCGCGCTTCATGCCCCTGTTCAGGCACTTGCGCAGCTTATCCTCCAGGAAGCTCAGGCTCCGGGGCAGACGGCAGCTCACGTCCAGATAGCGGTGATTCACCGCACGCAGCTCCACCGTGGCTTCCCATGCTCCCTCCTGCAGCTGACAGCGGCCGCAGCCGGTCATGCTTCGCATAGCCATACCCTCCTCATGATATCATTATTGAATTTATATTATAACACATCCGGCTGTAAATTCAAGATTTTCCGGCAGATTTCTTGCCATTGTACCGTCCGGTCTGCTATACTGTCAGGGACTTGAACGGAGGTAATGACATGCGCTGCGGATTATGGCTCGCCGCCCCTGATTCCACCGTCCTCCGCACTGAAGCACAGCGGCTGCTGGAGGCGCAGGATATCCCCCTTGCAGGCTTCACGGATGAAGCTTCTCCCCTGTTTTCCGGCTGCGAAGGGCGCGCCGGGTTTCTTTACCGGATCAGCGAAGCCGTCATGCGGGGCGAGGCTGTCCCGGCTGAATTGATCATCCGCCATCTGAGCCGCGACGCACTGCCCGGAAACGTCGTGCGGCGGTATCTGGAGTGGCAGCAGAATCTGCGGCTGTATCTGGCTGCTGTTGATCAGCCCGTACCCGGCGAGGGCTATTTCCTGCTGGGAGATAATCTGCTGTGCTGCCCCCTGAACGGGGATGGCGCGGCATACGCCGTGCTGCCCGCGGGCGTATGGACGGACATAATCACCGGCGAGACCACATCGGGCTGCTTCCGCCGCCTTCGCAGTCCCAACGCCATGCCCATCATGGCCCGGGAGGGAGCTTTGATCCCCACGGGCGACGAGGCCTGCCCTACCCTGCACTGGTATCAGCCTCCGGAGAATGCGCCACAGCACGGCCTGAACGGGCCGCATCACCTGATTTTGCACCGGGATGGCGATGAAACCTGCCTGCGCTGACTTGACATTTTTCGCAGGAAACGTTATGATGTTAGGCGTGCGAGGTGATCAGACGATCGCGTGCCGAAAGGTATGAGGAAAGTCCGAGCACCACAGGGCAGGGTGCCAGCTAACGGCTGGTGGAGGCGACTCCAAGGAGAGTGCAACAGAGATATACCACCGGTTTGCTTTTGCAGACCGGCCAGGGTGGAAAGGCGATTTAAGAGCTCAACAACTGCTTGGCGACTTGACCGTGATGTAAACCCCACCTGGTGCAAGATGCAATGGGGATCGATGGCGGCCCGTCACATTCCCCGCAATCGCTTGAGCCCGCGCGGCGACGCCGGGCCTGGATAGATGATCGTCCGCGACAGAACTCGGCTTACGGTCACGCTCGCACGTTCTTTCAGCGGCTCAACGCCGCTTTTTTCTTTTACCATCACACAGGGAGGCGCTGATGATGAAACGTACCGCCGCACTTTTGCTCTGCCTGATGATGCTCCTTACCGCCCTCCCCGCAGGCGCGGAGGAATTCTCCTTCTCCGTCCGTCACGGCGACCGCTCCCGCAGACAGGTTGCGGTGACCGTGGACGACTGCTTCAATCTGGACTACACCCGCATGGCCTACGATTTGTCCGTGAAGCATAACGTGCCGATTACCTTCTTCGTGCTGGGCATCAAGCTGTATCCTCAGGATGCGGAATTGTGGCGCACCATCGCCGCCTCCCACAACGAGATCGGCAACCACTCCTACGGGCATCGCGATCTGTCCAAGCAGCCCCGCATGGGCGTGTACAATCAGGTGATGCGCGCCCAGTCCTCGCTGGATGCGGTGCTGGGTTATCATTACCCCATGCAGGTGTTCCGTCCGCCCTACGGGCATACCAACCGGGCCGGCAGCGTGGACGTGAACCGCATGATCCAGTCGCTGGGCTACGATCACGTCATCCTGTGGGACGTGAGCCAGACCAGCTTTGAGAAGTGCAAAAAGCAGGTGCAGAACGGCAGCATCCTCCTCTTCCATACCAATCCCAAGGATCTGAAGTGCCTTGAAAAGCTGATCCCGTGGCTGATTGAGGAAGGCTACGAGCTGGTGACCGTCAGCCAGATGCTGGGCAAGCCGTCCGTGGCCACCTCCACCGATCTGTACGAGTTTGTGGAATACCGGGACTGGCAGAACGCCCTTTGATCAATTCCATCTCCTGAAATGACTGCATTATAAAGGGACTGCGGATATAATCCGCAGTCCCTTTGTTTATGTCGGGTGTTTGATGATTACTTCTCAACCACGATGCGGCCGGAACCGTCCACAGTGCCGTAGTCGATCAGCAGGCCGGGATACTTGGCAGCCAGAGGAGAGTTGGTGGCTTCCACCACGCCGCCCTCGAAGGCCTGCACATAGTTGGCCAGAACCATGTAGTCCATCATCACGTAGTCCAGCACGTTCACAGCGCCGCGGAACATGGCGAAGCCGTCGCCCAGATCGCGCAGGGTGTAGTTGTAGCCGGCCAGGTTGTAGGAAGCGGTCAGGTCCAGATCGTCCCATGCGCCGGTTTCCTTGTTGTAGACCTTCACGTCATGCACGCGATAGCCGCCGGTGGGAGCGCTGACCCACACGCCCTTTTCGTCAGCCACGACGGATTCGGGATGGGTGGACTCAACCTTGTAGGTGATGCCGGAGACGTGCAGGAAGCCGCCGTTCTCCTTGTCGTTGCCGGCGAAGCGGGCGCCCCACTCCAGAGCATCCAGCAGCTGCTGACCGGTGATGGTCTGCAGACAGGCCACGTTGCCGAAGGTGTGGATTTCCTTGCAGGTCTTGTAGGAGATGTCGCCGGTGATGGCCTTGTTGCGCACGCCGCCGCCGTTCATGATGGCCACGTCCACGTCAAGACCCATGTTGTCGAACAGGTAGTACAGAGCGTCGGCGCAGAAGTCGCCGGTGTTGGTTTCCTGAGAGCGGACCAGGCGCTTGCCCTCGGCGTTGTAGTTGTCGAAGGTCAGGGCGGTGGAGCCGATCACAACGCCCAGCTTGGCGTCGATATCAGCGATCCACTGATCGGAGATGGCCTTCACAGCGGGGTCAGACACCAGCTCGGTGCCGGTGTACAGCTCGCTGGACAGCTCATAGCCCACGACAGTCACAACGTCCTTGCCGTCGGCGTCCTTGGAGGTCTCGGTCAGCTTAACCAGCTCGATGAAATCGGTGGCGATGGCGCCGGTCTCGGAGTCGATCACCATCATGCCGATGCGGTCGAAGTATTCGCCGGTCTGGGTCAGATGCACCTCAGCGCCGGACTTGTCGGCAACCTTCTTGCCCTCCACGGTGGAATGGGAGTGGCCGTCGATGAAGGCGTCCAGGCCGGTCACGTTGGCGATGGTCTCTTCGCTGGTCCAGGGCTGGGAAGCAGGATCGTCGCCCAGATGGCCCAGAGCGATGACGGTGGTAGCGCCGTCAGCCTTGGCGGCGTCGATGGCGCTCTGAACGTCGGCATACAGCTTGGAGCCGTCCTCGCCGCCGGAGATGCCGTAGATGTAAGCGCCGGTTTCATCCTGGAAGTAAGCGGGGGTGGACTTGGTGAAGGATTCGGGCGTGGTGATGCCGATCAGGGCCACGGTCACGTCGCCGCAGGGGATCGCCACATAGCTGTCCAGCACGTTCTGGTTGCGGACGTTGTTCTCCTCATGGTAGAAGTTGCAGGAGACGTAGGGGAACTCGGCCCATTCGATCACGTTCATGGCGCCTTCCATGCCGTAGTCGAACTCATGGTTGCCCAGCGTGGCTACGTCGTACTTGGCGGCGTTCATCAGCTTGATGATGGTTTCGCCGTTGTCCATGGAGCCGTAAGCGGTACCCTGGACGTGGTCGCCGGCGTCCACCAGCAGCACGTAGTTGTACTGCTCCTGGAGCTTCTGCTTCACGGCAGCGATCACATGGTAGCTCAGCTCGCCGTCGATGTAGGTATGCACGTCGTTGGTATACAGGATCACCACGTCGTCAGACTTGGCGGTTTCCGCCGTGACAGGAGCCACCACGGAAAGCAGCAGAACCATGGAAAGGATCAATGCGAGGAATTTGCGCATGGGGAAAACCCTCCTTTCGTTGATAGCTTCATTATACACTATTAATCAGAAAAAGGAAATGCACATTTCATGCATTTCCCGAAAAAAATCTGCAGCCATTCAGGGCAGACGATGCATTTCCCGGCCGTAAGGATCATACAAAACCGCCGCGTCGTCCTTATTCTTGTGCCAGATGGATTTATCAGGCCACACAAGGTCTCCATCCCTGTCGGAGGATTTGCTGGACACGATGATTTCCGCCCCCGGCTCCAGCACCGTTCCTGCCGGGAACACGAAGACTTCCCCGCCACGCTCCGAACGGATAAACCAGTCTGTCAGATCCAGCGCGGAGGAACCGTCGCATCGCAGCGTCACGCTGTCGTCTTCACCCTTTTGCACAATCCTGGCGCGTCCTGCCTTCTCCGGGATAGCGGTATAGCGCACATTATCCGCGCTGATGCTTCCGCCCCGGATGCTCACCAGCACGCCTGCGTCGGAATCCTGCGTCTGCAGCACCTTCGCCCCCACCCGGGAGAGATTCCGCAGCACGTCCTCATCCGGCGTGTCCGGCTCCTCCTCCGTGTTGGTGGAGATCACCGCCACCTTCGGCTTCACCTGACTCACCAGTGTCAGCGAGGTCGCGTCGCCTTCGCCGTGATTTCCCACCTTCAGCACATCCGCACGGGGAATCAGCCTGCGTTCCAGCAGACTCTCCTCCTCCGGCATTTCCATATCCCCTGCCAGCAGTATACTGCCGTCGCCGCCTTCGGCCAGCAGTACCAGCGAGTTGTTGTTCTCCTTGTCAGGATCCTCCTCCACCGGGCCCAGCACCGTCAGCATACCGTCGCCCAGCGGCAGCGTCATGCCCTGCTCCAGCCACACAACCTTCTGATCCCGCAGCGCGGCAGCGTTGATCACCGGGTGCTTGCTTTCCTTGCAGGTGTACCACACCGGCGCATACCACGCGCCGATCTCCACCGAGGACTGGCTGAGCGCAGCGCATCCGCCGCCGTGGTCGTCATCCGTGTGGGTGACGATCACACCGTCCAGCCGGGTGATTCCGTTAATCTTCAGCGCGCAGGAGAGCCGTCCCCAGCTTTCCTCCGTGCCTGTATCAATGAGATAGGCATGCTCGCCGCAGCGCAGGATCAGCGCATCCGCCTTTCCTACGTTCACGGCGTGCAGGGTCATGGTTTCCTCCGCACGGGCGCAGGAGCACAATAAGATTAGCGCCAGCAGCAGCATCGTCAGTCTCATCCGCAGCCCTCCTTTACTCAGATAACGTCCTTAAAGCACATTTTCGTGCCTGATCAATCATATTCCTGCTTTCGATCGCCCGATTCGACACTTGAGCGGCCTGCCCTTGCACAATCTCACGGAATATGGTACGCTACAGCCATGGAGGAGATGATTCCATGGAGAAATGGATGCGCATTGCGCTGGAGGAAGCGCAGTCGGCCCGCAGGGAGGGGGAAATCCCCGTCGGCGCGGCGCTTGTTTACGGGGATGAGCTGATCTGTCGGGCGCACAACCGCCGGGAGCAGGATCATGATCCCACCGCCCATGCGGAAATCCTGTGCATGCGTGAGGCCGCCCGGGTGCTTGGCGACTGGCGGCTTCGGGACTGTACGCTTTACGTGACCCTGGAGCCCTGCCCCATGTGTGCAGGAGCCATGGTGATGAGCCAGCTGGGCCAATGCGTCTGGGGCGCGGCGGATGAGCGTCAGGGCTGCTGCGGCAGCGTATACGACCTGCCCGCCGATCCGTCCCTGCATGCGTCCACCCGCTGGCGCGGCGGCTTGCTGGCCGCAGAATGCGCAGATCTGATATCAGGCTTCTTCGAGGAAAGGAGATAAAAAACATGTTCGGAAAAAAGGCAGACAAGCGTTTCGCTGTTCTCTTCGACGAGAGCGTCAGCTTCATGACCAGCTGTACCGTGCTGGTGGATACCCATACCGGCGTCAACTACCTGCTGACCAAGTGCGGTGAGGGCGCAGGCCTCACGCCCCTGCTGGATGCACAGGGCAAGGTGGTCATCAGCACCCGTGACGAGCTGAACGAGCTGCAGTACAAGTAAGTGAGGCATAAAGGTGCAGCCGTCTTTCGAAGGAAAGACGGCTGCACCTTTTTCTTATGCTTTTGCGATCAGCCGGATCAGCGCTTCCGTGACCTTTTCCATATCCGACCCCGTGCCTACGGTGACCCGCAGCCAGCTCTTCAGCCTGCCGGAGGAAAAATGCCGCACCAGTATACCCTCCGAGCGCAGCGCCTGCTGCACCGGAGCCGCATCCACCGGATCCGCCCTGACAAACAGGAAATTTGTCGCGCTGGGCAGCACGTCAATCCTGGCTTTCAGCAGCATGCTGCGGCAGCGGTCGCGGGCGGCAATCACCTTTGCGGAAGTCTCTGCTGTATAGGCTTCATCCAGAATCGCAGCCCGTGCCGCAGCCTGTGCCAGCCTGTCCACCGGATAGCTGTTGAAGCTGTCCCGCACACGCCGCAGCGCATCCATCAGCCGCTCGCTGCCCATGGCGTAGCCCACACGGAGTCCTGCCAGACCATGGCTCTTGCTGAAGGTGCGTACAATCAGCACATTGTCGAAGTCATCCAGCAGCGGACGGGCCGTCTCCGGCGCAAAGGCCGCATAAGCCTCGTCCACAAGCAGCACCGCCCCGTGATCCCGGCAATGCGCCGCCAGACGGCGCACCTCGCCGGATTCCAACAGAATACCCGTGGGCGCGTTAGGGTTCGCAAGCGCCACGCAGCAGCCCTTCATCAGCGCGTCCACATCCACGGCGAAATCGTCCTTCAGCGCCGCCGTCTCATACGCCGCCCCGAACAGATTGGCATACACCGGGTAAAAGGAGTAGGTGATATCCGGCGCAAGCACCCGCTTCCCCGCAAAGAATGCAGCAAAGGCAAAGGCCAGCACCTCGTCCGAGCCGTTGCCGCAGAACACGTTTTCCGCCTTCAGTCCGTTCACCTGTGCAATAGCCTCGCGCAGTGCGGTGGACTCCATATCGGGATACAGCCTCAGCATGTCGCACAGCCCGGAAAGCGCCTCCGCCACCCTCGGGGACGGCGGATAGGGATTCTCGTTCGTATTCAGCTTGATAAACTGCCTGTCCCTGGGCTGCTCGCCCGCCACATAGGGCGTCAGCCGCAGCGCCAGATCACTCTCATAGGGCATCATCACAGCCTCCTGACCGGCACGCCCTCGCGCGCCAGATATTCCTTCAGATCGCCGATTTTCATCATCCCGAAGTGAAACAGCGTAGCCGCCAGCGCTGCGTCCGCATGACCTACCGTCAGCGCGTCACGGAAATGCTCCATCTTTCCAGCGCCGCCGCTGGCAATCACCGGCACCGGCACCGCGTCCGCAATGGCGCGGGTTACGTCCAGCGCAAAGCCCCCGCCCACGCCGTCGGTATCCATGGAGGTCAGCAGAATCTCTCCCGCGCCGCGCTTCACGCCTTCCACAGCCCACTCCAGCGCATCCAGACCGGTATTCACCCGACCGCCGTTGATGTACACGTCCCAGCCGCCGCTGCGTGCCTTCACGTCCATGGCAAGTACAATACACTGGCTGCCGAACTTCAGCGCCGCTTCGGTGATGAAATCCGGATTCCTGATAGCCGGGCTGTTGATGGACACCTTGTCCGCACCCAGCATCAGAATCTGCCTGATCTGCTCAATCTCCCGGATGCCGCCGCCCACCGTGAAAGGGATAAAAACCTGCTCCGCCACGCGGCTGACCACGTCCAGCATGGTGGCACGGCCCTCATGGGAGGCGTTGATATCCAGCAGCACCAGCTCGTCCGCACCGGCCTGATTATACCTGACCGCCGCTTCCACCGGATCTCCCGCATCCCGGATATCCACAAAATTAACGCCCTTCACCACGCGTCCGTCCCGGATATCAAGGCAGGGAATAATGCGTTTGTTCAGCATTTCCCCACCCCCTTGTATTCCCAGAAGCGGCGCAGCATCCGCAATCCTGCCTCGCCGGATTTCTCCGGATGGAACTGAGTCGCCATCACATTGCCCCGGCACACAGCCGCCGTGAAAACCTGACCATACTCACAGGAGGCGGCTGTCCACTCATCAGACAGCTCGGCCATGCAGTAGCTGTGCACAAAATACACGCAGGGATCGTCGCCTTCGTCAAAGAGCGGACAGTTCCTTGTCTTCAGCGTATTCCAGCCCATGTGGGGAATCTTCAGTCCCCGATCCTCAAACCGGGTGATCGTACCCGGAAACAGTCCCAACCCGTCGAAGAAACCATTCTCCCGGCTATGCTCGAACATCATCTGCATGCCAAGACAGATGCCCAGCACGGGCTTTCCGGACGATGCTGCAACAAGCAGCGCCTGATCCAGCCCGGAGGCGCGCAGACGGGCCATCGCGTCCTCGAATGCACCCACGCCAGGAAGCACCACGTGGGATGCCGCGCCGATCAGCGAAGGATCGTCCGTGATCAACACATCAGCGCCCAGAAACTCAAAGGCTTTCTGCACGCTCCGCAGGTTTCCCATACCGTAGTCGATAATGGCAATCACGGGCCTCGCCTCTTTTCTTCGCTAAAGCAATAAAGTATCAACAGCAATCATTATGCACCAAGAGGCGGCGAATGTCAAGACTGCACGCTGCTCTTTTCCTGCGCCAGCATCTCGATCCAGCCGTCGAAATATTGCTCCTGAAAATGTACCTTCGCCAGGACGTCGTCCTTCGTGAAATACATCCCTTCAGGTGCAGCCACCCATTTGTCCTCCACGTCGTCGCGTCGGTGGATCACTGCGATCAGACGACCTACAAACTGTTCAAGCGGATGATCCACACCCAGCACATAAACGTCCTGCTCCTCCCCATCGCCGCCCATAACGCCGGGCACATAACCATAATTGACCGGATACACCATATCCCTGTGTCTGGGATGAACGCTGCCCAGAGGGCGGTCAATGATAACAGTCACATGCATCGCCACAAACCTCCGCAAAAAACTTCATTTTGATGCCACACATATTCTCCCGAAAAGTAGACATTTCCTGCTTCAGGAAAAATGGAATGGAATACTGCCGCCGCTCCTCATGCAGCGGTAAAACGGATCATATTCCTCCGCAGGGACAGTGACGCTCCGCTCTCCAGCAACAAAAAAAGAAGAAGCCTTACAGCTTCTTCTAAATGGAATCCGGCAGCGACCTATCCTCCCGGGCCGTCTCCAGCCAAGTACTTTCGGCACTGAAGGGCTTAACTTCTGTGTTCGGGATGGGAACAGGTGGGACCCCTT
>JAFURI010000039.1 GCA_017471885.1 Clostridia bacterium | reverse complement strand
TCACGCCCACCGCCTTCATCAACATGAAGCGCATCAACTACGCCGCAGAGCTGCTCCGCCAGGGCCGGCCGGTGCTGGAAGCCTGCATGGCCAGCGGCTTCAACCATGTCAGCTACTTCTATCAGGTGTTTGAAAAGACCTATCACTGCACGCCGAAGCAATTCAGCAAGGCGCAGCAAGCGGAAGGTCACGAGCATGTTTCCGAATGATCATCTCTGAGCAACAACGCCGCTGATTCACATCATGAATGCATCATCGGCGTTTCAGATTATACCTTTTCGATGTCGATCCAGTTGGCGCGGATCATGCCGCTGTGAACGAACAGGCGGATCACCTGCTCCCCCTCGGAGAGCATGACCGGGGCGCTTGCATAGGTGTGCCAGCGTTCGCCGGAGGTCTCCATGAGCCCGGTGCGGTTCTGGGTGTTCACGTCGATACTGACCGCTGCGTCACCCGCAAGGCGAAGGCTGAACACATAATCGCCCGGCTCTGTCACGTTGATGGTGTACTCCAGCCATTCCTTGGCGGCGAAGTCCCTGACGCAATAGCCAACGCCCACATCGTCGCACAGTTCGATCTGCACAGCATCGGTGCGGTAGAGCTCGCAGGGGGTATCGGTATGCTTGTGGTAAGCCACGCCCTCGCCGCCGCGGTCGTAGTTCTCGCAGGCGATGCGGCAGGGCACGCTGGCCGGGGGCAGAAGGAAGGGCAGCTGGCCGCTGATCTGATTCTCCGCCTGATGCTCGGCGAATTTCACCACAGGCGCACCGCCGGTGACGACGACTTCATCCAGCGCTTCCGTATCAGCAGGAATGCGCACGTACAGCACCTGATTAAGCTTGTCGTAATACCAGCCGCTTTCAGCCTTTTCCACCAGCCGCTTGTAGCCGTGCTGATCCAGCGCCCTGCTGCCATAGGCCACATGTTCCGGCACGGTACTCACGTGGATCTGCAGCAGGTACCTGTCCGCCGCATACAGCAGATTGCTTCGTGTGATGCGGATGCGGGTCTGATGCGGTGTCTCTTCGCAGGCGATATCGGTATAGGTATAATCGCCCCGGGTGAAGCCGTAGCTGACGCCGTCGTCCGTGTACATACGGAAGCTGCTCCCGCCCTTGGGGAAGATCTTCAGCGTCACGTCCTTCCAGTCGACATCCTTCGTGTTGTAGACCTGCGGGATCATGGGGATGATCGCTCCGGCCTTGACAAATACGGGGATGCGGTTCTGCGGCGCATGGATGGGATAGCTCCTGCCGCCTTCGTAGCGGTAGCCGTAGTCCCAGTCGTACCACTCGCCTTCGGGCAGATAGACATCGCGCTGGGTGGCCCGCTCCTGTGTGACGGGTGCCACCAGCAGTTCGCTGCCGAAGAGGTACTCATCGCGGATGTTCAGCACATGTTCATCCTGCGGATACTCGAATACCAGCGCACGCATCATGGGTGCGCCCGTCCGGTGGGCAACATGGTTGTAGGCGTAGATGTAGGGCAGCAGCCGGTAGCGCAGGCGCACATAATGGGCGGCGTTGGCAGTCATCTGCTCGCCGAACACGAAGGGCGAGGACTGCCCGGCATGATGCACCCGGGTGATGGGGCAGAAG
>JAFURI010000038.1 GCA_017471885.1 Clostridia bacterium | reverse complement strand
TTGGTCTCTTCCTTGCGGAAGCGGGTGTTCTGCAGCAGCACCACGTCGCCGTCCTTCATGGCGGCCACGGCAGCCTTGGCGTTCTCGCCCACGACGTTATCGTCATTGGCGAACACAACTTCCTTGCCCAGATACTCGCCCAGACGCACAGCCACGGGAGCCAGGGAGAACTTCTCTTCGGGGCCGTTCTTGGGCTTGCCCAGATGGCTGCACAGGATGACCTTGCCGCCGTCGGCGATCAGCTTCTTGATGGTGGGCAGAGCAGCCACGATGCGCTTGTCGTTGGTGATCTTGCCGTCCTTCATGGGGACGTTGAAGTCGCAGCGAACGAGAACCTTCTTGCCAGCGACCTGGATGTTGTCAATCGTCTTCTTAGCCATGTTGCAACACTCCTTCGGTTGTCTGTGTATTGTTAGTTTCATTTATTGCAAAAGCCTGTTTCAGGCGTGCAATCATTTTGTTTCCAGCAGGCGGAGCATAGCGCGCGCCGCCGCTTCGTCGGTCACCAGCACCGCATGGCGGTCATGCCGCAGCACAGCGATGATGGCTTCCGCCTTGCCTGCGCCCGCAGCCACGGCGATCATCCGGCATTGCGGCGTCAGCCGCGCCAGATCCACGCCTACGCTGGAGGAATTCAGCAGGCACCGGCCCTCACGGTCAAAGTAGTTGCCGAAGGCCTCGCCCACCGCGCCCTGCTCTTCCAGCCGACGGATGACGGAACCCTTCAGCGAGTAATCCCGGGCAGCCTTGTCCGCCCGGCCGATGCCGTGGAGGATCACGTCCGCCCGCTGCAAAAGATCAATCGCTTCGCTGATCTCCGGCAGCTTCATCAGCTCCTGCTTGGAGGCAGGATCGATATGATCCGGCAGGTGAATCAGCCTGTGATGTCCGCCCAGCTTGCGGGCAATCTCCGCCGCAAGCGTGTTGGCCTGCGTTTCCACCGCCCGTGCCAGTCCGCCGCGGGCAGGTACCACCATCACGTTCAGCGGCGCTCCGCCCTGCAGATGCTTCGCCGTCCACGCCACGCTGCTGCCGCCGGTCACCGCCATGGTGTATCCGCTGCGCAGATGCTGGCGTACCTTCTGAGCCGCCATGCGTCCTGCGTCCTGCAGCACATGCGCGTCCTGATCCGCATCGCCGGGCACGACGACTACGCTGTCCACATTCAGCAGACCTTCCAGCCGGCGCTCCACGTCCGCAAGACCCTGCATGGCGCGGCTCATCTCCCGCACCTGCGGCAGAATATCACGGCCCTTGTCCGTCAGCGTCATGCCGGAGGCATCCAGAGCAATCAGCCCTTCTTCCTTCAGGCTGGCGGCAGCCGCGCGAACCTCGCGTTCCGGCCTGTCCAGCCGCATCGCCAGCTGACGGCGGCCTACCGGCTCCAGCGCAGCAATCCGCTCCAGTACCAGCGCCCGTACACCCAGCTCCGCAGCCAGATCAGGAGCGAGCTTCCGCACCAGATCCACAAACTCCGCCTGCATCCGGCCCCTCCGTTTCTGTCCGCCCGCCGGGCGAAGATCGTCCCGACGGTCATACGCCGTCCTTTTAATGATACCACTTTAAGCCGCTGATGGCAAGCTTTTTCCAGTCTCTGCAGGCTGAATCTGACATTTCTTTGTCAAGTTTTTCAGTCCCCCCGCATATGCCGTACGGGAGGTGACTGCCATGACGGCATTCCAGCCGAAGATTCTCATTACGCTCGCGCTGTGCGTCCTTGCACTGTATATGCTCAGCCAGCTGTTTGATCCCCAGCGTCCCCATGGGAGAATGCTGACGCGCTGCGTCACGGGGCTGATGCTGCTCCTTGCGTGGAACCTGATCATCCCCCTGCGCCTCGGCGCAAACCCGTTATCAGCATGGATTGCCGGCAGTCTCGGCCTGCCGGGGCTGGGGCTGCTGGCCGCTCTGGCAATGATGGTTTAGACCGTCATCAGCTCGATGCCCGCCACAGCCTCGTCGATGAGGGCCTCCATGTCCAGCTTGCTTTCGCCCTCCAGAATCTTGTCCATCTTGGGATGGGTGGCGGGATGCCGGGGTGTGAAGACCGTGCAGCAGTCCTCATAGGGCAGCGAGGAGGTTTCAAGGGTGCCGATCTTCCGCGCCACCTCGATGATTTCGCTCTTGTCAAAGCCGATCACGGGACGGAACACGGGCATCTCCACCACCATGTTGGTGGTGTTCAGCGCGGTCATGGTCTGGCTGGCCACCTGACCGATGCTTTCGCCGGTAATCAGCGCCTCGGCGTTCTCAAGCTTTGCCACGCGCTCGGCAATGCGCATCATAAAGCGGCGCATGATCAGCGTCGTGTACTCCTCAGGGCACTTTTCGTGGATCTCCATCTGAATCTTTGTAAAGGGTACGATGTGCACCCGGATGCCGCAGCAGCTCTCGGACAGGATGCGGGCCAGATCCAGCACCTTCTCCTTGGCGCGGTCGGAGGTATAGGGGTAGGAGTGGAAGTGCACCGCGCTGATGTGCACGCCGCGCTTGGCGATCATCCAGCCGGCCACAGGGCTGTCGATACCGCCGGAAAGCAGCAGCGTGGCCCTGCCGTTGGTGCCCACGGGCATGCCGCCCACGGCGGGTACCACCTTGACGTACAGGTAGCACTTGTCGCGGATTTCCACGTTCATCACATGCTGGGGATCCTTCACGTCCACAGTCAGGTTGTTGTTCGCCTGCAGGATGCGGTGGCCCATCTCCTTGCCGATAGCCGGAGAATCCAGCGGATACCGCTTGTCGGAACGACGGGCGGTTACCTTGAAGGTGCCCTTCAGGCCCTCGCACATCTGGATGGCCTTGTCGCAGATGGCGTCAAAGTCGTCCTTGTCCATCTCCACGGCGGGACACACGCTGTGCACGCCGAAGACCTTTGTCACCTTGCGGACAGCCTCGTCCGTATCGGTAAAGTCGCTGACGAAGATGCGGCCGTCATTCAGCCACACATTGCCGCCCAGCTCCTTCACCGCATACTTGATGCGCTTGACCAGCGCGCGCATGAAAACAGGGCGGTTCAGGCCCTTGAGGAAAATTTCGCCGTAGCGAACCAGCAAAAGCTCACGCACAGTGGTTTCTCCTTTTTTACGCTGCGTCCGCCTGTTTACCGGCGGACGAATTTTTTCAGCATATCGTAATGCTTTTTCACACTCACAGCCACGAAGTCGATCTCCTCCTCCGTGATTCCGGGGCAGAAGCTGAAGCGCAGCGCGCTGTCCTTCAGTTCATTTTTTAGTCCCATGGCCGTCAGCACGCCGGAAAATTTCTGCTTCCGGCTGGAGCATGCCGAGCCCGCGCTGACGTAAATCCCCTCGCCCTCCAGCGCAAAGAGCATGGTCTGCGACCGGACCGGCGGGAAGCTCACGTTGAGGATATGAGGCGCGCAGGCCGGATCATCCAGCGCCGGGCCGTTAAGCACAGCCTCGGGGATCAGCTCATGCAGCTTCTCCCACAGACGGATCTTGCACTGAAGCATCTCCGCCGCGCCCTGTGCAGGATAGGTGCGCACCGCCTCGCCCAGGCCGATGACGCCCACGGTGTTCTCCGTGCCGGAGCGATAGCCTTCCTCCTGTCCGCCGCCGAACTGGATGGGGCTGATCTTATGATCCTTGCGGACAATCAGCCCTCCCACGCCCTTGCAGGCATGGATCTTGTGGCCGCTGAAAGCGTAGGACTGAATCCCCAGCCGGTTGAAGTCCATAGGCGTACGCAGAAAGCCCTGCACGCCGTCCACATGGATGGCTGCCTGCGGGCAGCATTCCCGGCGCAGCGCAGCAATTTCCGCAAGGGGCTGAATAGCGCCGCTCTCGTTGTTCACCTGCATGACGCAGATGAGAAGCACCCGCTCGTCCAGCATGGCGCGCAGCGCGGTCAAATCCGCCACGCCGCGGCTGTCCACCGGAATCAGCTCCGCGGTATGCCCCATGCGCTCAATCTCCTGCGCGCACTGCAGCACTGCCGGATGCTCCACGGAGAGCATCAGCACACGGCCGCTCCTGAGCACCGTGCGCAGATGGCCCAGAATGGCGATGTTGTCCGCCTCCGTGCCGCTGCCGGTGAAAATCAGCCGCTGACCCGCAGCGCCCGCAGCCTTCAGGCAGGCTTCCCGGGCGGCTGACATAAGTTTTTCCGCTTCCATGGCCGGCCTGTACAGGGCGGATGGATTATGCCAGTGCGCTGTCAAAGCGTCATGCATGGCGCGGACCACCGCGTCCGACGGACGGGTGGTCGCGCTGTTATCAAGATATACGGTCATCTCTTACTCCTGCCATGCGCCGCGGGGCAGATAGACCTTGATGTACTTCACCATTTCCTCACTGGGCTCGATGATGATGATGCGCTTGTTGCTGTCCTTCTGGAAGTAGAAGTAGTACAGCTCCGCGCCGCGGTTGAGGAACCAGTTGGTCTTCTTGATGCCGGGCATGGTCACATATCGCTGGAAGGAAGCGCCGCTCACCTTGCCGAAGGCCTCCACACGGTTCACCTTCAGGCTGCCCAGGCTCTTGCGCTTGCGGTTGTTGTACACCTGCGCAAAGTCCATATCGCCGTTGGTGAAGGTATACTCAAACTCCGTGCGCAGACGGTCGCGGAAGAGGAACAGCGCCACAGCGATGCCCAGATACGCAGCCGTGAAGATCAGTCCGCCGATGGAAAAGCCGTAGAAGAGCATGTTCAGGTTCATCATGCCCACCAGCGCGCAGAACACCATCACAACCGCAGACAGCACGTAGAGAACCTCGTTGAGAGCCTTGTTCTTCTTGATGACAATTTCTTCCAGAAAACGATCCATGATTCATTCCTCCGTATTGTATTGTTTTGCAGGGATTACAGCAGAATAAAGGCCAGTGCGCACACAACGCCCACGATGAAGCCGCCGAAAACCTCAACCTTCGTATGACCCACAAGCTCCTTCAGGTCATCGTCGGCAATCTGCTCGCCGTCGACAAACACCTTGCGAAGGATCTCGTTGATCACCTCAGCCTGATTGCCCGTCTCCTTGCGTACGCCGGTCGCGTCATACATGACCACCGCCGCCAGCACTACGCTCAGGGCAAACAACGGGGTATTGAAGCCCTCCACCGCGCCGATCATGATCGCCAGCGATACCACGAACGCAGTGTGAGAGGACGGCATGCCGCCGCTGCCGAAAAAGCGCGTCAGATCCAGCTTCTTTTCCACCAGCCAATAGGTGGGTATTTTCATCGCCTGTGCCACAACCCACGCAGTCACGGCGCACCAGAGCACCTGATTGGAAAAGATGTCCAGAAGGTTGTGCACGGAATCAGCCTCCCAAATTCTCCATACTTATCTTATTGTACTCGCACAAGGGTGCTTTGCGCAAGGTTTTTGAGAAAATTCATATTTTCGCCAAAAAGCTCCAGCGCATCGCAGGCTATCCGGACGTGCTCCGCAGCGTCGGCGCGGGTTTTTTCCACGCCTGCGGCAGCCACCCACGTCAGCTTGCCCAGAGCCGCGTCCATACCGGTGTTTTTACCCAGCACGGCTGCGTCGCCCTCCACGTCCAGCAGATCATCCACCATCTGGAACGCCAGACCCAGGTGAAAGCCGAAATCCACGCCGGCCTTCAGCTGATCCTCTCCAGCGCCGGCCAGCAGCAGTCCCGCCTCCATGGGCGCGGTGATCAGGTCGGCCGTCTTATGACTGTGGATATACTCCACCCGCTCCAGCGTGGGCTCGCTTCCCTCCTCGGTCACGTCCACAGTCTGACCGGCCACCATGCCGGTGACGCCCGAGCGCCGGGCGATGGCTTCCGCCGCGCGTACGCCCCGCAGATCCTTCATCCGGCAGGCTGCGCGGAGCATCAGCTCCATGGCTGCGGATAGCAGTCCGTCGCCGGCCAGAATCGCCACGTCCTCGCCGTACACCTTATGATTGGTCGGCTTGCCCCGGCGCAGGTCGTCGTTGTCCATGGCGGGCAGATCGTCATGAATCAGGCTGTAGGTGTGGATCATTTCCAGCGCGCATGCAAAGGGCAGCGCTTCCTCCACATTGCCGCCGGCCATGTCGCAGGCTGCCAGCAGCAGTACGGGACGCAGCCGCTTGCCGCCTGCGGACAGGGAGTATTCCATGGCCTCCAGCAGCTTCTCCGGAATATGGCCCAGGCTCCGCAGCTGCGGACAAAGGGCGTCCTCCACCAGCTTCAGATACGCTTCATACGTCCTCATACATCTTCCTCCAGCGGCACTTCCGTCTCCCGGCCGTCCGCATCCCTGCGCAGCACCGTCAGCCGCTGCTGGGCAGAGGCCAGCTCCTTCTCCATGGCTGAAAGCAGCTGCATGCCTTCTTCATAACGCTTGAGCGTTGCCTCCAGAGGCATGGCGCCGTCCTCCATCTGCCCGATAATGGACTCCACCGCTGCCAGCTGTTCTTCAAAGCTCAGCTTCTTCTTCGCTGCCATGCTCATTCCTCCTCATGCCGCACCTTCACCGCGCCGTCGCGGAAGTGCAGCGTCATACTCTTGGACGCCATCGCCGCGTCCCTGCCGGTAATCAGTCCCTCCGGGCCGGTCACCATGGCGTAGCCGCGCTCCAGCACCTGCATGGGGCTGATCGCCTCCAGCCGGGTTTTCAGCCTTGCGGTGCGCTCCCGACAGCTGCGCAGACGGTCGTCCATCCGCAGATCCAGCTGAACGCGCAGCATCGCCGTCGCCGGCTGCAGGGCTGTGATCCGCCCCTCCGCAGCCTGATTCAGCCGCAGACGGCACATCTCCAGCCTGCGCTGCATATCTGCCATTTTCCGTTCGGGGCTGACGCCCTCCAGGCGCATTTCCAGCATCATCAGCAGACGACGCTTTTCATCCACATTCCGGGCCGCAGCCTGTCCCAGATGCTTTTTCAGCATCCGCAGTCCTTCCAGCATCTCGCTCCTGTCGGGCACCGCCAGCTCCGCCGCATTGGAGGGTGTGGACGCTCTCACGTCCGCCGCAAAGTCTGCGATGGTAAAGTCCGTCTCATGGCCCACGGCGGATATCACCGGCACGGGACTTTCCGCAATGGCCCGGGCTACGACCTCCTCATTGAAGGCCCACAGATCCTCCATGGATCCGCCGCCGCGCCCGGTGATGATTACCTCCACCCCGCCCAGCGTGCCCGCCCTGCGGATGGCTGCCGCAATCTCCTCCGCCGCCCCGGCGCCCTGCACCTGTACCGGCAGCAGCACCAGCGGCACGCCGGGATCACGCTGGGCGGATACCTTGCGGATATCCTGCAGCACCGCGCCTGTACGGGAGGTAACCACGGCGATCCGCTTCGGTCTGCGAGGCAGCGGACGCTTGCGCGACGCGTCGAACAGTCCCTCGGCGGCCAGCTTATTCTTCAGCGCTTCAAACTGCTGATACAGATCGCCCACGCCGTCGGGGCGCATAGCGTCTGCATAGAACTGATAGGTGCCGGTCTGCGGATACAGACTTACGCTGCCGGACAGAATCACCGCCATGCCGTCCCGGGGCCTGACGCTCATGCGTATAGCGCTCTGGCGGAACATCACACAGGCGATCCTGGCCTGGTCATCCTTGAGGGTAAAGTACCAGTGTCCCGAGGAATGGGCCTTGAAATTGCTGATTTCGCCCCGGATCCGAATGCTCCTGAGCATGGGATCAGCGGACAGCATCCGGCGGACGTATTCATTCAGGTCGCTGACCTGCAGAATCCACTCGGACATATCAGCAGCCCGCCCTTTCGGCGGCCTCAAGCGTGTTCTTCAGCAGCATGGTGATGGTCATGCGTCCCACGCCGCCGGGCACGGGCGTAATCCATCCCGCAACCTCCTTCACGACGTCGAAATCCACGTCGCCCACCACCTTGCCGTCCACCCGGTTGATGCCCACGTCAATGACGATTGCCCCGGGCTTCACCATATCGGCGGTGATGAACCTCGCCCGGCCCGCCGCCGCTACCAGAATATCCGCATCGCGGGTGAAATCCGCCAGATTCCGGGTTTTGCTGTGGCAGACGGTCACCGTACAGTCGGCCTGAAGCAGCAGCATTGCCATGGGCTTGCCCACAATATTGCTGCGGCCCACCACCACGGCATGCTTGCCGCGAAGGTCCGCACCCGTGCGGCGGATCATCTCCATCGCGCCCTTGGGGGTGCAGGGCGTCACGCCCGGCTGACCGTTCATCAGCCTGCCCGCGTTGATCATGTGGAAGCCGTCCACGTCCTTCTCCGGCGCAACGGCCGCCAGCGCAGCGCTCTCGTCCAGATGCGCCGGCAGGGGAAGCTGCACCAGAATGCCATGGATACGCTTATCCGCATTCAGGCGGCGGATTTCATCCTCCAGCTGCTGCTGGGTGCTTTCCGCAGGCATGCGGATGGTCCGGGAATAAACGCCTGTCTGTTCACAGGCAATACCCTTGTTGCGCACATAAATCTGACTGGCGGGATCCTCCCCCACCAGAATCACCGCGAGGCCGGGTACAACGCCCTTTGCCTTCAGCGCCGCAACCCGCGCGGCAATCTCCTGCCGCAGTTCATCGGACATAGCCTTGCCGTCCAGCAGCTGTGCCGACATGACCATTCCCCCTCTGTTATTGATCCTCCCAGGCCAGCAGGTTTCCCAGCCGCACCCGGAAGCCGATAGCCTCATACATGGCGCGGTCGCAGTCGGCACAGCCCACGGTCATGGACTTCACGCCGCTGCCTGTCCGCGCAGCCGCTGCCAGCCGCCGGGCAATCCCCTGACGGCGGTATCCCGGCAGAATATAGAAATCCTCAAACACGCCGCACGCGCCGTAGCAGAAGGTGCTGAAGCCCCGCGTCACCGAGCATATGCCCAGCAGTCTTCCCTGCTCCTCACAGCCGAAGAACAGGATCCGCTCCTCTGCTGCCGCAATCTTCAAACGCTGCAGCGCCTCCTCGTCCGGCGCTTCCTCGCCGATCTCCTGCTTGTAGCGCAGATGCAGATCGCACAGTGCGCCGAAATCAGCCTCCGTCAGTCGGCGGAACACACGGCATTCGCCCTGATTGCGCTTCATTCCTGTTGCTGCTCCATCTCCCGCAGCTTCTGCGCGCCGATCAGCGCCGTGCCCACCGCGTTGTCGCCGGAATACTCCGGCTTGCCGAAACATACATGCAGTTGACGGTCACGCTTTGCAATACGGGCGCGCACCAGCTCCCGGAACAGGGGCGAGGACGCCACGCCGCCGGCAATCAGCACCTGACGAATGCCCGTCTTCGCCGCGCCTGCGCACACAAGCCGGCTCACTGTGCGAGCCAGCAGGTCGTAGACCTCCCGGGCAATATCCTCCTTCGGCATCGCTCCGGCCCTGATCCACCGCTGTACCTGACTCTCCGCGCCGGAAAAGTGGCAGTACAGGTCGCCGTCCGCCATATTGACGGGCAGCAGGGCCTTTGCCTGTCCCTTCACAGCCAGCTGCTCCAGATGCGGCCCTGCCGGGAAGGGCAGTCCCAGCGCCACGCCAGTACGGTCCACCACCTGACCCGCATGCAGGTCGAGGGTGCCGCCCAGCAGCGTCAGCTCCTCGCCGCGACGGGAGAGGTAGTCGAGATACTCGTCGGACTGCTGTGCCCTCGTTGTGACAGGGACATAGCCCTCTGTGGTAGAGTATTCTATCTGAACATCGTTTGTGAGAAGGAACTGTGCGAACAGCCAGGATGCCACAACCTCACCGGGATCGCGTTTGTTGAATACACATATTGAAGGACCCTGCGAAATCATCTTCGGGTTCTCGGGGTCGAGCTGCGGAATAGGCTTTACCGCCATCTCAAACTCGTAGAGCTGGTCCTCGGGGATGTCTATGTTGGGT
>JAFURI010000037.1 GCA_017471885.1 Clostridia bacterium | reverse complement strand
TGCCTCCCATCTTTGCCAAGTACGGCAAGTACAACACCGCTTCCTCTGCGCCCTTCAAGCGTATTCCTTTCGCAGAATCCATGGAGCGCTATGGCTCCGACAAGCCCGACCTGCGCATTGATCTGGAGGTCACCGACGTGACCGATCTGATCGGCTCCTGCGGCTTCGGTCCCTTCGAGGGCAACGTGGTGAAGGCTGTGGTTGTCAGCGGCATGACCGCCACCCGCAAGCAGATCGACAAGCTGTGCGCCGACGTGGAGATGGTCAGCGGCAACAAGGCCTTCTGGTTCAAGCTGGACGAGAAGGGCGAGATCGCCGGCGGCATCGCCAAGTTTGTCAAGGATCAGAAGGACGAGCTGGTGGAGAAGCTGGGCCTTAAGCCCAACACCTTCGTGGGCCTGACCTGCGGCAAGAAGCTGGCTGCCCAGAAGACTGCCGGCGTTCTGCGCAAGATGGTCGCTGAGCTGGCTCCTCAGCACATCGACCGGGAGAAGTACGAGTTCTGCTGGATCGTGGACTTCCCCATGTACGAGATCGGCGAGGAGAGCGGCGAGCTGGAATTCTGCCACAACCCCTTCTCCATGCCCAACGGCGGTCTGGAGATTCTGGAAAAGGCCGAAAAGGGCGAGGTGGATCCGCTGTCCATCACCGCCTTCCAGTACGACCTGGTGTGCAACGGCGTGGAGCTGTCCTCCGGCGCCGTGCGTAACCATGATCCCGAGATCATGATCAAAGCCTTCCAGATGGTACGTCTGGGCGAGGAGGACGTGAAGGCCAAGTTCCCCGCCATGTACAACGCCTTCTGCTACGGTGCGCCGCCCCATGCCGGCATCGCTCCCGGTGTGGACCGCATGGTGATGCTGCTGGCCGGCGAGGATTCCATCCGCGAGGTCATCGTCTTCCCCATGAACAAGAACGCCCAGGATCTGATGATGGGCGCGCCGGGCTATGTGGAGCAGAAGCAGCTGGACGAGCTGCACATCGCTCTGGTGCCCGTGGATAAGAAGGACGAGCAGTAATATCTGATTGAAAACTTGTCAACCCGGCCAAAGTATGCTATACTGATAGAAACCGGAGTGCGCGGCTGTGCTGCCGCGCCCCGTTTCAGCCGGGTGAACGGGCATATCCGCCCTGAAAACGGATAGACTTACCAGGAGGTGCAGCCAATATGGCAACCAAGAAGGATAATCTTCCCCTGACTGTGGATAACGATACCGAGCAGACCAGCTCCATTACCTACGCCAACGAGGTCGTGGCGACCATCGCGGGCGTTGCTGCGGGCGAGGTGGAAGGCATCGCCGGTATGTGCAATGTGTCCGGCGGCATTCTCAGCAAGAAGGCCAATAACGTCACCAGGGGCGTGAAGGTCGAGATCGGCACCGAGGAAGCCAGCGTGGACGTGTACCTGAACGTCGAATACGGCACCCCCATCCAGAAGGCTGCGCAGGACGTGCAGGAGAACATCCGCAAGTCCATCGAGAGCATGACCGGTCTGCATGTGGTGCGCGTGGACGTACATGTGCAGGGCGTGAGCTTTGAGAAGGAGAACAATACCCTGACCGCCGGCCGCGAAAAGGCAGTGCTGGAGGCCGGTACTCCTGCGCCCAAGGCCGAGGCGAAGGCCGAGAAGCCCGCTGAAGAGCAGCCTGCGGAAGAAACGCAGACCGAAGCGTAATTAATCCGCCGGCAGGGTGATATATGCCTTGCCGGTGGTTTTTTCGTCCCCCTGACAAGAAGAGGAGGCTGATTTCATGAAGATCCGTATTGCTGACCGACTGCTGGTGGCTGTGGCAGGCCTTTTGCTGGTTGCGTTTGCCGCCGGAATTGTGGCCCATGCGGGCTTTGGCGTGGAGGTAGCCGGCCTCATTCAGGGACGGCTGGATGCGTGGACGCAGCAGAATAAGCTGATGACCGCCATCGGCGTGTGGGCCGCTGCGGCAATCATTGCGCTGCTGGGCCTGTACTGTGTGGGCGTGCTGTTCCGCCATCAGAAGCGGAGCCGCCGCGGCTTTGTGATGCAGCAGACCGAGGGCGGCGAACTGAGCATCTCCATCCGCGCCATCGAAGGTCTGGTGCAGAAGTGCGTGGACCGTCATGAAGAGATCAACGTGGTCTCCACCAGCCTTGAAACTGCCCGCGACGGCCTGATCATCAAGCTGCGCATCGGTCTGGCCGGCGGCGTGAATATCCCCCTGGCGGTGGCGGCGCTGCAGAAGCAGATCAAGCAGTACGTCACCTCTTGCTCCGGCGTGGACGTGAAGGAAGTCAAGGTGCAGGTGGAAACCTCTGCCTCCAAGGGCAAGAAGTCTCCCTACACCGTGGAAACCCTGCCTGAGAAGGCAGCGCCCCTGCCCACTGTGCAGGATACCACGCCTGAAATCACCGCCGCCTCCGTGGAAGCGCAGGAAAACGAGGAAAAGAAACGTCCTCTGCACCAGCGCATCTTCGGCAGCGTGGAGGAGCCTGTGAATCTGCCCGTGCCGCCTGCGCCCGAAACTGCGGCCGAGCCCGAATCCCAGATCGAACCCGCGGCAGAGGAGCCCGCTCCCGCAAGCGAGCCCGTGCAGGAAGCTTGTGCGGAGGAACCTCCTGCGGAAGAAGCGGCTGCGGAGGAGAATGTGACCGTACCTGCGGCGGAGGAGGAAAAGCATGAAGACGCTGAATGATCTTCTGACCATCGGCACCCGTGCCTGCGGCGCAGTATGCGGCATTACCGGCGTGGCGCTGGCGGCGCTGCTGCTGAGCATCGGCCTGTGGAGGACGCTGTTCATTGTGCTGATGTGCCTGCTGGGCGTATTTGTCGGCGGCGTGAAGGATAAGCGCGGCTTTGTGAAGAATGCCATCAACCGTCTCTTCCCTGCGAAGGACTGACGTAAAATTTTGATTGAGAACGGAGTACTGCTGATATGTCTCGAATTACTGCGCGCTCTGCGGTGATGCAGATGATTTATGAATCTCTGGCCGGCGGCGAGGGCGGCGAGGAAACCCTCCAGATGGTCTACGACGAGCTGCGTGAAAACGGCGTGCCCGGCGTGGAGAAGATTGAGGACAACGAGCCCGGCAAGGCTGATCGCGCCTACATCACCCGTGTACTGGACGGCGTGCTGAACAATCTGGACGAGCTGGATGCGGAGATCACCGCCGCCAGCCGGGGCTGGACCATCCAGCGTATGCCCAAGGTGGACCTGACCATCCTGCGTCTTGCCACATGGGAGATCCTGCACGAGGACAAGATCCCCGGCAGCGTATCCATCAACGAGGCTGTGGAGCTGGCTTCCCGCTACTCTGAGCCTTCCAGCGGCCGCTTCATCAACGGCGTGCTGGGTACCATTCTGCGCAAGAAAGAGGCGGCTGAATAATGGAGCGGGTCGTCATCGGCCTGGATACCAGCTGCTATACCACCTCGGCTGCCGCCGTCACGACGGACGGCCGGGTGATAGCCAGCTGCCGGAAGCTGCTGCCCGTCAAAGAGGGTGAACGCGGCCTTCGCCAGAGCGAGGCCGTGTTTATCCATGTCCGTCAGCTGCCCGGGCGGCTGGAGGAGCTGGCGCAGCACATCCGGGGGATGGAGATCGCCGCCGTGTGCGTCTCCCGCACGCCCCGGGATGAGGAAGAATCGTATATGCCTGTGTTCAACGCAGGGGACGCTCAGGGTCGCGGACTGGCTGCGATGCTTGGCGTCCCTTGCTTTGCATCCACCCATCAGCGCGGGCACATCGCGGCGGCGAAGGTGGACAGCGGCATTCATGAGGGCGACCTGCTGGCGGTGCATCTGTCCGGCGGCACCACGGAGCTGCTCTCCCTTCGCGGCGAGGAGCTGACGCTGCTGGGCGGCACCCTGGATCTGCATGCAGGCCAGGTGGTGGATCGTACCGGCGTGGCGCTGGGACTGCCTTTCCCGGCAGGCCCGCACCTGGAAAAGCTGGCGGTTCAGGG
>JAFURI010000036.1 GCA_017471885.1 Clostridia bacterium | reverse complement strand
GTACCATCAAGTACATTGAGTTTGACCTGAAGTACACCTATAACGGCGAAACCAAGACCTTCTACTCCTTCTACGATTCCACCAGCAAGCTGGCTCCCGGCAAGACCAAGCAGATCGGCTGGTGGGATCAGCTGGGCTACCGTCTGTCCTACTGCAGCAACTTCCGCATTTATCTGAAGTCCGTTCGCTACAGCGACGGTACCTGGGACTACTTCTCCTCCGACAACCTGATCGGCTGGTTCTGATCTCCGGCCGCATCGCTCCTGCCGCCATGTGCGGCAGGAGTTTTTTCTTTCCGGAAGGATTTTCATGCGTTTGCCACGAATGAAACAAGCCTGAATATTTCTCATACAGGAGTGCCGACATGCTGAAGAAACTGCTGACGCTTACCCTCGCCCTGATCCTCTGTCTCTCCTGCGCGAAAGCCGATCCCGTAGAGGATCGTCTCTCTGCGCTGGAAAACCGCGTGGCTGCGCTGGAGAACGCCTCCGCCGCGCCCTCGTCCCCCACCGGCCTTTCCGGATATCCCCTGACCGTGTTCGAAGCTGTGCGCTGGTGCGTGGATTTCCCGAAGGATTCGCAGGTGCTTTCTGCTGCGGAGTATGTGTGCAAGCTGGGCGGACAGCCCGTTCATGCGCTGCTGATCCACGCCAGCCAGAGTCAGTTCGTCTCCGATCATTTCGGCACAGCCGCCGGGCTGATGGTGCTGGATCTGGACACGGGCATGCTGATCACCCATACGAATTTCATTTTCCCGGAGAACGCCGGCGAAACCATGACCCGCGATGAGGCGCTGCATATGCTCTTCGCCTCTTTTGATTCCCACGTGTCCTTCGGCACGGAGATCATCGTCACCGATTCCGAGATCGTCACCCCGCTGGATGCTTCGGATATCAGCGCCATCAACGCTGCGCTGTATCAGCATTTCACAGCGAGGTAATCTGTTTTCTATATTGCTATTGACAGCCGCAGCTGACTATGATATTCTTTTGACGATCTGGGTCATGTGGCCGGATCCTCTGAAAACGAAAGGATGAATCATACAATGAAGCTGACTGGCAAGTCTATCGTGGTTACCGGCGCTTCCTCCGGTATGGGCGCCGAGATCGTCCGTACTTATGTGAAGGAAGGCGCCAACGTCGTCGCCGTCGCCCGCCGTGCGGAGCGTCTGGCTTCCCTGGTTGAATCTCTGAAGGACGCCCCCGGCAAGGTGATCGCCTACGCCGGCGACGTGTCCAAGCGCGAAGACTGCGAAGGCATGATCGACGCTGCCGTTGCCAATTTCGGCAAGCTGGACGTGCTGGTGAACAACGCCGGCGTGATGGACGACATGGCTCCCATGGCCAAGGCCTCCGACGAAAAGTATGAGTACGTCATGGCCATCAACGTTTACGGCCCCATGGCTGCCATGCGCAAGGCCTGCCAGGTGTTCCTGGAGCAGGGCAAGGGCGGCAACATCATCAACGTATCCTCCGTGGGCTCCATGCATCAGGCTGCCGGCCCCATCTACTGCGCTTCCAAGGCCGCTCTGAACGCCATGAGCAAGAACACCGCATACATGTACAAGAAGGAAGGCATCCGCTGCAACATCATCGCTCCCGGCGGCATCAAGACCGAGATCGGCGCTGCCATGGGCATGCCTGATATGGAGGGCTACGGCCGTCTGCAGGGCGTGCTGCAGCTGTCTCCTCCCCAGGGCGAGGCCTCTGACATCGCCAATGCCGCTCTGTTCCTGGCCAGCGACGACTCCGCTTACATCAGCGGCGTGATCCTGCCTGTGGACGGCGGCTGGATCTCCTTCTGATCGGATCTGTACGCCAAAGACGCGAAGCAATGCTTCGCGTCTTTTTGCTTGCCTCTTTCTCCCGTCCGTGCTACAATATCCTTACAGTATTTTCCTTTATCACCCGTTCACAATACATTCTGTCAGGAGGAATATGATGCAGTACGGCGTATCCATTTTTCCTGTGATGCCTCCGGATCCCAGAGCGCTGATCTTCACCCCCGAGGCCTTCGGCGCAATCCCCGACGGCACCGGCGACAACACGCCTGCTCTGCAGAAGGCCATCGATACCCTGCAGGAGCGCTATGACCACGGTATTATTTTCATCCCGGAGGGAACCTATCGCTTCTGCGGCATGATGAACCTGTGGCGCGGCATCAGGCTGATCGGCTTCGGCGCAACGCGTCCCCGCTTTGTGCTCTCGGACAACGCCGAAGGTTTCAGCGGACCGCTGTCCCATTACCTGTTCTTCTGCCGCAACGCCCGCCCCAAGGAAGGCGAATTCCTGCGCGACGCCAATGAAATGACCTTCTTCACGTCCCTGCGCAATATCGACGTGGATCTGGGCCATGGCAACTGCGGCGCGGTGGCAGTGCGCTATCATATTGCCCAACTGTGCTCGCTGGAGGACTGCGACTTCTATCTGAACGATGCGAAGGCCGCTGTGGAGTTTGTTGGCAACGAAGTGGAACGCTGCCGCTTCTTCGGCGGAACATACGGCATCATCGGCTATTACACCTCCCCCGGCTGGCAGTTCTATGTGGGCGACTGCGTTTTCGATGGGCAGTCCCGGGCCTGCATCATGAGCAGCAAAGCCGGCCTGACGCTGGTGCGCACTACCCTGCGCAATGCGCCCTGGGGCGTATACGTCCCCAACAAGGAGCTGCTTGATGCACCTACAAACGAAACCGAGCGGCTGTACATGGAGGATTGCCGCGCGGAGAACATCACTACCGCTGTGGTCAGCATGGGCTGGCTGCGCAACCCCATCAACTGGCTGCATACTACCGGCACCATCTGCCGCAACGCACCCATGTTCCTGGAAGCCTTCGGCTATCAGTTTGTGTACTTCTTCCTCGAACCGCCCATCCGGCCCGAATACCCCTGCTACCGCGTGGAGAGCCACATCGGCTTCCGGGTGGAAGCCCGGAACATGGAGAAGAAACGCGCCTTCAGCTATGATTATCAGATTCTTCCCGCCCAGTGGTCGCCCGTTCCCGAGCCTCCTCACCGTGCTCAGCCGCCTGTAACGGAGTGGATCAGCGTGGCTGATTTCGGCGCGAAGGGCGACGGCGTAACCGATGACGCCGACGCATTTGACCGCGCCATCGCCGCCTGTGATGCAATCTATGTGCCTCAGGGATCCTACCGGCTGAGCCGCGGCATCACCCTGAAGGACAATACCGCTCTGATTGGCCTCCATCCCGAAGCCACTTCCTTCTCGCTGGACAATCACGTCTACGGCCGGGATGCAAAGGACGCGAGTCTGCTGACCATCCCCCGCGGCGCTCATGCCCATGTCAGCGGCTTCCTGTTTGACGGCGGACGCAATCCCGGCTCCACCACGGTACTGTGGCAGGGCGCACAGGATTCCCTGATGGAGGACTGCCAGTTCCGCCATGTAGAGCGCGACCAGTTCTGGGACAGCGCAGTCAGCGGCGCAAAGCCCGCCGAGCAGCTGGAATCCAGCGGCACATCGCTTCGGCTGGGACATGATCAGCTGCATTCTCTTTGGATCCGCGAGGGCTGCGGCGTATTCAAGAATGTGTGGAGCAACGACGGCTACGCGCAGGACGGCCTGTGCATTACTGATACGGATCAGCCCGGCCGCATGTACATGATCTCCGTGGAGCATCACGGCGAAGTCGAAGTCCGGATGCAGAACGTGCGCAACTGGACGCTTGTATGCCTGCAGACCGAGGAGGCCTACAACAACGACTACACCACTTCCATTCTGTGCAATCACTGCGAGGACTGTCTGTTTGTCAATCTCTTCGAGTACCGCATGCAAAGCTTCGAGGTCAGCTTCCCCTATGCGATCCGTCTGGAGCAGTGCCGCCGCATGTCCTTCTGGGGCGTGCACGCCTTCTCCAACGGCCCCAACGGCTGGGACAACGCCGCCCTGCTGGCAGAGGCCGGCTCCTATGTGACCGACAGGGAAATCGGCACCCTGCTGGTCAATCCCTGACAGGCCTGCGCTACTAAACAAACGCCGGAAAAGGTAAAATTTTAGTTGACCTTCAGAGCCTGCACAGGTATAATAATATGGAATGAAAAAAGACGTCCGCACCGTTCCGCCGAAGGAGGATGTACTGATGAAGCCCCGTATCCGAGACATCGCAGCCGTTGCCAAGGTATCCCCTGCCACCGTCAGCAATGCGCTGAACGGCAAGCCTGGCGTCAGCGCCGCGGTGACAGAGCAGATCCTCGCTATCGCCCGCGAAATGGGCTATGAGCCCGGCAGCAAGGCGCGGCCTGAAAACGACCGGCAGCATGTGCGGCTTGTGCTGTACAAGTCCCACGGTCTGGTTGTGATGGATACGGAATTCTTCGCCGAGCTGATCGAAGGCATCCAGATGGAGTGTCAGCACAATGGTCTGGAACTGATTGTCAGCCACATCAACATGCTGACCGACAAGGATTACAAGCAGCGCATCCGCGATTTCTGTGCGGAGGAGTGCGCGGGCATCCTGCTGCTGGGCACCGAGATGAACAGCGAAGATCTCAAGCGCTTCGCCGGCTGCAAGTCCCCCCTTGTGGTACTGGACAATCTTTTCCGCCACGAGCCCGTCCATTCCGTGGTGATGAACAACTATGACGCGGGCTATCAGGCCACCAACGCACTCTATGCCGCAGGCCACCGCAGGATTGATCATATCACCAGCGCAACGCACTTCAACAACAACCGCTACCGCCGCAAGGGCTACGAAGCCGCCATGACCGAGCATCAGCTCGCCTTCGGGCCGGAGAACCTCTGGCACGTCACGCCTTCCATCGAAGGAGCGTATCACGATATGACGCGCCATCTCCAGTCCGGCCGCAAACTGCCGACCGCCTTCTTTGCCGCCAATGATCTGATGGCCATCGGCTGCATCCGCGCCCTGACCGAAGCCGGCTATAAGGTGCCGGAGGACGTATCCATCATCGGCATGGACGATACGGCGGTCTGCCAGGCCTGCATGCCTCCGCTGAGCACCATCCGTGTGTACCGCAAGGATCTGGGCGCAGCCGCCATCCGCACGCTGCTGAATATCGCCCCGGTGATGCAGCACAGCGTGATCAAGACCGAGCTGAGCGTGGATCTGGTTATGCGCAATTCCGTCAAGGTTCTGGCGCAGGAATAACACAAGCAAACGTAAAAAGCGGGATGCCTCCGTTCAGGAAGCATCCCGCTTTCATATTCAGTGGATTATCTGCAGCGCTTGAGCGCATCCAGCCAGCCTGCACGGCTTGCCTGACGCTGCTCATCTGTCATTGCGGGCGTGTACTCGGCCTCCAGCGGCAGCTGCACATTTTCAGGCAGCATGCCCGTGCCGTGACCGGCCAGCATCGCGGCGCCCAGCAGGCTCACCTCGCGCTCGGCGGGCACCGTCACCTTGCAGGGAACGAGGTCGCTCTGCATCTGCATCAGCAGCGGATTCACCGATCCGCCGCCGTCCGCCTCCAGCGCCGTCACAGGGCAGTTGGCGTCCCGGCCCATGGCGTCCATCACGTCCGCATTCTGATGGGCAATGCTCTCCAGCGCGGCGCGGATCACATGCGCCCGGCGGGTACCGCGGTTCATGCCGAAGAGCATAGCGCGGGCATTCTCATAGAACCAGGGCGCGCCCAGACCAGCAAAGGCAGGAATCAGGTACACGCCGCCGGTGGATTCCACCTGCGAAGCCTCAGCCAGATCGTCCATGGAGGAAATCAGCTGCAGCTCGTCCTTGAGCCACATCAGCGTATCGGCAGAACAGGTCACGTTGCCCTCGAGCACATAGCACACCCTTCCCTTTGCGCCGAAGCCCACCGAGGAGGACAGGCCGCCCTCGCACAATACGGGCTTGTCGCCCACATTCATCATGATGGAGGAACCGGTGCCGTAGGTAGCCTTGACCATGCCCGGCTTCACACAGCCGTGACCATAGAGCGCAGCGTGGCTGTCGCCCAGCATGCTGCGCACATGCACGCCCCGCAGCGACTCCACCGCAGTCACTTCGCCGAAATCCGCGTCGGACATACAGATTTCGTCCGCCAGCATGGACATGGGCAGACCGAACATATCCGCCAGCTCCACGCTCCACTTGAGCGTGTGCAGATCCATCAGCTGGGTGCGGCTGGCATTGGATACCTCGGTCTTGAAGGACTTGCCGTCCGTCATGCGGTAGAGCAGGTAGCTGTCCACCGTGCCGAAGCACAGCTCGCCCGCCTGTGCCCGGGCCATCAGGTCCGGATTAGCCTTCAGCACAGCCGCCGCCTTGGCAGCGGAGAAGTAAGGGGAGAGCATCAGGCCTGTGGTGCGGCGCACAAAATCAGCCCTGTCCGCCAGCGAGTCCGTCAGTCCCTTGGCACGCACGTCCTGCCACACAATAGCGCGATGCACAGGCTTACCGGTGGCACGCTCCCAGATCACGGTGGTCTCGCGCTGGTTGGAGATGGACACGCCCGCAATGTCCGCCTTATCCACGCCCTGTGCGGCTTCCGCCATCAGCGCCTTCACATTCTGCCAGATTTCCTCCGCATCATGCTCCACATAACCGGGAGCAGGATAATACTGCTGATGCCTGCGCCGCACGGCATGGCTCAGGCGGCCCTGCTGATCCATCAGCGCAGCCTTTGTGCCCGCCGTGGACTGATCAATACCTAATATGTATTTCATATGTTCACCTGCTTCCAAAGAGAGTATTCAGTAAGGCGAGTATATCACGCGGACCTTCCCGTGTCAAGAAACTGCGCTTTTATCATCTAATTTGTACCAGATCGTATGATTTGTCCGTGAAGGAGAAGATAAATCCCGCTGATAAACTATTGAAAAATTTTTATATCAATGTTAGAATGGTTTCAGTAACCTACCGTGAGGAGGAGAGCGGATGAATACAAATGAGCTGGTACGCCTGGCCCAAATGCGCCGGGCTGACGCAGTGACCATGATTCATGACGCCAAGACCGGCCATACCGGCGGCGCCATGTCCTGTCTTGACGTACTGACCTGCCTGTACTACGACGTGATGAAGGTCAATCCCACCGATCCCAGGATGCCTGACCGCGACCGCTTCGTGCTCAGCAAGGGCCACAGCGTGGAGGGCTATCTGGCCATTCTGGCTGATCTGGGCTTTATTCAGAAGGAGGAGCTGCGTGACTTCAGCCGGGAGGGCTCCCGCCTCATCGGACATCCCAATGTAAAGACCCCCGGCGTGGAGGTATGCTCCGGCGCGCTGGGCCACGGTCTGCCCATCGGCGTGGGCATGGCGATTGCCGCCAAGCGCACCGGTCAGTCTTACCGCACCTACGTGGTCATGGGCGACGGCGAGCAGGCTGAAGGCTCCGTGTGGGAAGCCGCCATGGCCGGCGCACAGTATGGTCTGGACAACCTGTGGGCCATTATCGACCGCAACGGTCTGCAGATTTCCGGCACCACCGAGCAGGTGATGGGCCTTGAGGACTTCGCCGCCAAGTGGCGTGCCTTCGGCTGGGAGGTTACCGAGCTGGACGGCAACGACATGGCCGCCCTGCAGGATTACTTCCACAACACCCCCAATAACGGCAAGCCCCACTGCCTCATCGCCAAGACGGTGAAGGGCAAGGGCCTCCCCTTTGCGGAGGGACGCAAGGAGTGGCATCACAAGGTTCCCAACGACGAGCAGCTGCAGCAGGCCTACGAGGCCCTGGGCGTGAAGGGAGTTGACTGGCGTGACTGATATGGATTGCCGCAACGCGTTTACCGGCGAGCTGCTGGAATGCGCCCGCGAGGATAAGACCATCTTTGCCGTAGCCACCGACAGCCGCGGCTCCGTAACCCTGACTGATTTTGCCAACGATCTGCCCCAGCAGTTTGTGGAATGCGGCATTGCCGAGCAGGACGCCGTAGGCATCGCGGCAGGCCTGGCCAACGGCGGTCTGCGTCCCTTCGCCTGCGGCCCCGCCTGCTTCTACACGCTGCGCAGCGCGGAGCAGGTCAAGGTGGACGTGGCTTACTCCCATCAGAATGTGAAAATTTTCGGCGTGAGCGGCGGCATCAGCTACGGCGCGCTGGGCTCCACCCATCATTCCACCCATGACGTGGCGCTGCTGCGCACCATCCCCGGCATCGAGATCTATCTGCCCTCCGACGGCAGGCAGACTCAGGCGCTGGTGCGGTATCTGGTCAAGTCCGATGAGCCTGCCTATATCCGCGTGGGCCGCGGCGCAGTGCCGGTGATTTACGAGGACGAGGTTCCCTGCACCCCCGGCAAGGCCAACAAGCTGCGCGAGGGCAAGGACGTGAGCATCATCGCCTGCGGCGAGATGGTCTGGCATGCGCTCAAGGCTGCGGAAAAGCTGGCTGAAAAGGGCGTGGAGTGCGCCGTGTGGGATATGTTCTCCATACGCCCGCTGGACGTGGACGCCATTCTTGAGGCTGCTGAGGCTCCGCTGGTGGTGACGCTGGAGGAGCACAGCATCCACGGCGGTCTGGGCTGCGCTGTCAGCGAGGTGCTGATCCAGCAAAAGCCCGTTCCCATGATGATTCTGGGTCTGCCCGAGGAGAACACCTACTCCGGCAAGTCCGCCGAGGTTCTCCGTCACTACGGTCTGGACGGTCAGGGCGTGGCGGAAAAGATCCTCAAAAAGCTGAACAAGTAAAATCCATTCTATACAGAAAGAGGGATTATTGATGGCAACCTTTGGCGTTCTGATTTCCAACCGCAGTTTCTTCCCCGATCATCTGGTGCTGACCGCCCGTGAAAAGCTGCTGAAGAAGCTCTCCGAGTGGGGCCACGAGGTCGTGACTCTGTCCACCGAGGACACCTTCATGGGCCAGACCATGACCTATGAAGAAGCCAAGAAGTGCGCTGATCTGTTCTACCGCAACCGCGACAAGATGGACGGCATCATTATCTGCCTGCCCAACTTCGGCGAGGAGACCGGCATTGCGGACGCCATCCGCATGAGCCGCTGCGATCTGCCCATTCTGATTCAGGCCTGCGACGACGATTTCGACAAGCTGCAGCTGGAAAACCGCCGCGACGCTTTCTGCGGCAAGCTGTCCCTGTGCAACAACCTGCGTCAGTACGGCATCAAGTACAGCCTGACCGCCCGCCACACCTGTCCCGTGGACGGCGAGGAGTTCCATCAGGACGTGGAGCGCTTTGCCAAGGTCTGCGCCGTGGTCAAGGCCATGCGCACCGCCCGCATTGCCCAGCTGGGTGCCCGCGTGATGCCCTTCCGCACCGTCCGCTATTCCGAGAAGCTGCTCCAGCGTGCCGGCATCACTGTGGAGACCGAGGACTTCAGCGAAATTTTCGCTGATATCGAGGCCCTGACGGACGAAGACCGCATCGCCGCCAAGATTGAGGAAATCCGCCAGTACGGCAATATCTGCCCCGGCATCTCCGATGAGAAGGTCCGCAAGCAGGCCAAGCTGTGCATCGCCATCGAGGACTGGATGGAAGCTCACCAGTGCGACGCCTCTGCCATCCAGTGCTGGGATACCCCCGAAGCCAACTATGGCTGCGCCATGTGCCTGTGCATGTCCATGATGGGCCAGAAGGGCAAGCCCTCCGCCTGCGAAACCGACGTGATGGGCGCCGTATCCATGCTGGCTCTGCTGAAGGCCGCCGGTATTCCGCCCATCTATCAGGACTGGAACAACAACTACAAAAACGAGCCCGACAAGTGCATCAACGTGCATTGCTCCAACTATCCCGCCTGCGCCTTCGAGTCCAAGCCTGAAATCGCCAATCTGGACATTCTGGCCACGACCCTGGGCGAGGACGTCTCCTTCGGCGCGCTGAAGGGCCGCGTCCGTCCCAGCAAGATGACCTACCTGAAGGTCTCTACCGACGACGTGAACGGCAAGATCCGCTGCTATCTGGGCGAAGGCACCTTCACCGACGATCCCCTGCCCACCTTCGGCGGCGTGGCGGTCTGCGAGGTTCCGCGCCTCAACGATCTGATGAAGCATCTGACCCGCAACGGCTACGAGCATCACGTGGCGCTGGTGCAGGACGCCTGTGCCGACGTGCTGGAAGAAGCTCTGGGCAACTACATGGAGTGGGACGTGTACCGTCACAGCTGATCTGCATCAAAGGCATAAAAAAAGGAAGTCCTCCGAACCGGAGGACTTCCTTTTTTGCATTCGGCTTACGCCTTCTTCTTCGCGGGCATGAAGATCGCAATCAGCGAGCACGCCAGCAGAAGATAGGGATAGAACAAGTTGGGGATGATGTCGAACGAAGACACGATGCAGCCCATCTCCTTGGCCGCGCTGATAGCCACCAGAATCTGCGCGCCGTAGGGAATGATACCCTGCGCAATGCAGGAGAAGGTGTCCAGCAGGCAGGCTGCACGCCGGGGTGTGATATCATAATCCTGGCTCATCTCCTTGGCGATGGGGTTGGCCATCACGATAGCGACGGTATTGTTGGCGGTAGCCACGTCCATGGCAGTGACCAGCAGACCCATGCCCAGCTGACCGCCGCGCTTGCCGCGGAACACCCGGCGAACAAAGTACAGCAGGGCGTCGAAGCCGCCGCCCACGCGGATCAGCGCGCACAGGGCGGATACAAGGATCGCCACCATGCAGGTCTCGAACATACCGGCCATGTTGCTGCCCATGTTCATCAGCAGCTGGCTGATTACGTTCTGCCCGGCGTCAGGCACAATGGAACCGGTAGCGAGCATGATCACCGCGCCGGTGACAATGCCGCCCAGCAGCACCACAAACACGTTCACGCCCGCCACGCCGCCGATCAGAACAAGAATATAGGGCAGCATCTGCAGCAGGTTGTACTCATGGGTGATCTGCACCGCAGGCTTCTGCACGGTCATGGCAAGGATAATCACAATGGTCAGGAGAGCAGCGGGCAGGGCAATGAGGAAATTGCCGCGGAACTTGTCCTTCATCGCACAGCCCTGACCGTTGCAGGCGGCGATGGTGGTATCGGAAATCACGGACAGGTTGTCGCCGAACATAGAGCCGCCCACAATGGTACCGATGCACAGTGCAGAGCCGTAGCCTGCAGCGTTGGCTACCTCCACAGCAATGGGCGTCAGCAGCGTGATGGTACCCACGGAGGTGCCCATGGCCGTGGAGATAAAGCAGCTGACCACAAACAGCACTGCCACCGCAAACTGAGGCGGAATGACGGACAGCATGAAGTACGCCACGCTCTGGGCACTGGAACGTCCCACCACGCCCACAAACGCGCCCGCCGCAAGGAAAATCAGCAGCATGGTGATGATATTCTTATCCCCCACGCCCTGACCCATAATCTCCAGCTTCTTATCAAAAGAGACGCTGCGGTTCTGTACACAGGCGGTGCAGATCGCCACCAGGAAGGCTGCCACGATCGGCACATTGTAAAAGCCCATGGGAATCTTCATGCCGTACTCAAACAGAAGACCCAGGCCCAGATACAGTACAAGGAACACGCCGATCGGCAGCAGCGCCGCAGGATTGCCCTTCTTCATTCGCTCATCCTCCGTCAAACATTTCAGAAATATATACCATATGAATTTACCACGCCAAAGCCATCAAGTCAATCACCCTGGAAAAAAATAGTTGAGCGGTAATATAAGAACCTTGTCCAGATCTGCTGATCAGAAAAACACAGGTAAAACATAATGATTCCTTCAGACCGGGATTGTGCTTATTTCCGTTCATTTCTTCGGTTAGCCTTCAATAATCTTTGTATCATCGGGCAATCTAACGCCCACCGCAACCATTTGGAGGTATGCAGAAACTGAACACATTTCGATTGTTTATACAGAAATTTAGTTGCAGTTTATCAAATCTCATATTGACAACCCAGTTTTTTATGATATATAATAAATTACAAGAGGTCGGGCATGCATCAGCAGTCCGGCAAAGAACGTTAAGGAGGAATACCATGAAGAAGTCCCTGATCGCCCTGTGCCTGGTTGTGGCTATGCTGGCTACCATGCTGGTTGCTCCCGCCGTGGCCGAAGAGAAGCCCCTTGGCTGGAACAACGTCAACGCCGAAGGTTATGTCTGGCCCGACTACACCGGCGAAAAGATCCGTTTCATGTGGTGGGGCTCTGACACCCGCGCCAAGATCACCACTGAAGTGGTCGAGCTGTACGAACAGAAGACCGGTCTGGAAATCGAGTTTGAATACTATGATTTCACCACCTACTTCACCAAGTTCGTGGCCTATCAGGCTGCCAACGATCTGCCCGACGTGTTCCAGATGGGCAACAACTGGCTGACCTACTACGATACGATCCAGCCCCTGAACAAGTGGATCGAGGACGGCACCATCGACACCACCGCTATCTCCCCCGCCATGCTGGCTACCACCACCAACCATGCCAATGGCGATCTGACCGGTATGTCCCTGGGCACCAACGCCCGCTGCTTCTGCTACAACCCTGTGATCTTCGACGAGTGCGGCGTGCCCTATCCCACTCCCAACTGGACCTGGGATGAGTTTGCTGCTGCTTGCCGCACCATCACCGAGAAGACCGGCAACCCCGCCGTGTGCTCCGTGGAGTTCAACAATCTGGTCATGTCCGTTGTGACTCAGTGGAAGGAAGGCTACAACTTCTACGCCATGGACGGCTCTGACTTCGCCTTCGGCGGCGACATCGAGCCCCTGGTTTACATTGTTGACCTGCTGAACACCCTGCAGCAGGAAGGCTGCATCGCCGACTACGGCATCCAGAACGAAATGGGCTCCATCGAGTCTGACTGGACCGCTTACGGCGACGCCGCTATGTGTATGCTGACCACCAACCTGTTCAACGCCCTGTCCAAGGTTGCCGCCGAGAGCGACATCTCCCTGGAGCTGTGCACTGTGCCCCGCGTTTACGCTGACGGCCAGAGCGGCATGGTGGTTCGTTCCTCTCAGCAGATCTCCATCTACTCCAAGTCTGACAAGCAGGAAATCGCTGCCAACTTCGTGAACTACTTCATCAACAGCATCGAAGCCAACAAGATCCTGAACTGCGAGCGCGGCGTTTCCATCAACTCCGACGTGCTGGCCGCTCTGAAGGAAGAAACCGACGCTGTGAATGCCAAGATCTACACCATGATCGATCTGATCGGCTCCTTCCCGGATGCTGCTCTGACCTCTCCCGCCGAACCCGCCTCCAACGAGGAAATCTCCAACGTGCTGAAGGCTGGCTATCTGCAGGGCCTGGCCGAAGGCAAGTTCGCTTCCGCCCGTGAGTGCATGGAAGCCTTCTGGGCCGAGGCTCAGGTGATCTGGGACAAGTACGAATAATTACTTCAGCCAGTATCGGTACTAATGGTTAATCTACATGGCGCCCTGAAAAATCCCCCGGGCTTTCAGGGCGCCTTTTTTGAAAGGAGTTTTCCGTGATGCAGAAAACGCATAAATCAGGATTACGCTCACTTATCCATAATGATAATACGGTCGGTTATGTGTTTACTGCACCGTTCATCATCGGTTTCCTTTGCTTCACCCTGATTCCCATGTTCCTGTCTCTGTACTATTCCTTCTGTGAGTACAAGATTGGTTCCCCCGCTGAGTGGATCGGTTTTAAGAATTATCTTGATCTGTTCCAGGACTCCAAGTTCAGCAATTCTCTTGTGGTTACCTTCCAGTACGTTATCGTCGGCGTACCCATGAAGCTGGTCTTCGCTCTGCTGATCGCCATGCTTCTTACCAAGCCCACCCAGGCGCAGGGCTTCTACCGCGCAGTTTACTACATTCCTTCCCTGATCGGCGGCTCCGTGGCCGTTGCTCTGGTATGGAAGCAGCTCTTTGGCTCCCGCGGCCCCATCGTAACCCTGATCAAGGCAATGGGTGTCAGAGGCTTCAACTTCTTCGGCAACAGCTCCTGGGCATTCATTCCTCTGGTGCTGTGCAATGCATGGCAGTTCGGTTCTTCCATGCTGATTTTCGCTTCTGGTCTGAAGCAGATTCCCAAGGACTACTACGAGGCAGCCGAAATTGACGGCGCAGGCTCCATTTCCCGTTTCTTCCGTATCACCCTGCCCTGCCTCTCCCCCATCATTTTGTTTAATCTTATCATGCAGCTGATTTCCGGCTTCATGACCTTCACCCAGGCGCAGATCATCACTCAGGGCGGTCCCAACTACGCCACCCACTACATTGCGCTGGATATCTACCAAAACGGCTTCAGCTTCTTCCGCATGGGCTATGCCTGCGCTGAAAGCTGGATTATGCTGCTGATCATGGCCGGCATTACAGGCATCATCTTCAAGTCGTCCTCTTACTGGACTTTCTACGAGAATTAAAAGGAGGTAACGAAGATGAGAACTCGTCGAATCATGAAAGATACCATTTATCACCTCTTCGTCATCGCCTTTGGCCTCCTGATGATCTATCCCGTCATCTGGATGATTCTCGGCTCCTTCAAGATGAAGTCCGAAATTCTGGGCAGCAAGGCTCCCTTCCTGCCCTCCGTCTGGCAGTTCTCCAACTATCCTGACGGCTGGGTCGGCGCCGGCATGTACACCTTCGCCACTTTCTTCAAGAACTCTTTCATCGTGTCCATTCTGGGCACCTTCGGCACGGTGCTTTCCTCTGCCATGGTTGCCTATGGTCTGGCCCGCATCAAGTTCAAGGGTCGTCAGATGTGGTTTACCCTGATGATCATGACCATGCTGCTGCCCGGTCAGGTGCTGATGATTCCTCAGTACATCATCTGGAATAATCTGAATCTGGTTGGTACATTCATCCCGCTGGTTCTGCCCAAGTTCCTCGGCTGGCCCTTCTTCATCTACATGATGATGCAGTTCATCCGCGGCCTGCCCAAGGAACTGGATGAAGCGGCTATGATCGACGGCTGCAACAAGTATTCCATCTTCGTGCAGATCATTCTGCCGCTGCTGGGCCCGTCCATCATCACCACCATCGTGATCTCCTTCTACTGGATCTGGGACGACTACATGGGTCCCCTGCTCTACCTGAGCAAACCCTCCCTGCAGACCGTGTCTCTGGCCATCAAGGGCTTCGCGGACTCTCAGGGTACCAACTTCGGCCCCATGTTCGCCATGTCCACCCTGTCGCTGATTCCCGTATTCCTGCTGTTCCTGTTCTTCAACCGTTACCTGATGGACGGCGTGACCGCAGGCAGCGTCAAGGGCTGATATTCCTTCATTTCCACCGGACTACCGGGGCTGCCGAAATCCGGCAGCCCTTTTCCTTTGCCGGTATTCCACACCGTTCCTCCATGCCTATTCTGACTGCGAAAGGACGTTCATTATGCCGGATATTTTCCTTTCAGCTCCCGGCGACTCCTTCTGGAATGCCTTTCTCACAGGCAACGGCCACATGGGACAGGCACTGTCCCTTCATCCGGAAAACGGCCGGATTGCCCTGAGCCATATCACCTATTATTCCGGCCGCGACGAATACCCCACCGACGACGCTTCCGCGCCGCAGGCCTTCCGCCTTGCCCGCGAGGCTGCGCTTCGCGGCGACTGGGCAGCTATGTCCGCCCATACGGATGACTATCTGGGCCGCAAGGGCAACTACGGCACCTCCCTGCCTGTGGGCGAACTGCTGATTGAGCAGCGTCTCCCCGGCGGCTGGACGGACTACGCCCGCACGCTGGATCTGACCGACGGCGTGGCCAGCTGCACCTTCCGTCATAGCGAAAGCTTGCAGAAGCAGACCGCCTTCTGCTCTCACGCGGATCGGGTATTTGTGCTGCTGCTGGAGGACGACGCGCCTGTATCGCTGCGAATCCGCGTTGAGGGCAACCATCTTGAGGCTTCGGCGGAAAAGAACCAGCTTTTCTTCCATGCGCAGGCGCTGGAAACAAAGCACAGCGACGGCTGCTGCGGCGTAAAGCTGCAAGGACTTCTTCAGGCTGATTCAGACGGACAGATCGCTGCTGTTGACGGCGCGCTGCAAATCACCGGCGCAAAGCGCGTTTGCCTGATGCTGGCCATGACCACGGACTTTGATCAGCCCCTGACCGCGCCTGTGCTGCCGGATCACGACTACAAGACCCTGCTTCAGCGCCACAGGGATGATTTTTCTGCGCTGATGAACCGGGCCGCCGTGCACCTGCCCACCGATCCGTTTTCCGAGCGCATGATCGCTCTGGGCCGGTATCTGATGGTCAGCGGCGCACGGGAGGATTCTCCCCTGCCCATGTCCCTGCAGGGCGTATGGAACGACAACGTAGCCTGCAACATCGGCTGGACCTGCGATATGCATTTGGACGTGAATACCCAGATGAATTACTGGCTGGCCGGTACTGGCAACCTGCCCGACTGTCGGCAGCCCCTCTTCCGTTGGATGGAGGAGCGGCTGATTCCCCACGGCCGCGCCAACGCCCGCTGCCATTACGGACTTCCCGGTTGGGCGGCGGAACTTGTTTCCAACGCATGGGGCTGGGCTCAGCCTTACTGGCACCGCAGCCTTTCCCCCTGTCCTGCCTGCGGCGCATGGGAAGCAGCCGACTATATGGAGCATTACCGCTTCACGCAGGATCGCGCTTTCCTGCAGGAGCATGTCCTGCCCGTGCTGACGGAGGCGGCAGATTTCTTCCTCGCTTATCTTTGCGAACAGGATGGATTTCTGGTGGGCGGCCCGTCCATTTCACCCGAGAATGCGTACCTTGCGGACGGTAAAAAGCACTTTGCCAGCATGAACGCCACTTTCGAGACTGCTTCTATCCGCCAGTTGTTCATGGATCTGCAGGAAGCACGAACCGCGCTGATGCTTTCCCCGGATGAACGCATTACGGACGCACTGGATCGTCTGCCTCCCCACCGTATCACGCCTGACGGCCTGCTGGCAGAATGGCCTCACGACCTGCCTGTGGCGGATCCACAGCACCGGCACATGAGCCACCTGATCGGCGTATTCCCCTACGGGCAGATTACGCCGGAAGACACGCCGGAGCTGGCTCAGGCCGCCCGGGAAAGCATCCGCCGTCGGCTTGATCCCTACGACAACTGGGAGGACACCGGCTGGGCCCGCACAATGCTTGCCATGTATGCCGCCCGCCTGATGGACGGCGACCAGCTGGGCTTCCATCTGCGGGAGATGCAGCGCATCCTTACCGTGCCCAACGGGCTGGTGATGCACCCCTCCACCCGCGGTGCTTCCTCCTATGCGCCCGTGTGGGAGCTGGACGGCAACACCGGCTTCGCCGCAGCAGCGCTGGAAGGCCTCCTGCAGAGCCACGGCGACGAGCTGAAGCTTCTCCCGGCTCTGCCTCCGCAATGGCAGGAAGGACGCTTTACGGGCCTTAAAGCCCGGGGAAACATCACAGTGGATGCATGCTGGCAGGATGGACGGCTGATCAGCGTCACGCTTTCCTCCCCCGCCGAACAGACCGTGCATCTGCGCTGGCAGCACCTGATCGCAGAATTTCCGCTGATCCCGGACGTACCGTTTACTGTCACACCCGATATGATGATGGAGGTTGATTAACATGAAGAAGCTCCGCATTGGCGTGCTGGGCCTTGGCGAGGGCCGCAGCGTAATTTCCGCCGTAGAAGCCAGCGAATACTGGGAGCTGGGCGCTATCTGCGACCTGAACGAAGAGCTGTGCCGCGAACGCATCAGGGAATTCAACCTGGGCATCGGCTACCTGACCAGCTACGAGGAGATGCTGAAGGACGACTCTTTGGACGTGATCGGCATCTATACCCCCGATCAGCTCCACGCAAAGCATATCATCATGGCGCTGGAGGCCGGCAAGCACGTTATCTGCACCAAGCCCCTGATGGTAGACCTGACCATGGCGCAGCCCCTGCTGGACGCCCAGAAGAAGGCGGGCAAGCATGTGTTCATCGGCCAGAGCTCCCGCTACTTTGAAGCCGCCATGCGCCAACGCCGGGATTATGAGAACGGTGAAAACGGTCAGCTGGTCACTGTGGAGGCTGCGTACGTTAGCGATTCCCGCTGGTTCCTTGAGCGCAGCTGGAGCCACGAGGAGGGCTTCTCCTGGATGTACAATTTCCTGAATCACGCGGTGGATCTGGCTGTGTGGTATCTCCCCCATGTGGAGGAGGTCTACGGCGTGGGCGTAACCAGCGCCAACAGCGCCTCCCGCGGCGTGATGGCTCCCGACGCGCTCAAGTTCCTGCTGAAGGACCGCAGCGGCATCTGCGCCTCCGTCAACGGCGCCTATGCCGTACCCGCGCTGGGAACGCCCACGGAGCATTACATCAGCTGTACGCTGCGCGGCACCATGGGTGCAAGCAAGGCGGATTGTCCCTTTGATTACACGCATCATTTCTCCAAGCTCGGCAAACATGTGGATACAACCTTTGAAAACTACGAGCATCTGCGTCCCTACTATTACCGTTTCGAGGGTGATACCCATCACGCCGGCGAGTATCAGAACTACTATGAATACTTTGCCCGCTGCATCGAAGACGGAACCACGCCCCTGCCCGATCTGAAGGAAGGGATCCGCACCATCGCCGTTATGGAAGCCATGAACCGCTGCCTTCGGAGCGGTCAGGTGGAGAAGGTTCAGCCCGTTCTGGATGAATACGGTCTTGTACTGTAAATATAGGAGGAATCACCATGAAGAAGCCCTGGGAATACGGCCTGCTGCATGTCAGCGAAAATCATCGATACCTGCAAAACGGCGATCAGCCCTTCTTCTGGCTGGCTGATACAGCCTGGCTGCTCATGACCGAAGCATCGGAGGAAGAAGCCCGTTCCTATCTGATCAACCGCCGCGACAAGGGCTTCACGGTGATTCAGGCCGTCCTGCTCCACAACGTCCCCGGCGTGGTAACCAACAGTATCCGCAAAAATGATAAGGACAACACCAGCAAGCAATACTTTGATCACTGCAGCCGTATTGTCAAGATCGCTGAAGAAATCGGCCTCTACATGGCATTGCTGCCCAGCTGGGGCAGTGTGGTCAGCGACGGCTCCCTGACCGAGGACAATATTGAGCATTACATGACCTACGTGGCCAATCGCTTCAAGGACAACCCCAACGTCATCTGGCTGCTGGGCGGCGACATCCGCGGCGCAGGCCACGAGGGCGTGTACAACAAGGCCGGTCGGGTACTGCGCCAGTTGACCCCCGATAAGCTGATCGGTTATCATCCCTTCGGCCGCACTTCTTCTGCCATGTGGTTCCATCATGAGGACTGGCTGGATTTCAACATGTTCCAGTCCGGCCATCGCAATTACAATCAGGCCTCTCTGGGCGCATGGGATGACAACGCCGTACGCGAAACCTTCTTTGGCGAGGATAACTGGCGCTATGTGGACCGGGACTACGCCATGGATCCCCCAAAGCCCACTGTGGACGGCGAGCCCTCCTATGAACTGATCCTGCAGGGTCTGCATGATCTGGCCAATCCCTACTGGCGTGAGTGGGACGTGCGCCGCTATGCGTACTGGTCTGTTTTCCAGGGCAGCATGGGTCACACCTACGGTGATAACGCTATCCAGCAGATGCACTGCGATTCCCGCAAGCCCGGCAACTACGGCGTACGCTGGACCTGGCGCGACTCCGTCCACCATGTGGGTTCCGAGCAGATGGGCTTCCTGCGCGCACTGATGGAATCCGTAGACTGGCAGCACGGCGCTCCCGCCGAGCAGCTCCTGCTTTCCGGGCAGAAGGAGCGCTATCACCGCGTCAGCCTGTTTGCGGGCGATGACTTCCTTTTCGCCTACACCTATCTCGGCGAACCCTTCACCGTGGATCTGACCCCCTGGAAGGGCCGTACGCTGCATGCCTGGTGGTTCAATCCTGTCAGCGGCGGCCGCAGCTATCTTGCTGATTTCACCGGCAAGGATTCCGTGCAGGTGAAGCCTCTGGCCCGCCTCACGCAGGACAACGACTGGGTGCTTGTCGTCAAGGCCGAGTGATTCCGTTCCGGCCCGCTTTCGCATGCGTGAGCGGGCCGTCTTTTTATGCTGCGGTCTTTTCTCTTCTTGACGAAACAGCTGTTGCGTGTTATTCTATCATTGTATAACTTTCAACTATCTTTCTCCGGCTTTATTTATGATTCAGAAAGGATCCTGCACATGAAAACGCCTGTAAACAAGGAAATTCTTCAGAACCATTGGAATTATTCCTGGTGGAAGTATCTGTTTCTGGTGGTAATCGCCATCTTCGGCTGGAACCTTATTTATACCACCACCGCCTACCGTCCTCCGGAGAACAAAAAGGTTGTGCTGCTGGCTGACTGCATGGGTAAGGACGTGCAGCTGGACGCCTATCTGGAACGTGTCCGTCAGAATGAAATGGCTGATATGGAGCAGGTCAACTCCATGCTGGTTTTTATGGATGAAACCTACGGCGAGATGCAGCTGAGTACCTACATTGCTGCCGGCGAAGGCGATATCTATGTGCTGAACAAGTCGCACTTCCAGGCTTACGCCTCCCAGGGCGCGTTCATGCCCCTGGAGACGCTGGAGGGTGTGGTGGAATACTGCGAGGCGCAGGGTATGGATCTGCGCAAGGGCTGGCGTGTGGACAGCGAGCTGCACGAGCGCCATCTCTACGGTATCCCCATGAGCTACCTCCCCCACCTCAAGAGCTTCCTCTATACCACCGAGGAGTGCTACCTGTCCATCATCGTCAATAACCAGAATCAGGAGAACGTGGAGAAGCTCTTCAACATTCTTCTGCGAGACATGGTTGCTTCCGCCGCCACGCCCACCGATCTGCTGACCCCGCCTGCCCAATAAAACAGGAGCGAAGGTATGCTGCATCACATTATCGTAAAGTGGAAGGAACGCCCTGCCGATCCTCAGCCGATGTACCGTGAGATTGAGCAGCTTTTCCGCCAGACGCTGACTCTCCCCGGCGTACACAGCGTGGAGCTGATCCTCAACGTGGTGGATCGCCCCAACCGCTACGACCTGATGATCCGCATCTGCATGGAGCCTGACGCGCTGCCGGTCTACGATGCGTGCGAAGCTCATCACCGCTGGAAGGATGAGTACGGTCACCTTATTGAGAAAAAAGCGATTTTTGATTGCGAATAATACCTCTGCCGGAGCGGCCACGATGCCGCCCCGGTTTTTTTACTTTTCCTCCAACGATCACCGAAATGTTACATCTTTGTAATACTTTTGACCGTTCCAATGCATCGAAAAATGGTTCTGTTTCGTCTATATAGACGAGGTGAGACCATGGCAATGATTTTGATTATGGAACCTGACGCCCGGCTGGGCGCAAAAATGTGCGAAGTGCTGATCCGTGCCGGCCACGAATGCCGCGCTGCCCAGACCATCAGCGATGGTCTGAATCTCGTCAACAAAGGACAGCGGTTACTGACGCTTCTCAACGCACGCCTCCCGTGGACGGACAGCTACACCTTCCTGCATACGCTGGAGGAAAAGGGCTGGCCCATCCTCTTTATCACCGGCGACGCCGCCAACGCGGATCATCTGCGCGCCATGTATCAGGGAGGCTGCGACGTGCTGGTCAGTCCCTTTGACGGAAAAAAGCTGGTCAGCGCAGTCAACGAGCTGGCTGCTGTCTCCGCCAACACCCTGTCTCTGGGCTCGCTCCAGCTGGATCTCAAGCGTCGCGAGGCCACCATGGATGGCCAGCGGCTGACGCTGACGGCGCAGGAGTTTGCTCTGCTTCAGGCGCTGATGCAATCCCCTGACGCTGCGCTGACCCGCGAGCAGCTTCTCCGCACCGCATGGGGCTATCAGGACGTGGGTGAAACACGCACCGTGGACGTACACATCCAGCGTCTGCGGCGCAAGCTGGGCGCGACCTGCATCGAGACCGTCTATAAGCTGGGTTATCGTCTGCGCATGGCCTGACCGGCCGTAACGGCAGCAAAAAAGAACGGGCTGATCATTACGATCAGTCCGTTCTTTCTGCTTATTACATTTTCACTTCGCCCCAGCTCAGGGAGGATACGTCCAGCGGGAGACCCGTGGCCACAATCTTAGCCAGCGTCTCCGGCATCAGGCTATAGCCCATCTGCGCGTAATCGCTCTGCACATAAAGGCGCAGCGCCACCTGATACTTCGCTTTCAGCCCGTTCAGTACCGCATCCTTTTCCACCAGCAGGGACAGCAGCACGTTCAGCCCTGCATCCGTGCCGTGATGCGCTGTCAGCGGAACGGCGTACAGCCACTCGTCCTCCGCTGCTTCAATCAGAGGCAGTCTGTTCAGCACCTCGCCGCGGCGAATCAGCCGGGTCGCCTTCAGCCCCAGACCCTGCTCAATATCCTCCACAGCCAGCTGCTCTCCGCTGATTACCAGAGAAAACCGGGCTTCATTCACCGTTTCCTTCTGCATGCAAGCACCTCCGACGTCATATTCGTGTTCTTTTCTTTCTGTTTTCGACACGCAAAGGCCTACTTCCTCCCGTTTGATGCACACTTCCTGTGAAAGATTCTGCAAACCCCTTTTCACGCTGGTGAAATTATGCTATAATGCTAAAGGTATCTTTATGTCTGCATATAAAAGGAGGCTGTTTCCAATGGCTATCGTTACGACCAAGGAAATGTTTAAGAAGGCCTACGAAGGCGGTTACGCCGTCGGCGCTTTCAACGTCAATAACATGGAAATCATCCAGGGCATCACCGAGGCTGCGGGCGAGCTGAAGGCTCCCGTCATCCTGCAGGTGTCCAAGGGCGCCCGTGCTTACGCCAACCACACCTATCTGGTGAAGCTGGTGGAGGCTGCCGCTGCCCAGAATCCTGATATCCCGATCGCTCTGCATCTGGATCACGGCGACAGCTTTGAGTTGTGCAAGAGCTGCATCGACGGCGGCTTCACCTCCGTCATGATCGACGCTTCCAGCAAGCCCTTCGCCGAGAATATCGAGCTGACCCGCCGCGTGGTGGAGTACGCTCACGACCACGGTGCTGTGGTTGAGGCTGAGCTGGGCACTCTGGCCGGCGTGGAAGACGAAGTTGTCGTCGAGCACGGCGCCGAGATGTTCACCCGCCCCGAAGAGGTGGAAGAGTTTGTGTCCAAGACCGGCTGCGACTCTCTGGCCATCGCCATCGGCACCTCTCACGGCGCTTACAAGTTCAAGCCCGGCACCAAGCCCCAGCTGCGCTTCGACGTGCTGGAGGAGTGCTCCAAGCGTCTGCCCGGCTTCCCCATCGTGCTGCACGGCGCTTCCTCCGTGCCCCAGAACTTTGTGGAGGAAATCAACAAGTACGGCGGCAGCATGCCCGGCGCTATCGGCATCCCCGAGGAGCAGCTGCGTCAGGCCGCTACCTCTGCCGTGTGCAAGATCAACATCGACTCCGATATCCGTCTGGCCCTGACCGCCAGCGTCCGCAAGTATCTGGCCGAGCATCCCGATCACTTCGACCCCCGTCAGTGGCTGAAGCCCGCTCGTCAGGCTGTGAAGGACATGGTCACCCACAAGATCGTGAACGTTCTGGGCTGCAACGGCAAGGCTTGATCTCGTATATGCTTACACCCCCGAAGGAATGCCTTCGGGGGTGTTTTTTGATACAGAAAAGGAGGAAGCAGCTCTGCTTCCTCCTTGCTTTTTACCACGCGGTACGTTCTGTAACGCCCACATAGATCCGTTTCGCCTTGGCTTCGTAGCGGTCGGTGTAGAGCTTGACGCGTTCCACCTCAACGCCGTTTACATACTTGACGCGGAAGCTGTCCACCACGCAGCCTTCCGCTGCCTTGCGCTGCACATACTGCTCGTCCGTGTAGGTGACGTACTCGGCCTTCTTGTCCTTCACGATCACGTCCGCACCGGGCTGGAGAATCTCCACCGTCTGGGTTTCCAGACTGTAGGTCACGTCGCCCATGCTGGCGCCGTAAATCTCCACCTTGCAGATCAGACGGCGCTTGCTGTCCGGATCACTCTGCACGCGGGCCACCATGTAGATGGGCTTGTCCGTGTTGTTGCGGAATACGTAATCAATCTTGCGGCCGTACTCCCAGTACACGGTCGCATCCATGCCGTAGGCGGTGTAGTTCACCTCATCGGAATGCGGCTCACGCTTCACAATCTCCATGCCTGCAGCCACAGAGGCCAGATACACCGTGGAGCTGGTCTGGCAGACGCCGCCGCCGATACCCTCCACATGCTCGCCGTTGGCGTATTCGATAGCCTTATAGAAGCCGTTCTCCACCGTACGCTTGCCAACGACCTCGTTGAAGGAGAAGGTCTGGCCCGGCTGGATGATGGTTCCGGAAATCAGGTTGCAGGAGCGGATGATGTTCTTGTTGCGATCCTCAGTACTGGTCGTGGAAATCTTTGTGTAGGCTGAACCGCGCAGAGCAACCGTTTCCTTCAGCATGGCCACGGTGATATCCGGCTGAATCTCCACGGGATTAACCTCAATGGAGCCGCTGGTCATGGTGGACACCATCTGGTAGATCTGCTCCTTTAGCGGAGCCGTATCCAGATAGCGCCCGGGCACCTCCTCCTGGAAGGTGAAAAGATCCACCGTCTTTTCGGGGTTGAAGGAAATGATTGCGGCGTTCTGCGGAGCGCGGTAGACCTGGTTGCGAATACCGTCCAGAATGGTGTCGATCACAGAGGTATCGCCGCTGGGCATGGCCGTATAACCCTGATAGGGAGTGACCAGCAGCGCATCCATGGCGGCCTTGCGGGTTTTTGTATCGCCCGTACGGCCCTGCTGCCAGGCTTCGTTCAGCACAGCCATCACGTCCACGGACATGTTCAGCTGGCTGGCCTTGATCTCGGTCACCAGCTGACCCTGATAGGTCAGGCGCACAGACCATGCATCGCTGCGCTGCTGCGCCTGCATCTGCACGGCTGCAATGCCCTGATCAGCCGTCATGCCGCCCAGATGAATGCCGTCCACGTACACGCCGTTGCAGAACACGTTGTCATAGGAGGCCACATAGTCGGTAAGCTCCTTCTGCTGCAGCATGTATCGTCCGCCGACCACTGCGCCGGCAATGATGCCCACGCACAGGATAATCAGAAGGATGTTGCGCAGCACAGGCGTTTTCCGTGGCGGCCGACCGCCCTGCCGTGGCTGCTCCTGCGGATAGCCCTGCATCCCGCGGCCCTGCGGAGCGAAATAGCTGCCGCCGTAGGGATTCCCCTGCTGACGGGGCTGCTCCTGATAGCCGTAGGGCTGCTGTGCCGCAGGCTGATTGGGCGCGCCGTAGCTCTGCTGATATGTGGGCTGATATGGCTGCTGGCCCCACCCGCTCTGATAGGGAGCTGCCTGACGCACAGGCTTCGCAGGCTGATAACCCTGTCTGCCGGGGTGTGCGCCCTGCTGCCAGTCATCCTGCGGACGGGACTGGCGGGAGGAGGACGGCTGCTTCCTGGGCGGCTGCGCAACTGACTGCTGTACAGGCTGTGCATTCTGTACGGGCTTCGCAGGCGCGGCGCTCTGTGTATTCTGCTGATATTTCGCCCTTTCGCTGCGGCGTTGGCGCTGCGCGGGCGGCGACGGCGGCGTATAGCCGTTCATATCCATACCCATCCTCCTTTCGCACGTTACTTTTCTTCGTTGGTTTTCATCTGTTCCATGGCCTGCATAAGCTTCTGCAGGTCTTCCCGGGCCTGATTCCATGCGTCCGCGGTACAGCCCGGCAGGCCGTGGCTGTCGTTTTCCTGATGGAAATCGCTTCCGCCGGTTACCAGCAGGCCCATCCGGCGCACCATCTGATCCAGCGCACCGTAGCCCTGCCCTGTCTGGGAGGGATGATACACCTCCACGCCCATCAGTCCCAGGGACTGCCAGTACTGCAGCAGCTGGCGCAGAGTACATTCATCTTTGCCAAGCTGAATGGGATGTGCCAGCACAGGTATAAAGCCGTTCCGGCGCATCAGCGGGATGGCTTCGTCCATGGACAGCCTCTCGCCGCTTACGTAAGCAGGCCTGCCATCGCCAAGGTAGCGATCAAAGGCCTCCTGCACAGTCTCCACATAGCCCGCTGTCACCATGGCCCGGGCGATATGAGGCCTGCCAAGCACGCCTTCATGGATGATCTGCTCCGCCTTCAGGGGCATTCCCAGCTGATGCAGCTTCTCCAGCATCCTTTCCGCGCGATGCTCACGTTTGAAGGCCAGCTCAGCCACCTTCTGCCGCAGCTCCTGCGCCTCCGTGAGGCCGTAGCCCAGCAGGTGCAGATTCTTCATGCCGCGGATGCTCAGCTCCACGCCGGGAATCACCGGAACAGGCGTCGCCATGCCGCGCAGGCTGTCCGATCCGGCAAAACTGTCGTGATCCGTCACAGCCATGATGGTTACGCCTGCGTCGGCCGCTTTCTCCGCCAGCTGCACAGGGCTCAGCACCCCGTCGCTGGCGGTTGTGTGCATATGCAGATCAGGCCTTGTCTTCATTGGGATCAATGGTAAAGCCGTCCGGCAGTTCGGGACGATCGGGCGCAGGAGCAGGCTCCTGTTTCTCGGGCACGGGGATTTCCGCCGCGGGACGGGGCTTATCCTCGTCCACCAGATCTGCAGGGATCTCGCCCGTCTCCATCAGAGCAACAAACTCCTTGCGGCTGACGGTATCCATCTCAAGCAGAGCGTCCACCAGCGCGTCGAAGCGGTCGCGGTGATCCTCAATAGCCTTCACAGCCATCTCGTAGCCCTTGTCCAGCAGACGGCGTACCTCGGTATCAATCTTCGCAGCCACTTCCTCGGAATAGCTGGAGCGCTGACCGTATTCCTTGCCGACGAACACCTCGCCGTCGCCGCCCAGATACACAGGGCCGATCTCCTCGCTCATGCCGAACTGGGTCACCATGCGGCGGCACAGCTCCGTGGCGCGCTGCAGATCGCTGGTAGCGCCGGTGGAGAACTCGCCCAGACCAAGCTGCTCAGCCGCATGGCCGCCCAGCAGACCCGCAATGCGGGCCATCAGCTGGCTCTGGGTCATCAGATCATTCTCTTCGCTGGGCAGGGACAGGGTATGGCCCGCCGCCGCGCCGCGAGGCACGATGGTTACCAGATGCACCTCGTCGCTGCCGGGGATGAAGTGCTCCACCACAGCATGGCCGGACTCATGGATAGCCACCAGACGCTTGTCGCGTTCGGTCACCTTGTGGCTGCGCTTCTCGGGGCCCATCTGCACCCGGGCAATGGCGTCGATCAGCATCTGCTGGTCGATCTGCTTCTTGCGGGCGCGGGCAGCCAGAATCGCCGCCTCGTTCATGATATTCTCCAGCTCTGCGCCGGTGGCGAAGGGTACGCGCTTGGCGATGTTATGCAGATCAATTGCCGGATCCAGAGGCTTGCCCTTGCTGTGCACCTTCAGGATGGCCACGCGGCCTTCCATATCGGGATAGTTGACCGTGACCTGACGGTCAAAACGGCCGGGACGCAGCAGCGCGGGATCCAGAATATCGCGGCGGTTGGTGGCTGCCATGACGATCACACCTTCATTGATGGCGAAGCCGTCCATTTCCACCAGCAGCTGGTTCAGGGTCTGCTCGCGCTCATCATGACCGCCGCCCAGACCGGCGCCGCGGTGGCGGCCCACCGCATCGATCTCGTCGATGAACACGATGGCCGGAGCAGCCT
>JAFURI010000035.1 GCA_017471885.1 Clostridia bacterium | reverse complement strand
CCGAGCATCCCATCATCGAGAACCGCAAGGATCTGATCACCAACTACTATGCCATCGTCGCCTACCGTGAGGCCGCCGCCCGCAAGTCCGACTTCGAGCGCACCGAGCTGAACACGGACAAGACCGGCGTGAAGCTGGAGGGCCTGCAGGCGATCAACCCCGTCAATGGCAAGGCGATCCCGATCTTCATCGCGGACTACGTGATGATGGGCTACGGCACCGGCGCCATCATGGCCGTGCCCGCCCATGACCAGCGCGACTGGGAATTTGCAAAGAAGTTCGGCGTGGACATCATCGAGGTCATCAAGGGCGGCGACATTGAGAAGGAAGCCTATACCGGCGACGGCGAGATGGTCAATTCCGACTTCCTGAACGGCTACACCAACAAGAAGGACTCCATCAACCGCGTGCTGGAGGAGATCGAGAAGCTGGGCGTGGGCAAGGCCGGCGTGCAGTACAAGATGAAGGACTGGGCCTTCAACCGCCAGCGCTACTGGGGCGAGCCCATCCCGCTGATCCACTGCCCCCACTGCGGCGTGGTGGCCGTGCCCTATGAGGAGCTGCCCCTGCGTCTGCCCGAGGTGGAGGACTTCCAGCCCGGTACCGACGGCAAGAGCCCGCTGGCCCATAGCGACAGCTTTGTGAACTGCACCTGCCACAAGTGCGGCGCGGCGGCTCAGCGTGAGACCGATACCATGCCCCCGTGGGCCGGTTCCTCCTGGTACTTCCTGCGCTACTGCGATCCCCACAATGCCGAGGCCTTCGCCTCCAAGGAAGCGCTGGACTACTGGATGCCCGTGGACTGGTACAACGGCGGCATGGAGCATGTGACCCGTCACCTGCTGTACTCCCGCTTCTGGCATCAGTTCCTGTATGATCTGGGCGAGGTCTCCTGCCCCGAACCCTACATGAAGCGTACCGCACAGGGCCTGATTCTGGGCACCGACGGCGAAAAGATGTCCAAGTCCCGCGGCAACGTGGTGAATCCCGACGACATCATTGACGAGCTGGGCGCCGACGCCTTCCGCCTGTACGAGATGTTCATGGGCGCGTTTGATCAGGCGATTCCGTGGTCTACCAACGGCGCGAAGGGCTGCCGCCGCTTCCTGGACCGCGTGTGGCGTCTGCAGGAGATGGTAACGGACGGCGACAAGTACTCCGACAAGCTGAATGCCCTGATGCACGAGACCATCAAGAAGGTCTCCCAGGACTATGAGGCCATGAAGTTCAATACCGCCATCGCCGCCATGATGTCCCTGGTGAACGAAATGTACGCCGCCAGCTCCGTCACCCGTGCCGAGCTGGAGACCCTGATCAAGCTGCTGAATCCCGTGGCTCCCCACATCACCGAGGAGATGTGGCAGAATCTGGGCAATGCCGAGGCTGTGCATCATCAGCCCTGGCCCCAGTGGGACGAGGCCGCCATGGTCAAGAGCGAGGTGGAGATCGCCGTGCAGGTCTGCGGTAAGGTTCGCGGCCGCATCATGATCCCCGCCGACATGACCAAGGAGCAGGCCGAGACCGAGCTGCCCGCCTCTCCCGCCATGGAGAAGTTCATCGCCGGTAAGAAGGTCGTGAAGGTAATCTTCGTGCCCGGCCGTCTGGTGAACCTGATCGTAAAGTAAGTGGGCAGTGCCCACACCCGGCTCGCGATCGAGTTGAGCCCCTCCGGTCTGGCTGCCCGCGCGTGCTGCTGCCATGCTGCCTGACCGAGATCGCCGATGCAGTATACCCTAAAATGGTTCAAAGACCTTGCAGGGGCGGAAGCCCTGCTTCCGTTATATTAGTGAAATGAGGTGATGAAGATGAAACGGCTCCTGTGTTTTCTGCTGGCGGTGATGCTGATGCTGGCGGTCGCGCCTGCGCTGGGCGAGGACGTGTTCACTGTGCGTGAGCTGAGCGGCAGCTATGAATCCGACCGTTCCTATCTGTGCATCACCTGTCCTGTGGCTGACGACAGTCGCGTCACCGTCACGGTCACAGAGAGCGGCGGCGTGACGTATCAGCGCGACTACGGCGTGTGCAGCGGCACCTTCCGCTCGGAGGACGTCTATCTGCGCCTGAAGGGCGCAGAAACGCTGTACAGCGTTTCCGTCAGCATCGGCGGATCCACGTCCTCCTTCACGGTGCGGCGAGTAATGCCCCGGCTGACGGGCAACGCGGCCTGCTCTGTGGGCTATCCGCTTTCCGCCCTCACCGGCTCCGGCGGATGGAAGAGCGCCACGCTCCTTGACCTGAACGCCCTGAACGGCTCCAGCCTCACCGTACCCATGCACGCCAGCGGTGCGTATGAGCTGGGAACGGTCACCTTTTCCGTTTCCGGCGGCCGGCTGACCGTCAGCGCGCAGGTCGCGCCCGGCGCAGACGGAGAGATTGACAAGGCGACGGTTTACGTAGCCACCAATCCCATTGACGCACAGAATCTGGGGACCCGCAGCTTCAACGGCCTGACCGGGAAGCTGAACAGCAGCATCAGCCTCGGCGGCGCAAGCTATGCCGCCGTGTACGTCAAGCTGACCGTATCCTTTGACCCTGCCTCGCTGCCCGGCAGCCCTGCGATGCAGCTGGGCGGGCAGAGCGAAATCTGGCAAAAGATGCTGCAGGAGCCTCCGGCCGACTCGGTGGGATAACGCCCGATACAAAAAAACTGACCGCATTTGCGGTCAGTTTTTTTGTATCAGCGCAGCCGGCATGCCAAGCCTGACGGCGCGTCACTTTCCCAGCATCCAGAGGATGAATTTGGCAATCTCACGATCCCAGAACGCCCACTCGTGGCCCACGCCTGCCTCTTCATAATAGGTCACGTCCCAGCCGTGCTTTTCCATCTCCGGCACGAACTTCAGGTTGGCCTTATGCAGGAAATCCGCATCGCCGCAGGCCACGTAGATCCGCGGCTTATGTTCCGCCTTCGCGTTCACCTTCATCAGGTGATACAGGTCATGCCCGCTTCCGACCACCTTCTTCAGATTGCCGAAAATCCGCTCAAGTCCCTTCTGCCGGCCGGCAGGGATATGCTTCAGATCCGCAAACATATCCACCGCGCCGGAGAAGCTGGCCGCCGCGCCGAAACGATCCGGATGGGTCAGCGCCAGCTTCATCGCGCCGTAGCCGCCCATGGACAGGCCCGCCACAAAGGTATCCTCCGGCTTCTTCGACAGGCGGAAGAACCGGTGCATAATCTCCGGCAGCTCCTCCGCCACATAGTCCCAGTACCTTTCGCCCTGCTCCTCATTGGTATAAAAGCTGTGGTTGACAGCGGGCATAATCACCGCCAGGTTGTGCTGCGCGGCATACCGCTCCACCGAGGTGCGGCGCATCCAGATGGAATGATCGTCGCTGTAGCCGTGGAGCAGATACAGCACCTTGGGATCCTCGCCCGCCTCGGACGCCTTGATCCCGATCCCCTGCTTCGGCTCGGGGAGAATTACATTGACCGTGGACGCCACCTGCAGCACGTCCGAAAAAAACTGTACCTGAAGAAACGCCATCCTGCATGCCTCCATTCCTGAATATACCCCGTTTTTTATCAGCATACTTCAAATGCGGACGCTTGTCAACGCTGGTTCTTTTTGATAAAACTATTGACTGTACCTTTTACTTCTGCTACCATAGATAAGTTGGTATTACTGAAACGAGCTATGTAAAGGAGCCCTTATGCAGAAGCAGGAACGTTCCCGGATGCTGGGTACCATGCCCATGGGCAGGCTGATCCCCACGGTCTCTGTGCCGATCATGATCAGCATGCTGGTGCAGGCGCTGTACAATATTGTGGACAGCATTTTCGTCGCCAGGTATGATCCCAATGCGCTGACCGCCGTGTCCCTGGCTTATCCCATTCAGATGCTGATGGTGGCGCTGTCCACCGGCATGGGCACGGGTATCGGCAGCCTCGTCTCCCGCCGTCTGGGCGAAAAGAAGCCGCAGGAAGCCGTCAACGCCGCCCGTAACGGCGTGCTGATTGAAATGTGCAGCTGCGCGCTGTTTGTGATTGTGGGCCTGTTCATGAGCCGCATGTTCATGGGCATGTTCACCCCGGATCCTGTGCTGCAGGAGCTGGGCACGACTTACCTGACCATTGTGTGCACGGCCAGTTTCGGCCTGTTCATGTCCATTGTGCTGGAGCGGCTGATGCAGGCCACCGGCAACACCACCCTGTCCATGCTTACCCAGCTGACCGGCGCGGTGGTAAACATCATTCTGGATCCCATCATGATTTTCACCATGAACATGGGCATCGCCGGCGCAGCGTGGGCTACGGTCATCGGTCAGCTGTCCGGCATGATGCTGGGCTTTGTGCTTAACCAGAAGAAAAACCCCGAGCTCCGTCTGAGCCTGAAGGGCTTCCGGATGGATTTTGATATCATCCGCAGTATTTTCGCCGTCGGATTGCCCAGTACAGTCATGGCCTCCATCGGCTCTGTGCTGAATGTGCTGATGAACCTGATCCTTATCGCCTTCGGCAATACCGCCGTGAGCGTTCTGGGCGTGTATTACAAGCTGCAGTCCTTTGTGTTCATGCCGGTGTTCGGCCTGAGCAACGGTCTGGTGCCGGTGGTGGGCTACAACTACGGCGCGCGGATCCGCAAGCGCGTGTATGAGGCCATCCGTGTGGCGATGACCATTGCCGTGGTCATCATGGCAGCAGGTACCGCAGCGTTCATGCTCTTCCCCGAGCTGCTGCTGAGTCTGTTTGAAGCCGGCGAGGCCAGCGACCTGACCGCTATCGGCGTGAAAGCGCTGAGGACCATCAGCTTCAACTTCATCCCCGCCGCCATCGGCATCACCTTGAGCACCGTGTTCCAGGCCGTGGGCAAGGGTACCTACAGCCTGATCAACAGCCTGTGCCGCCAGCTGGTGGTGCTGCTGCCCGCAGCGTTTATCCTCTCCCGAATCGGCGGTCTGGACGCTATCTGGTGGGCGTGGCCCATTTCCGAAACGGTTTCTCTGCTGCTGAGTATTGTCATGTTCAGCCGCTGCAACAAAAAGATGATCCGCCCGCTGGGCAGGGATGCATAAACAAACGCCCGGAAACATCTATATGTTTCCGGGCGTTTTCATATCCGCTTATTCCTCGAAGGCGCCGTCCGCCTTCAGATCGTTGAATACGTCCTGCGTCAGGCGGCGGGCGTAGCTGTTGCCCGCGTTATCAAAGGAGGTGTACACCGCCACCACCGCGGGATAGTCGTGCTCCACAAAGCCGTACATATAGGTATACACCGGGCCGCCGTCCGTGCCGGAAAAGCGCACGGGTATGTACATCTGCTTGTCTGAGTACACATACCCCACGTCATAGGCGTACTGCAGATTGCGGTTAGCGTCATAGTTGTTTACATTGATGAATTCCTCGTGCAGATAGTAATCCTCGCCCACCTGCGTACCCATCCAGCCTGTCTTCCTGCCCACCTCGGACTCGAAAATCACATAGCCGATATCATTCTCAGCGCTGTAACCATTCTCAAAGGTATCGTACACCGTGTATTGGAAATGGCCTTCATACCGGTAGAAATACTTGTTGGCGGATTCTGCGCCGAAGTAAAAATCACAGCTGGTCAGCTTCTGCCCATGGTCGGGGCAGTACAGGTTGTGCCCGGCGGTGAGCAGACCCCGGGGGCCGATCATCGCGCCGGTGCCGCCCCTGCGGCAGCCGCACTCGAAGCAGGAATCCATATACGCAATGGCATGATTCTCCGCCAGCGCACTCAGTGGAGAGGCCAGCAGCGTCAGCGCCAGCATGATCAGTACAAACCGTTTCAGCATGGTTGATTCCTCCCACTTTTCCGTTCTGCTCCGCTGCCCTTCAGCGGTGCTCCGGCCAGCCCAGCGGATCCAGCACGCCCATGGCCAGCTGATACAGATCCTCCGTCTGCACCTTGCCCATGCGGATCTTCAGGTACAGGGGCAGGCGCTGATACCATTTCTCCATGGAGAGGCAGCGGCGCAGGGCGGTCTTTTTCAGCGCACGGCGCACCTCCTCCTCCGAGAGCAGGGTAGTCAGCGCGCTCTTGGCCGTATCCTCCCGCAGCACAAGGGTGAATTTCTCATGCAGCTGCTCGTAGCGAGCCTGCTCCAGGCGGTGGATCTTCCGCGCCGCGCTGGCAGCCATGCGGGTCATGCGGGCGCTGCGCCATGCAGCGGCCTCGTCAGGATGCAGGATGGGCAGGGGAAGCGTTTCCGCGCGGGCCACAGCTTCCTGTGCAGCCTGCTTCAGGCCCGCCTGCCATTTGGCCACACCGGCAGGATTCTGCCAGTCGGGCGTAAAGCGTCCGGACTGTACCCGGGCAACGAACTGCTCCAGGCTTTCCGTGCGCAGCATGCCGTCCATGGGGGCGAACCGTTCCACGTCCTCATAATCCGCATGATAAACCAGCAGCACCGGCGTACCCACGGCCAGACAGGCCATGGCGCAGTGCAGGCGGCGGGTGATCACGCACTTCGCGCCTGCATAGAGCTTCAGCCGCTCATAGGCGTTCTTCATGCGGGCCTCGTAGTCGTGGGAGGCCTCGGTCATGATGTGGGACACCGCCCTGACCTCCAGCCCCCGCGCATGACCGCGCAGGGTACGCTCCGCATCCTCGGGCACGTCGCACAGCACCATGTAGGGCTGGGCGGCGGGCACGTCGGGGCGCTTGAGGGTCAGGGTCAGGCATGCTGTCAGCTGATGGGGAAGACCCATGCTCTCCAGCAGGCTTTCTGTCCGCCTGTCCCTGCAGCCGATGGAGCCGCAGGCGGAGAGGTACTTGCGCCCGGTCTCGCCCAACTCCTCAAAGGGCACGCCCCAGATGTCCTCATGATTGAAATGCACGCCCGTCATGGCTGGGGCGATATGCCTCTCCGGCGGCCAGTGCACGGGATGACGCATCACGTCGCCGCACATCAGCGCCACCACGCGGTCGTCGGGCTCCAGATCATTCAGCGGCGCGTCCAGATGATCCGCGTTCAGCACGCGATCCACCCGGGGCAGCAGGCTGGACGCCGCCAGCGTCAGCAGATCGTCGCCCAGATTGTCGGTATCGGGATGCCATACAACGGCATACTCGGTCATGGAGATCCTCCTTCAAAAGATCAGCTTCCGTACTTCTCAAGATATTCTTCCAGACACAGGTTCTCGTCGCGCATGATCAGCGAATGCTCCACGCCTACATAGCGGAAGTGCCACGGCTCGGCAATGAAGCCGGTGATGGACTCCTTTTCCTCGGTATAGCGCAGGATGAAGCCGTACTCCCAGCAGTTTTCCGCCATCCATCGGGCCTGCTTCGTACCCTTGAAGGACACGCCGGGAACGGTGATATCAAACGCCAGGCCCAGATGATGCTCGCTGGAGCCGGGATCAGCCACGGTCTTGCGGGTAGCGGATTCGGCTGTCTTGCGGGACATGTCGTTGTTCTTCATGTATTCGTAGACCTGATTGTCGAACAGCTTCTGCTGGTAGCTGACGCTTCGCCAACCCGCGCTGACCTGCCAGTTACCGATACCCTCCGCAATGGCGTCGCGGAACATGTCCATCAGCGCGTCCACGGCGATCCGCTCGCCCTCAATGCCGCTGCCCTTGATCTTCACCACGTCCCGGTCGCAGTACTCGTACATGTTGACCAGATCCACCGTGCGGTAACCGTCGGGCAGATGATGCTCCCGGTTGACCAGTATGGGCATGCCGTCGGCAGTCAGGCCGGGAATCGCTGACGATACTTCAGGCGTGGCGGTGGGCGCAGGGGTGGGGGTGAGGACGATGGGATGCGCCTGCGCGGAAAAAAGCACGGCGCGGGTTTCCTCACCCACGATGCCGTCAGCCTGCAGACCGTGCTGCTGCTGGAACAGCACCACCGCGCTGCGGGTGCCGCCGCCGAACTGGCCGTCTACCTCGCCGTCATAATAGCCCAGCGTCTTCAGGCGGGACTGGAGATTCTTGACGTCCTCGCCCTGCGCGCCGTGGCGGATCACAGGAGCGGGAGTGGGCGCGTTGGGATCAATGGTGACCACCATCACGTTGCCGTAAACCGGCTGGGGCGTGGGCGTCAGGCTCATTTCCACACGGGTCAGATCCACCAGCTTCGCCACGCGCACCGCCATCACGGCAGCGGCGATCACCAGCAGCACGATAACGATCAGCCCGATAATCTTCTTGGGATTCGTCCCCGGAGCAGGACGATTTGGACGTTTATTCATAATGATACCTCGCATGATATTCCCTGCTATCAGTATACGACATTCTTGGCCCGATGGCAAGAAGGGAGCGGAATGCTTACAGTCCGCCGGACGTAACCTCGCCCCGGCCCGTGACGGGATGGAGCTGCGTCCACACGGCGGTGAGGAGCGTGCCGTCCGTCAGCAGCGCGCAGCGGGGACGGCGATACTCCGGATGCTTTTCCCGCCACTGCCGGGCAGCCGCCTTCAGCGCGACGGGATCCCCCTGCAGGAAGGGCGGCAGATACCCAGTATTGTCCGTGGCCAGCCGATCGGCGATCAGCGCGTCCCGCACGTCGCTTTCCTTTACCCCCAGCGCCAGCAGCGTATCAAAGACCAGCCGGGTCAGGTTGTCAAGGCTCCAGCGTCCGTTCTTCGCCGCCATGGCGCTGCCCAGACGCAGGAACAGGTCGAAGGGCCGCAGCCCGGTGCGCTCCAGGGCAAGGGCCACCGTCCCGGCAAAGCGGCCGCTGTTGTGGATACGCTCCACCGCTTCTGCGCAGTCGTGGAGGCGCTGCAGCTCCTCATAGCTGATCCAGGGGGTGGACAGCACCTCGTAGGGCGGATCGGGCGCGTAGCGCTGGCCCCAGCTTTCCCGGCGCAGGAGGCTGCCGTGGATCACCTTCAGGAAGCCCAGCTGCAGCTGATGGGGCCGGAGCCCGAATGCCCGGTCGAAGGATTGTCCGAAGGTATCAAAATCCTCCTGCGGCAGCCCGGCGATCAGATCAATGTGCAGATGCACGTTCCCCGGTTTTAGAATCCGGCGGATACGGTCCTCCAGTCTGTCCATATCCGTATGGCGATGGCATGCATCCAGCGTTTCGGGATGAAAGGACTGCAGCCCGGCTTCCATCTGGAACAGACCAGCCGGCGCCCCGGCCAGCAGCTGCAGGGTTTCGTCGTCAAACAGATCCGCCGCCACCTCCAGATGATAGCACACGCCGCCGATATCGCCCCTCCGGTGCGCGGCGATCAGCCCGGAAAGCAGGTATTTTGTCCTTGCCCGGTCGCAGTTGAAGGTGCGGTCGATCAGCTTCACCGTGTCGCCGCCGCTCTGGCCCAGCCGGATCAGCAGGGAGAGCGCCTCCTCCTGCGGCATAAACTGCACCCTCTCCCGCTGCCCGGACAGGCAGAATGCGCAGGAGAAGGGACAGCCGCGGCTGGTTTCGGCATAAATCATGCGTCCGGCAAGCATCTGCCGCCATTCTTCGTCATACAGGTCGGCCCGTGGCGCGGGAGCCGGGGCAATATCTGCAGGGGTAAAGCCTCCGGCCGTACGCACGCACACGCCGGGGATTCCCTCCGCATCACCGCCCTCGCGGAGGGCATGCAGCAGCCGTGGCAGCGCCTCCTCGCCCGCACCGCGGATCAGGTAATCACAGGGCGCGTCGCGGAAGGTTTCCTCCACGGAGAAGGACGCCTCCGGTCCACCCACAATCACGATGATATCAGGCCTCAGCGCCTTGAGCATGCGGATGACGCGGCAGGTCATATCTCTGTTCCAGATGTACAGACACAGGCCCAGCACGTCGGGCTCCGTCTCCATCAGGCGGCGCAGGATGGACTGGGGCGTGTCGTTGACGTTCGCGTCCACAATAGCGGTGCGGACAAAGCCCGTTTCATCAGCAGCCTTCTTCAGGCAGAAGGGGGCCAGGGGCATGTGGATGTACTGGCTGGACAGGGCGGCAAGGGTCAGGCGCATGGGGTACCTCCATTGTGAACAGGTGATGAAACATTCTACCATACATGCGGATTTGTTTGCAATTACAGACTTCGTCCTGTATAATAAACGGTGGATCATTGAAAGGAGAAGATACTTATGAAGTTGATCGCTGCCGTAAAGGCGACGAAGCATACACTCCGCCGTCAGTTCCCTCAGGCGCTGCTGGCGACGCTTTTCCAGCTGGTACTGCGCATGATGGTCTTCGCTCCGCTGCTCTTCCTGACGGCGAAGGAAACCAGCGCGCTGGCCCTGCTGTGCATTCCCCTGTATATCCTGATCGTCTTCCCCGCCCGGCAAAACATGGCCTGCTGCATGCAGGATGCGCTGGAGGGCGGAAGCCTGTTCTCCCTGCGGCTCATCTCCTTTGAGGGCTATGGCCGCAAGGTGTGGCGGGGCGTGAAGCAGACCCTGCTGCTGATGGCGTGGGGCAGCCTGTTCATCGCCTGCACGGGCCTTGCGGTGTTCATCTATGCAGGCAAGACCATTGAGGGCGTGACGGACGTGTTCACCCTCATCAAGACCATGATGGCGCTGGGCGGCGGCTCCACCATCAAGGGCGCAACGGTGGTCATCTGCATTTATGCGGCCACCGTTCTGCCGCTGCTGCTGGGCGTAGCCTTCCACAGCGGTACGCGCCATGCCGTCGCGCTGGGCGGCCGCAAGCTGCTGAAGGGCCATCGCTTCGGCGTGATCATGGCGTGGCTTGCAGGCGCTTGCGCGCTGCTGCCCTTCCTGGCGGTGGCTGTGTGGATCGGCGCCGGCTATGTGTCCGGCCTGATCTCCGCCGTGGCGAATCTGGGCTCCGGTTCCATCACCCTGCCTCCGCTGAAGGAAAACCTGATGGCGCTGGGCGCGGCGGCAGTGCTGCTGCTGTTCCCCGCTATCCCTGTGAAGCAGCTGCTCTCCGCAGCCTATGTACGGGAGCTGACAAAATGATGATGCGTCTTGACCGCTGGCTGTCCACGCTGGGCGAGGGCAGCCGCAGCCAGCTGCAGAAGCTGATCCGCGCTGGCAAGGCGCAGGTTAACGGCCGCACGGTGACGGATCCCGGCTTCTCCTGCAATACCCTTGCCGACAGCCTGAGTCTAAACGGCAAAAGCACCGACGGGCGGCTGGAGCGGCATGTGATGCTGCACAAGCCCGCAGGCCTTCTGACCGCGGCGCGGGATAAAAAGCAGCCCACCGTTATGGATCTGCTGCCCCCGGCCTATGCTTCCATCGGCTGCATGCCGGTGGGCCGGCTGGACAAGGATACCACCGGCCTTCTGCTCCTGACCACCGACGGGGAGATGAATCACCGTCTGCTGGCCCCGGGGCGGCATGTGGACAAGGTGTATCGCGCCGTGGTGGACGGACCGCTGACGGACGCAGACGTATCCGCCTTTGCGGCGGGGCTGAAGCTTTCCGATTTTGACGCCCAGCCCGCCAGGCTGGAGATTCTGGCTTCCTCCCCGGAGGAGGCGACTGCGCTGGTGACGGTGCAGGAGGGCAAGTTCCATCAGGTGAAGCGTATGTTTTCCGCCGTGGGGCGGGAGGTAACCGCGCTGCACCGGCTGTCCTTCGGCCCGCTGCAGCTGGATGATCAGCTCCCCGAGGGCCGGTGGCGTGAACTGACGGACGACGAGCTGCACAGCCTGTACCGGGCTGCGCGGATGGAGGAATAACCGTGGCAGAACAATATTACACGCAGGATCCTACCTGCGAATCCAGGCCCGTTCCCTGCGAGTATGACTACCGTGGTCAGCGCATCCGCTGCATGACGGACGCAGGCGTGTTTTCCAAGGGCGAGCTGGATCAGGGCACGAGGCTGCTGATCGACGCGCTGCCGGAATTGAAGGGCGCGGTGCTGGATTTGGGCTGCGGCTGGGGCGCCATCGGCGTGGCGCTGGGCAAGGCCAACCCGGAGGCGCAGATCACCATGGCGGACGTTAACCGCCGCGCCCTGGAGCTGGCCCGCAGCAATGCACAGCACAACGGCGTGAAGGCCGAGTGCGTGGAATCCGACGGCATGAGCGCTCTGATGAATCGCCGTTTCCGCACGGCGGTGACCAATCCGCCCATCCGCGCAGGCAAACAGGTGATCTACCAGATGTTCGCCGATATTGCCGGGACGCTGGAGGACGAGGGCGAATTGTATCTGGTCATCCGCAAGCAGCAGGGTGCGGAGAGCTGTATGAAGTACCTCAAAACCCTCTACGGGGACGTAGAAAAGGTGGATAAATCGGCGGGCTTCTGGGTGCTGAAGGCGTCCGGGCCCATCCGCTGAGCATACAAGGAGGATACGCGAGATGAAGTTCAATCAGGAGTTCTTTGACGAGGGTCTGTACCGCGTGGGCACCCGCTGCGAAAAGTGGGACGGCTGCCGCAGTGAGCACGGCGACAATGTGATTCCGCTGTGGGTAGCGGATATGGACTTCCCCAGTCCGCCGGAGGTGCAGCAGGCGATCCTCGCCCGCGCAGCCCATCCCACCTACGGCTACACCGCCGTGGAGGATGACGATTATCAGGCCCTGTGCGACTTCTGGCAGCGCCGCCACGGCCTGTCCGTCACCCGGGAGGACGTGATGATGCTGCCCTGAGTGGTTACCGGCATCAAGCTGTGCCTGCTGGCCCTGACCCAGCCCGGCGACGGCGTGATTATCCAGTCCCCGGTGTACGGCCCTTTCCGCTTCTCTGTGGCGGCGACGGGCCGCAGGCTGATGGACGCCGCCCTGACCCTTCGCGAGGACGGCGGCTATGATATGGATCTGGACGCTGTGGAGGAGCAGCTGAAGCAGGGCGCAAAGGCCATGGTGCTGTGCAATCCCCACAATCCCGTAGGCCGTGTGTGGACGCAGGAGGAGCTGCAGGCTCTCATCGACCTGCTGAACCGCTACGGCGCATACCTCATCTCCGACGAAATCCATGCGGACTTCGTGTTTGCCCCCAGGAAGTTCATCCCCGCCCTGTCCCTGCAGAAGGAGCGGGTAGTCAGCCTGTGCGCCGCCAGCAAGACCTTCAATCTGGCCGGTCTGCAGCAGGCCAGCCTGCTGTGCTGCGACGAGGGCATGCGCAAGGCCATCGAAGCCGAAAAAAACCGCGCCGGCGTAACCTGCGGCAACATCTTCGCCCTTGAGGCCACCCGTGCCGCCTACGTCCACGGCGACGCATGGCTGGACGGCCTGATGACCTATCTGGACGGCAGCCGTCAGCTGCTCAGGGAGCTGGTGGAGCGTCATCTGCCCAAGGCAAAGCTTTCTCCCATGGAGGGCACCTATCTGGGCTGGCTGGACTGCACCGCCTACGGCTTCACCACGGATGAGCTGATGAAGAAGGCCGAGGAGGCCGACGTGGTATTCACCGGCGGCGAGTTCTTCGGCGAGGGCGGACAGTGCCATCTTCGCGTGAACATCGGCGCGCCCCGGCGCTATGTGGAGGAGGGCATCCTCCGTCTGGCTGTGGCGCTGGAGGGCTGAAAAATGCTGATTCATTCTGCCGGAGCCGCGCTGTATACCGTAGCGGACGGCGAGGTACTCTGGGTGCTGGTCAAGGAAAAGAGCGGCCGGATCGGATTGCCCAAGGGGCAGATTGAACCGGGTGAAACCCCTGCCCAGGCCGCGCTGCGGGAAATCCGTGAGGAGACTGGTGTACACGCACGGCTCTACCGGGACGTGCCGCCCCTTGAGGACGTATACCGCATGGCGGACGGCAGAACGAAAAAGGTGACCTACTACCTTGCCCGTTTCGACGGATGCGAGGTGCATTATGATCCCACGCAGGTGGACGGCGCCATGCTGCTGCCCACCGACCGGGCGCTTACCGCTCTGACCCACGCCAGCGCGCGGAAGGTTCTGCGCCGGGCGGCGGAGATTGTGCGAAAAATTGTGTAAGAAAAACGTCCGGAGAAAAAATCTCCGGACGTTTTTTCAGGAGGCTGGGACGATGACCAATCAGGATATCCTGCGCGTCGCGCTGCGGCAATCGGCGCTGGAATTCGGCTGCGAGCCGGAGGATTTTCTGCGGCAGGATCCGGTGATCACCCTGTCGCGGGCGCATCCCGGGGCGCGGAAGTATCTGCCGCTGCCCCTGCGCTGCGATATGGTATGCTACGGCCATAACGTAACGGCGCAGGTCAGCGGAGATCTGCGCGGCGTCGTGGAAGCCTACCTTCAGCGGTTCGAGCCCATGCGCTGCTTTGAGACCCCCGCGCTGCTGACGCTGGAGGACGCGCTGCGGCCTCACGGGCTGCGGGTGTGCTTCATGGCGGAGTACTTTCTCCCGGACGCGGACGCGCTCAAACCTCTGCCCTGCCCCTTTGAAACGCAGGTGACAGAGGACTTTGCCGGACTTTACACACCGGAGTGGAGCAACGCGCTGACGGCGCATGATCCCGCCCGGGACGTGCTGGGCGTGGGCGCATATGACGGGGAGCGGCTGATCGGCCTCGCCGCGTGCTCCATGGACTGCGAGACCATGTGGCAGATCGGCGTGGACGTGCTGCCGGCGTATCGCCGTCAGGGCATAGCGGCTGCACTGACCAGCCGCCTCGCCTGCGAGATCCTTCAGCGGGGAGCCGTTCCCTTCTACTGCGCCGCCTGGTCGAACATACCCTCTGTGCGCAACGCCATCCGCAGCGGCTTCCGCCCCGCATGGGTGGAGCTGACCGCCCGGGACGAAGGCTTTGTGCGGCAGATGAACGGGGAAGAAAACCTTTGATTCCACATAAAAACGCCGCCGGATGTATACACATCCGGCGGCGTCTGCACATTGTTACAGTCCGAAGTCAAGAGAGTCTGCTTCTTCAAGCACCTGCCTGCCGTTGAAGGCCTGATAGACCAGGAAGCATACGTCGTACTTGTTATCCCAGATATCGATGACCACGATTTCATCCCCGCTTTCCACCGTCCAGCGGCTGTGGGAAATGTGGGAATCTGCGCCGATCTCCTCATACTTTTCCGTGGCCAGTGTGGTGGCACGATCGGTGTCTCCGTACTTTTTCGCCAGAGACTTGACCAGGTAATTGTATGCATCATTGCCCTTAAACACATAGTAGAACTGGTACATTTCTTTGTTGACCAGATCAAAATCGTACTCAAAACGCATGATCGGCAGAGAACCCAGCGAACCGATATTCTTCTTCTGATAGTACAGCTGATAGCTGGTATCTGCCTTGTAGAGCAAATCGCCCTTGCTGGTCAGGTCATGATGATACCCGTTGGACGCCTCCACGGCGATCACTTCCTCCGGGCTCATGCCGAAACGTACACCGCCGCGCAGGGAAAAGCTCTCCGCCTGAGCAGCGAGGGGAACCACCGTCATCACCACGAGCAGCAGCCAAATCACGATCTTTTTACGCATATGAACATTCTCCTTTTTTCCGAATGGCATGGAAACTCACCCTTATGCTGATCATATCCCATGATCCGTGCGATGTCAAGCGTTTCCGTGCTGTGGATAAAACCAGTCCCGCCGCCACGCTTTTCGCAGGCATTGACCCAGTCAGGCAATCTCATAAACATGCCGCCGGATCAATCCATATCCGGCGGCATATACCTGCTGTTACAGATCGTTCATAAGCGCGGCTTCTTCATCCAGCTCCTGCCTGTTGCTGAAGGACTGATAGACCAGGAAGCACACGTCCATCTTGTTGTCCCAGATGTCGATGACCACGGTTTCATCCTCGTTTTCCACCGTCCAGCGGCTGTGTGAATCGAGAGTGCTGGCAAGATGCTCCCGAAACCGTTCCGTTTCCAGCGTGCAGTCCGGATCGGTTTCGCCATACTTCTTCGCCAGATGCCCGCTCAGGTAATTGTACGCGTCGTTGCCCTGAAAAACGTAGTAGAACTGGTACATCTCCCTGTTGACCAGATCAAAGTCGTACTCGAAGCGCATGATCGGGATGGAGCCCAGATTGCCGATGTCCTTGTCCGCATAATACAGCTGATAATTCCTGTCAGACTTGTAGAGCATATCGCCCTTGCTGGTCAGGTCATAATGAAACCCGTTGGACGCTTCCACGGCGATCACTTCCTCCGGGCTCATACCGAAGCGCACGCCGCCGCGCAGAGAAAAGCCTTCCGCCTGAGCGGCGAGGGGAACTGCCGTCATCACCACGAGCAGCAGCCAAACAACGATCTTCTTCCGCATAAGTGGAACCTCCTTTTTTCTGATGAAACCGGTTATCCATCTTTATACAAATCATATCGCGGCCGCTGTGTAAAGTCAAGACCTTACGGCAATGCGGATATAGATCAGCCCCCGCCGTCGCAATACGCCGACAGCGGGGGCTGATTCCTAATGATTGGCATTATGCGTGCCTGCGGCGCAGCAGCAGGAGGCCTGCCGCGCTGCACAGCGCCAGCATAACCCACAGAGCCAGAGGCGTGGTATCGCCGGTCTCGGGCAGGGGCTTCAGGTCGTAGTCCAGAATCAGAGCGTTGTACTCATCGTCCATGGTATAGGGGGCATAGACCATGCGGTCGGGCTCAATGCTGCTGGTGTAGCGGCCCGTGTTGACGCCGGTGCCGATCTTATTCTCGGTCTTGCCGTAGGTGGGATCCTGATCGCTGTAGTCGTCGTACCAGTTGGTGAAGTACAGCGTATGATGCTCTTCGGGCACGAAGGGCATATTGCGGTTGCGCACATAGGCGGTGATGGCATTGGCGCTGACCACCGAGATGTAGGCATACTCGCCTTCGCAGTACACGTCCGCGCCGGCGTCGTCCGCGCCGGTGGAGGTGTTGCCGTTTTCACCGGCGATATTCAGATAGATGGCGCCGTCCACCATCTGCAGGATGCCGCCCGGATTGAGCTTGCTTGCGGTATCGCAGGAACCAACGTACACGCCGCCGCCCATGTCCTGCGCCTTGTTTTCGGTGATCACGCCGCCGGTCATATACAGCTTGCCGCCGGTGTACAGATGCTGCTCGTCGTTGACGATGACCTCGTTCTCACCGCCGATATACACGCCGCCGCCGTTGCGTCCGGCCAGATTGCCGGTGATGATACCCTGTACGAAGTCGAACTGGCCGCCCTCGGCATAACCATCATCAGGGCCGGGTGCGAAGTCGATCTGGGAGTGGTCATAGCCGGAGTAGGCGTTGGTGCCGTCCACATACACGCCGCCGCCGTCCAGGCCGCTCTCGTTGTCCAGAATCTGCGCGCCGTCGCATTCCAGTCGGCCGCCGAAGCAGACGTACACCGCGCCGCCAGAGTCCTTGGCGTAGTTCTTCTGCAGGATGGTACCGCTGCCCAGCGTGGCTTCGCAGTATTCATGCAGGTAGATCGCGCCGCCGCCGGGAGCCAGAGGATCGCTGTTGTGCTCGTTGCTCTGATCCTCGCCCATGGCCTTGTTGCCTTCCATCAGGCAGTCATACAGGAAGATCTTCGAAGGCTTGGGGTTCTCCTTAGAGAAGCTGTCCGCCACGCAGATGGCGCCGCCGTGGGTCGCAGCTTCGTTGTTCAGGAAGTTGCAGCCCGTGAAGGTTACCTCGGTATCGACAAAGGCCGTCACCGCTCCGCCGCTGATATCGGTGTAATTGCCGATGAAGTCGCAGTTTGTGATCGT
>JAFURI010000034.1 GCA_017471885.1 Clostridia bacterium | reverse complement strand
TCGGCGTTATGGTCGAGGTTGCTACCGAAGCCAAGGACAACGAGCAGGTGAAGGAATTCGCCCATGATCTGGCTCTGCAGATCGCCGCTGCCAAGCCCGAGGCTGTCCGTCGCGAGGAAGTGAACTCCGAGAACCTGGAGAAGGAGAAGGAGATCTACCGCGTGAAGGCTCTGGAGTCCGGCAAGCCCGAGAAGATCGTCGACAAGATTGTCGAGGGTCAGATCGAGAAGTACTCCAAGGAAGTCTGCCTGCTGGAGCAGGTGTTCGTCAAGGACAGCGACAAGACCATCAAGGGCTACATGGCCGAGGTCGCCAAGGCTGCCGGCTGCACTCTGGACGTCGTTCGCTATGCTCGTTTCGAGCGCGGCGAGGGCATCGAGAAGCGTCAGGACAACCTGGCTGAGGAAGTCGCCAAGATGGCCAAGGCCTAATGGTACTTTCAGGAGAGATCGCATAAGCGGTCTCTCTTTTTTTGCGCCGGGAATCAGCGATTGACCAAAGCAGGGATTGTAGTATATAATATAGGATAGTGCAAAGCAAAATAAGGAGGTCTTTCCTATGGCAGTATACAAGCGCATTATGCTCAAGCTCAGCGGCGAAGCGCTGGGCGGCAATGGTGAGCTGTTTGATTTTGCGAAGGTTCGCGAAACGGCGGAAATCATCCGGAAGATGCATGAGATGGGCGTGGAGATCGGCGTTGTGATCGGCGCGGGCAACATCTGGCGCGGCCGTCAGGGCCCCTCTGCCAATATGGATGCGGTCACGGCGGATCAGATGGGCATGCTGGGCACGGTGATCAACTGCCTGTGTGTGGCGGATGCGCTTCGTCAGGCGGGTCTGGACGCTGTGGTGCAGTCTGCGGTGGATATGAACCGCTTCTGCGAGCCCTTCAACGCCATGGCGGCGCGCCGTCATCTGGCGGAAGGCCGGGTAGTGCTGTTTGCAGCCGGCAGCGGCAATCCCTTCTTCTCCACGGATACGGCGGTAGCCCTGCGCGCCATTGAGATGCAGGTGGACGCTATCCTCATGGCCAAGAACATCGACGGCGTGTACACTGCGGATCCCCACAAGGATCCCACGGCAACGCTGATCAAGGATATCACCTATAAGGAAGCTCTGCAGCGCGGCCTGAAGGTCATGGACGCGGCTGCCTTCGCCCTGTGCGCTGAGAACGCGGTGCCTATGGTGCGCGTCTTTGGTCTGGACAAGCCCGAGAATCTGGTATCTGTCCTCGACGGCGACGAGATGGGCACCTTTGTACATCCGTAAGGGGAGAGGGACGCGAGGGGCGCTGCCCCTCGACCCCGGCAGGAGGCTCTGCCTCCTGCACCTCCGCGAAGGGCTTTCAGCCCTCTCGACACCCGTTTCCGGAGGCTGCGCCTCCGGGCGTTCCCGCTGCGGCCCCCTTGTCAGACCTGATGGGGCGCGGCATGCAACTCAAACGTCAGTCAAGAATGGCGGAGAAAAGGGGCGAAGCCACCCCGGCGTACCCGATGGGACGCGTGCGCTCAACTCAAACGTCAGCCCCGATGGGCGGATAAAAGGGATGAAATCCCCCCTTGTCAAGAAGGAAAAAAGAGTTTACAATAGGATTATGAATTTGATCCCCCATTAAAGGAGGTTTACCTATGCCTACGAAGCAGATCCTGGCCAACGCCAAGGAAAAGATGAGCAAGTCCTGCGCCGTTTATGAGCGCGAAATGCAGGCTGTGCGTACCGGCCGCGCCAATCCCAAGCTGCTGGACCGCATTACCGTGGATTACTACGGCACCCCCACCCCCCTGACGCAGGTGGGCAACGTGTCCTCTCCCGAACCCCGCATGCTGGTGATCGCTCCCTGGGAGTCCAGCATGAGCTCCCCCATTGAGAAGGCCATCCAGAAGTCCGATCTGGGCCTGAACCCCTCCAACGACGGCAAGATCATCCGTCTGATCTTCCCCGAGCTCAACGCCGAGCGCCGTAAGGACCTGACCAAGGTGGCCCGTAAGGGCGCTGAGGACGCCAAGGTGGCCATCCGCGCCATCCGCCGCGACGCCATCGAGCAGGTCAAGAAGCTGAAGAAGGATTCCACCATCACTGAGGATGATCAGCGCAAGGCCGAGGAAGACGCCCAGAAGCTGACCGACAAGGCCATCAAGGAAGTGGACGCCATCTGCGCCGCCAAGGAGAAGGAACTCCTGGAGATGTAATGGACGGCATGGAAAGAGTGCTGGGCATGCGTCTGGAGGATGCTGTGACCATGCTTCGCGGTATGGGTATGGAGCCTGCGATCGTCACCACTGCTGCGCCAAGGAACCAGCGCGAGGGCGGTACGCTTCGGGTGATTCGTGTGCGCGAGGGTGAAATTGTGGTCAGCGCCTTTCAGGACGCTATTGAGAATGAATAAAGACAGATGCGCGGGTTCCGTGGCGGAGCTTGCGCATTTGTCCTGTTAAGGAAGAATATGAAGTTGAAGTTCACAAAACCCGGCAAGAAGGCAGCGCGTACCCGGGCGGATTTTGCCAAGCTGCCCCGCCATGTGGCCATCATCATGGACGGCAATGGCCGGTGGGCCAAGAAGCACAAGCTGAACGTGGCTATGGGTCATCGCAAGGGCACTGAAACCCTGCGCGAGGTGATCCGCCATACGGATGATCTGGGTATCGAGGCGCTGAGCATCTACGCCTTTTCCACCGAGAACTGGAAGCGTTCCCCCGAGGAAGTGGGTGCGCTGATGCAGCTGATTCTGGATTTCTTCGCTTCGGAGATCGATGAGCTGGACGCCAAGAACGTGCGCATCCTGATTCTGGGCGACAAGCTGGGCCTGCCGGAAAAGCAGCGCGACGTACTGGTGGAGGCGGAGACCCGCACCTGCCGCAATACAGGACTGAAATTGAACATCTGCCTCAACTACGGCGGACGGGCGGAGATCGTCCGTGCGGCGCAGGAGCTGGCGCTGCTGGTGCAGGCAGGTCAGATGCGGGTGGAGGATATCACTGAGGAGGCCGTGGCCTGCCATCTGTACACCAAAGGGCAGCCGGACGTGGATCTGATGATCCGCACCAGCGGGGAAATGCGCCTGAGCAATTTCCTGCTGTATCAGTGCGCATATGCGGAATTCCTGTTCCCCAAGGTGCTCTGGCCGGACTTTACCGTGGCCGACTATGATGACGCGCTGGAGGCGTACGGCGGACGCGAGCGCCGCTTCGGCAAGCGTCTGTAAGCAAGGAGGAAGCCTGATGAAGAAGCGAGTGATTACCGGCGTACTGCTTGCTGCTGCGCTGGTGGTGCTGCTGGTGTGCGGCGGCGCTGTAATGGCGGCAGCCGCGCTGGTGTGCGTATGCGTAGCCATGCAGGAGGAATACCGTGCGCTGAAGGTGGCGGGCAACCGTCCTGTGGCATGGCCTACATGGGTCGGCATGGTGCTGAGCATTCCGCTGGCGGTGCTGTGCGGTACGCAGGTACTGGTGCCGCTGATGATGGGTGCATTCCTGCTGACCAGCGTATGTGTGATGTTCCGCCCCCAGCCCCGGCTGGAGGATGCGCTGCTGAGCATCATGCCATTGTTTACGGTGATGCTGCCCGGCATGTGCGTGGTGGCTATGTCGCTGATTCAGCCCCGGGGACTGCAGGCGACGCTGCTGCTGCTGACCTTCGCTACGCCCTGCATCGGTGATATGTTCGCCTTCTTTGCGGGCAGCCGTCTGCGCGGGCCGAAGTTCTGTCCCGCGGTCAGCCCCAACAAGACCATTTCCGGCGCGGTGGCCGGCCTGATTGGCAGCCTGCTGACGGCGCTGATCATCGGTCTGGCGGCGTATCTGTGCGCTACGCCCGGCACAAGGCTGCTGCTGCCCACATGGTGGCAGTATGCGCTGATCGGCATTATCGGCGGAGCAGCCAGCCAGATGGGCGATCTGTGGGCCTCCATGGTGAAGCGTCATTGCGGCCTCAAGGATTTCTCCAACCTGTTTCCCGGCCACGGCGGCATGCTGGACCGCATTGACAGCATCCTATTCATGGCCATGGTTGTGTTTTGCTTTGTTCTGATCATCTGATGCTGCGCCGTGTGCGCAGCGGGGCCGCGCTGTGTCCGGAAAGACATAGCGCGGCGCTGTTCTGCTTACACTATGTGGGAGGTATCGTCCATGCAGACTATCGCCATTCTGGGCTCCACCGGTTCCATCGGTACGCAGGCGCTGCAGCTGGTTGCGCTGCATCCGGAGCGTTTCCGGGTGACCGCTATCACGGCGCACCGCAACAAGGAGCTGCTGTTCAGGCAGGTAAGGGAGTTCCGCCCGGAGATGGCGGGCCTGACCGAACCTATCCCCCTGGAGGAAATTCCGGAGGATCTTCGCTTCTGCCATTGGGTAATGGGCAAGGAGGCGCTGCGCGTTGCGGCCTCGGAGATCGCGGCGGATATGGTGCTGGTGAGCGTGGTGGGCATCGCAGGACTGCAGAGCGTGATGGATGCGCTGCATGCCGGCCGTCAGGTGCTGCTGGCCAACAAGGAGGCGCTGGTTACCGGCGGCCATCTGGTGATGGACGCAGCCCGGAGGATCGGCAAGCCCATGCTGCCCGTGGACAGCGAGCACAGCGCCATCTTCCAGTGTCTGCAGGGCGCGGCGCCCAACAAGCCCGTGAAGCTGCTGCTGACGGCCTCCGGCGGTCCCTTCCGCACATGGGATCGGGAGCGCATCGCCACGGCTACCCGTGCGCAGGCGCTGAACCATCCCAACTGGAGCATGGGCGCCAAAATCACCATCGATTCCGCCAGCATGTTCAACAAGGCCCTCGAAATTATGGAGGCCCGCTGGCTGTTTGATATGCCGCCGGAGAAGATCCAGGTGGTGGTGCATCCCCAGAGCATTATCCATTCCGCCGTGGAGTTTGAGGACGGCGCGGTGATCGCCCAGCTGGGCGTACCGGACATGCGCGTGCCGATCCAGTACGCCATGGCCTATCCGGAGCGGCTGAGCACCGGCAGCAAGCCCCTCGACCTGTTCGCCCTGGGACAGATGACCTTCGAGCCCGGCGATCCGGTGCGTTTCCCCTCCCTGCGGCTGGCGGCGGAGTGCCTGAATGCCGGCGGCGCAGCCTGCACCATCCTCAACGGCGCCAACGAGGCGGCTGTGGCTGCCTTCCTGAACGACGAGATTCCCTTCGGCGGCATCACCCGTCTGGTGGAGGGGACGCTGCAGAAGCTGGGCAATATGCCTGCGGACACGCTGGAGGATATCTTCGCGGCGGATGCGGAGGCCCGGCGTGTGGCGGCGGAGCTGCTGCCCTCCGTCATCTGACGGACTGAAAGGAGCCTTATGACGATTTTTTATGTATTGATAGCTGTCCTCCTGCTGGGCATTCTGGTGACGGTGCATGAGGCGGGACACTTTTTCGCAGCCCGGCTGACGGGCCTTGCGGTGACGGAGTTCGCCATCGGCTTCGGCCCGAAGCTGGCTGGCTGGAAGAGCAAAAAGCACGGCACGGCCTTCAGCATACGCGCCATTCCCCTGGGCGGCTTCTGCGCCTTTGTGGGGGAGGATGATCCCTCCGGCAGGCACAAGGATGATCCCCGTGCCTTTGCCCGGCAGAAGGTGTGGAAGCGTCTGCTGACGGTGCTGATGGGCCCTGTGATGAACTTTGTGCTGGCCTTTGTGGTGGCGGCTCTGTATTTCTGGATCGGCGGCGTGGGCGTGGCGACGGGCATTGATCCCTACGTCATGCAGGTGGCGGGAGCCGGCCCGGCTTACAGCGCAGGTCTGAAGGACGGCGACGTGATTACCCATATCAACGGCGTTGACGTGCTGGACGGCACCACCGACACCCTGCTGAATATGATCAGCGGCTACAAGAAGGGCGACGAGCCCCTGCACATGGTGATCCGCCGTGGTGAAACCACCTTCGAGACCGATATGACGCCCTTCTGGGACGAGGCTGAGGGCAAGTACCGCGTGGGCGTGACCATCGGCGGCGTGTACCGGGTGGAGCAGCAGAAAATCAGCTTCCTTGAGTCTGTGAGTCACAGCTGGGAAACCTGCGTGTATGCGGGCGGCATGGTGCTGCGCGCGCTGGGGGATCTGGTGACGACGGGCGAGGGCCTGGATCAGACCAGCGGCCCGGTGGGCGTGGTCAGCCTTGTGACCGAGCAGGTGCGCACCGGCGGCTTTGACGCATTCCTCAACCTGCTGGTGGTAATCTCTATCAATCTGGGTGTGATGAACGCCCTGCCCATTCCCGGTCTGGACGGCAGCCGCGTGGTGTTCCTGCTGCTGGAGGCTGTCCGCCGCAAGCCTATTGCGCCGGAGAAGGAAGCCATGGTGCATCTGGCCGGCATGGCGTTCCTGTTTATGGTTATGATTTTCTTCACGTTCAAGGACGTGATGAACCTTTTCCGCTGATACAGAAGGAGGCGTTTGCATGTACAAGACCCGTCTGGTGCCCGTGGGCAAGCTGACCATGGGCGGCGACAATCCCGTATGGGTGCAGTCCATGACCAACACCGATACCGCTGACGCTGCCGCGACCCTCGCGCAGATCAACGAGCTGGCGGCAGCCGGCTGCGATATCGTCCGCGTCAGCGTATATAACGAGGACTGCGCCCGTGCTGTGCGGCAGCTGGTGGATCAGTCTCCCGTGCCGCTGGTGGCGGATATTCATTTCGATCATAAGCTGGCGGTCATGGCCATGGAGAACGGTATCCACAAGCTGCGCATCAATCCCGGCAATATCGGCGGGGAGAAGAATGTGCAGATCGTGGCGGACTGTGCCAAGGCCCATCATGTGCCGATCCGCATCGGCGTGAACAGCGGCTCCATTGAGAAGGAAATTCTGGCAAAATACGGCGGCCCCACCGCCGAGGGCATGGTGGAGAGCGCGCTGGCCCATGCGGCTATGCTGGAGAAGGCGGGGTTCGGCGATATCGTGCTGAGCATGAAGGCCAGCGACGTGCGCCTGACCATTGAAACCTATGAGCTGGCGGCGTCCCGTTGCGATTATCCGCTGCATGTGGGCGTGACTGAGGCTGGCTTGCCGGGACAGGGTACCATCAAGAGTGCCATCGGCATTGGTGCGCTGCTGGCAAGGGGCATCGGCAATACCATCCGCGTGAGCCTGACCGGTTCGCCGGTGCCGGAGGGCAAGGCTGCGTGGGATATTCTGCGCGCGCTGAATCTGCGTACGCAGGGTGTACAGCTGGTGTCCTGCCCCACCTGCGGACGCACCGCCATCGACGTGGCGGGCATCGCCCAGCGGGTGGAAGCGGAGCTGGCGGATATCACCGTACCCATGAAGGTGGCTGTGATGGGCTGCGTGGTCAACGGCCCCGGCGAGGCACGGGAAGCCGACGTAGGTATTGCGGGCGGCAAGGGCGTGGGCGCGCTGTTCCGTAAGGGTCAGCCGCCGGTGAAGGTAGAAGGCGATCTGGCGGAGATTCTGATCCGCGAGGCGCGGAAGATCGCCGCTGAAAAGAGCGCGAAGTAAGGAAAAGCCGGAGGCATGGCCTCCGGCTTTTTCAGCTTCCAGCCCCTCGATGGGGGGCCTTCGGGGGCTTCGCCCCTTCTTTCCGCCCATCTGGATCGACGATTGAGGGGTATTCCGCACTCCATCTTGACCGACGGAGCAGATAAGGCTCCCCTGTGTAAGGGGGGGACTTCGTCCCTTTTCTCCGGGGCCTTCAGCCCTTTTCGACTCCAAGTTGGTCGAAAGCGCCGACGCATGACAGATGTGTCGGCTTGCTGGGGTCGCGGCGCGTAACAGACGCGCCGCGACGCGGAACATGCGGCGTACTGTTACTGTCGTACTCCGAGCCCCTTCTTGACTGCCGCTCCGAGCGCTCGACATATAAGGCTCCCCTGTGTAAGGGGGGCTTCGCCCCTTTTATCCGGGGGCTACGCCCCATTTTTCCGCCTGTCCTGATCGACGTTTGAGGGGCACGCCGCGTCCCATCTTGCTTGACGGTTGAGGGGCACTACGCGCCCCACCCTGACCGACGCATAAATGGTTGGGTACACAAACCAGAAAAGCCGCAGGCTCCGCCGTGACCCCATCAAGATGGCGCGCCGGCTATGCCGGTCTCGCCTGCAGACCAAGCAACAATCCATCCGAACGGGATTCTTAAGGGTTGAAGACCCTTAAGCGGGTTGTCAGGGCAGCGCCCTGACCAGCGTCCCCGACCTTGACCAGATTGCGTCCGATAAGGTATAATAAAAGATACACCCGTGATGAAAGGAGACTGCCTGTGAGCTACGAGGATCTGCTGGGACAAATCTATTCAGCGCTGCCGCATCTGCGGGGACAGCTGAGCGCGCCGCGGGTGGTCTACGTCCGGGCGCAGGGGAAGGTATATATCTCCTTTGAGTCCGCTGTGCTGGTGGAGGAAGCCACCTTCCTGCGGTTGGAGAGCATCCTGCGCAAAATATTCCCCCAGAAGCCGCTGGCGCTGCGTGTGGTGTCGCCTGCGCTCAAGGAGGATTTTATGGATAACATCAGCGCCTACAAGCAGGTGCTGACGGATTTCCTCAAGCGAAACTATCCTGCCTCCGTCAGCTGGATGGAGCAGATCGACTGGCGCAGCGACGAAGACCGCATCACCCTGACCTTCCCCGATCCCTTCTCGCTGGAGTATATGGCCAAGCAGAACGTATCCGCCCGTCTGGCGCAGGCGGTGAAGGATATCTTCTCCGCTGACGTAAAGGTAGAACTGACCGTGGCCGGCGATCAGGAAAAGCGTCTGGCGGCCCTGCGCGAGGAGCGGGAAAAAGAACAGGCTGTTGCCTATACCCAGAAGGAGCTGCAGGAACGCTACGGCGACGGCTCCATGCCTGCGCCCAGGGAAAAGAAGGAGCGCAAGCCTGCCGCGCCCCGTGCGCCCAAGCCCGAAACCGGCGCGCCGGAAAAGAAGGCGGCGGAGATTTTCCCGCAGATGACCGATACCGCCATCGGCAAGCCGATCATGGGCCGGGGCATTGCCGACCGTCCCGTGGAAATGAAGGAGCTGGCCTCCGACAGCGGTCTGGTGGTGGTGCAGGGCGATATCTTCAAGCTGGAGACCAAGGAGCTCAAGGGCGGCGAAATGCTGCTGGTGAGCTTTGCCGTGACCGACTATACCTCCTCCATCCTGTGCAAGACCTTCCTGCGCTTCCGCAAGGGATTCGGCCGCAGAAAGGATGACGAGGAGCTGCCGCCCATCACCGAGGAGGAGCGCAGGGCGGTCATGGACAAGGTGGATCAGATCAAGAAGGGCATGAACGTGAAGGTGCGCGGCGAGTGTATGTACGACAATTTTGCCCGCGAGCTGTCTATCTCCGTGCGCGATCTGGTGCCCATGGAGCGCATCGAGCGGGAGGATACCGCCGAGGAGAAGCGCATCGAGCTCCATATGCATACCAATATGTCCAGCATGGACGCCATGACCCCGGCAGGCGATCTGATCAAGCGCGCCATCAAGTGGGGGCATCCCGCGGTGGCGATTACCGATCACGGCGTGGTGCAGGCGTTCCCGGCAGCCTTCAATGCGGCGAAGAAGCAGCCCATCAAGCTGATTCCCGGCTGCGAGGGATATATGATTGACGACAAGGACGTGGTGAAAAATGCCGACGACCGGCTGCTGGATGAGCCGATCATCGTGCTGGATTTTGAGACCACGGGCCTGAATACGGCTTCGGACAGGGTGATTGAGATCGGCGCGGTGAAGCTGGTGGGCGGCACCATTGCGGACTCCATGTCCGTGCTGGTGAATCCCAAACAGCCCCTGAAGCCGAAGATTACTGAAATCACCGGCATCACGGATATGATGCTGGCGGATAAGCCGACTGCGGATAAGGCTATTCCCGAGTTGATGGACTTCATCGGCGATTGCGCCATCGCGGCCCACAACGCGGATTTCGACGCGGCGATGCTCAGGTCCGAGCTGCGGCGGCTGGGCATGGACTTCAGCGGCCCAGTGCTGGATACGCTGACCCTGTCCCGCAAGATGTTTACTGAGATGAAGACCCACAAGCTGTCCAGCGTGTGCAAGCGTCTGGGCGTGTCGCTGAAGAATGCCCACCGCGCCGTGCATGACGCTACCGCCACCGCCCAGTGCCTGGCCAAGATGTATCAGCAGCTGAAGGAGGAGAAGGGCTTCACGAAGCTCTCCGACCTCAATACGCTTAAGGGCGGCGCCATCGGCGACAGCTATCATGTGATCATTCTGGTCAAGAGCCAGGAGGGACTGGTCAACCTGAACCGGCTGGTCTCCATCGGCCATCTGGATTACTTCCGCCGCCGCCCCCATATGCCCAAGAAGGATATCCAGCGGCTGAGGGAAGGGCTGATCATCGGCAGCGCCTGCGAGGCGGGCGAATTGTTCCGCGCGGTGCTGGACAACGAGCCCTGGGACAGGCTGAAAGAGATTGCCTCCTGGTATGATTATCTGGAGATTCAGCCCATCGGCAACAACGCATTCCTTGTCAGAGAAGGCCGCGTGCCGGATGAGGAGGGTCTGCGGGAGCTGAACCGCAAGATCGTCCGGCTGGGCGAGGAGCTGGGCAAGCCTGTGGTGGCCACCGGCGACGTGCACTTCCTTGACCCGCACAACGCCGTCAACCGCGCCATTATTCAGGCGGGCATGGGCTTTGACGACGCAGACAATCAGGCGCCGCTCTATTTCAAGACGACCAACGAGATGCTGGAGGAGTTTGCCTATCTGGGCAAGCAGAAGTGCTACGACGTGGTCATCGGCAATCCGCGGCTGATTGCCGATCAGGTGGGCAAGCTCCAGCTGTTCCCCATCCATCCTAAGGGGGAAGATACCTTCCAGCCCCTGTGGGAGGATGCGGCTGATAATATCCAGAACATGACCTGGGGCCGTGCAAAGGAAATGTACGGCGACGAGCTGCCGGAGATTGTGGTGAAGCGGCTGGAGAAGGAGCTTAAGTCCATCATCGGCTACGGCTTTGCCACGCTGTACAACATCGCCCAGCGGCTGGTGAAGAAGTCCAACGACGACGGCTATCTGGTGGGCTCCCGCGGCTCGGTGGGCTCCAGTCTTGTGGCGCACATGTGCGGTATCACCGAGGTAAACGCGCTGCCGCCCCATTACCGCTGCACCACCTGCCGGCAGGGCTTCTTCGACGTGGACAAGAGCCTGTATCAGGTGGGCGTGGATCTGCCCGACAGGGCCTGCCCCATCTGCAGCAAAAACCTGACCAAGGACGGCTTTGATATCCCCTTCGAGGTGTTCCTGGGCTTCGAAGGCGACAAGGTGCCCGATATCGACCTGAACTTCTCCGGCGAATATCAGAACCGCGCCCATCATTATGTGGAGGAGCTGTTCGGTCATGATCATGTGTTCCGCGCAGGCACCATCTCCGGCCTTGCGGAAAAGACGGCCTACGGCTATGTGGCCAAGTATCTGGAGGAGCGCGGCCTGCAGGTGGGCAACACGGAGAAGGAGCGTTTGGCCGCAGGCTGCGAGGGCGTGAAGAAGACCACCGGCCAGCATCCCGGCGGCATGGTGGTTGTGCCCCAGGAGTACGAGATCTACCAGTTTACGGCGGTCAATCATCCGGCGGACGATCTGGAGAGCGACTTTACCACCACGCATTTCGACTTCAACTCCATGCATGACATTCTGGTGAAGCTGGACTGTCTGGGACACGACGATCCCACGGTGCTGCACATGCTGGAGGAGATTACCGGCATTCCCCCGGCAGAGGTGCCGCTGGATGATCCGGCGGTGCGCAGTCTGTTCCAGTCCCCGGAGGCGCTGGGCGTGACGCAGGATCAGATCGGCTGCTCCACGGGTACCTTCGGCGTGCCGGAGTTCGGTACGGGCTTTGTCCGCGGCATGCTGGACGATACCAAGCCCTCTACCATGGAGGAGCTGATCCGCATCTCCGGCCTTTCCCACGGTACCGACGTATGGCTGGGCAACGCGCAGGATCTCATCCGCTCCGGTACGGCGGTGCTGCGCGAGTGCGTGTGCTGCCGCGACGACATCATGAATTATCTGATGGACCGCGGCGTAGCGCCCAAGCTGGCCTTCACCACCATGGAGAGCGTGCGTAAGGGCAAGGGCCTGAAGCCGGAGATGGAGCAGGCCATGATCGACAACAACGTGCCGGAGTGGTTCATCGACTCCTGCAAGAAGATCAAGTACATGTTCCCCAAGGGACACGCCGTGGCGTACGTGATGAGCGCGCTGCGCATTGCCTGGTATAAGGTGCATGAGCCGCTGGCTTACTATGCGGCCTACTTTACCGTGCGCGGCGACGGCTTCGACGCCAGCACCATGCTCATCGATCCCCAGACCATCAAGCAGAAGATCAAGGATATCAAGGCCGATCAGAACGCCTCGGCGGCGGACAAGACGGCCCAGACGTCTCTTGAGCTGGTGCTGGAGATGAACATGCGCGGCTTTAAATTCCTGCCGGCTGATCTGTACAAGAGCCACGTCAAGCGCTTCCTGATTGAGGACGGTGCGCTGCGCTGCCCCTTCACCAGCCTGGCGGGCCTTGGCGAGAGCGCGGCGGAGGCCATTGTGCGGGAGCGCGAGCGTGCGCCCTTCCTCTCCGTGGAGGATCTGAAGGACCGCACCCGCATATCCAGCGCGGTAATCGAGCTGCTGCGCGCCCACGGCAGTCTGGAAGGACTGAGCGAAACCAGTCAGGTTTCTTTCTTCTGATTTCATCCCATACCCCGAGGCAATAAGGAGGATATACTCATGGCAATGCACCGCGCCCGCGTCGTCGCCATCGGCGGCGAAAAGGACATGATCCGTCTGTGTCAGGTCATGCTGAACAACAGCGACTGGATGGATGACGTGGAGGACACGGAGGACCGGCCCCCGCTGACGCTGGAGGAGCTGATTTCGCTGATCCGCACCCGTGCGCAGGTGGAGGGCGGCCCGGAGTGCGAGTTTTACTACGGCATGCTGACCCAGCGCATCTATGGTCAGGCAGAGGCGGACAGCTGCCGGATGCATATCCGCCAGGAACCCTGCGGACTGTGGACGGCGACCTTCGCCTATGCCAGCGAGGAGCCCTTCCAGCAGGAGGACTGGATGCGTTTTCATCTGGCCTGCGGACGGCTGCCCATGCTGGCGCTGCGCGCGTCGGAGGATTACGCACTGGCCAAGGGGATGCTGATCTTCACCGGCGGGCGTATGCTGGAAAACTGGGAGCGCATGGACGAGTGCTGGATGTACCTCATCAGCCAGTATGAGTGCGGCTATCCTCCGGAGGAGGCGGTGGGCCATCTGCGGAGGCTGGAGGAAATGCTGGAGATGGAGGAATCCGACCTGACGGTGGACGAGCTGCTGGTGGGCTGCATGGACAATCTGCAGGATATTGCCGACCATGCCGCCGCACCGGAAACCGTGCAGGAGATGATGCAGCAGTGTCTGGCGCAGAAGGATTATCAGGGATTGTTTGTGCTGCAGTGCCGCGTGGCCGAGGCCGCGCTGTGGGATATTGAGCACATCGGCCGCTATCTGGCTACGCTGGAGACCGTGCGCAAGGCATGGCAGGAGGCATAAAGGGTCGGCTCCGGGCATAAGCTTCCTCAGGCAAGGAGGCGATGGCATGGAGCGGAGCGCAAAAACGGTGGAAAAACCCTACGGCATGACCATTGATCAGCGCAAAAAGGCCGTGATCACCGGTGTGACGGACGTGGAAAGCTTTGACGAGGGCGCAGTGATCCTGCACACCCACGGCGGACGGCTGATTCTCACCGGCAGCGGGCTGCACGTGGCCAGCCTTCAGCTGGAGGAAGGGCGGCTTGCCGTGGACGGCTCCATCGACAGCGCGTCCTACGAGGGCGGCGTGCGCCGTAGGGGCGGATTCCTCCGCCGGGCGCTGGGATGATGCTGGAGAGCCTTTTTGCGCAGGCAGGGCAGGGACAGGCGTTCATCCATCTGACAGTCGGCGGCTTTGTGCTGGGCGCGCTGACTCACCTGTCCGGATGCATCCGACGGGGGAGGCGGCTGCTGGGCGCCCTGTGCGACGCGCTGGCGGCGGTGCTTATGGGCTTCATGCTGCTGGGGGTGCTGTTCCGCTTCGGCGGAGGGGTCAGGGCCTACGGACTGCTGGGGCTGCTGATCGGCCTGACGCTGTATTATGCGGGCTTCAGCCGTCTTGCGGAGGCACTGGTGCGCGCCGCCGGCCGGCTGATGAAAAGATTGCAAAAACGTCCTGCCTGAAAGCAGGATTTCTCACAGTGGATGCTGAAAACATTACTAATATCGGGCCGGTGCGGAAGGAGGGACAGCCTGTGGATCGTGTGGTGATCAGCTGGAAGGCGATGATCCTGTTCTGCGTGCTGATCGTGGGCGTCTTTGCCTTTCTCTTCCATACCAACAGCGCCGATATGGATACTGCCCTGCAGCAGGAGGCCGTCCTGCAGCAGACGCTGACGCGCCTGCAGAATGATCAGATCGCGCTGACCGGTCAGATCAAGCAGATCGGCACCAGCAGCTATATCGAGGCCCGCGCCAGAGAGGATTATGCCTTCCTGAAGCCGGGTGAGCTGCGCTTTGAGATTGTCAATCCCGAGGTGCTGGAGGGTTACACCAGGGACGAACTGCAGATTCTGATGGACGAAATGGCTATGTACGAATAAAGGGGAACCTGTGCGCGCACGGGTTTCCTTTTTTTGAACATACGGATGGAGGAAAAGACTGTGAAGGTAGCAGTGATCGGAATCGGATCCAACTCCGTGAGGATGCTGGTGGCAGAGGTGGAGGGACAGTCCGCCCGCAGGCTGTGGCGCGACAGAGAGGGAACCCGCCTGTTCGCAGGTCTGGACGCCCATGGCAACCTCCGTCCCGAGGTGATGACCTATACTGTGGGCGCGGTGCGCCGCATGGCCCGCGAGGCCCGGGAGCAGGGCGCGGAGCGGGTGCATCTGTTTGCTACCAGCGCGACCCGCGACGCCAGCAACAAGGATGAATTCGCCCGCCGTCTGGCTGAGGCGGCGGAGGTGGAAATGGAGGTCTGCTCCGGCGAAACGGAGGCCGCGCTGTCCTTCCACGGCGCAACCGACGGGGATTACTGCGGCGTGATCGACATCGGCGGCGGCTCCACCGAGGTAGTGATTGGTCAGGGCAAGGATCTGGTATGCGCCTTCTCCTGTCAGATGGGCGCGGTGCGGCTGCATCAGCGTCAGCCCATCCAGTCCCACAGTGATCTGCCGCTGGTGGAGGAGCTGGCGCTGGAGATTCTGGAGGAGCAGATGGACAAGCATCCCACGCTGACCCTGCCGGAGAAGTGGATCGGCACCGGCGGCACCTTTACCACCATGGCGGCCATGGTCAAGGGCATCCGCTGGACGGACCGCACCTATATGCACGGCACCGTGCTGACGCTGGAGCAGGTGGAAAATCAGGCACGCCTCCTGTCGGACATGCCCATGGCGGAGCGGCTGAAGCTCCCCGGCCTGCAGCCCCACCGTGCGGATATCGTGGTGCACGGCATCTGCATCCTCTCCGCGCTGATGAAGCGGCTGGGGATTGGCAGCATCACCGTCAGCGAATACGGCAATCTGGACGGCTATCTGAAGGACAGGTATGATATCCGGGGCGAGATTGCTCCCTGACGGACCGTTCACGCAATGTTCACAGGTAAAAACAGCTTTTCGCCTTGCCTTTATCAGGATACTTGCGGTATAATGTGCGGGTATCCTGATTCTTTTTTTGATTGGAGAGAGTATACCATGCATAAGAAAGCTCTTCTTGCGTTGATGCTGGCGCTGGCCGTGCTGCTGTCCGGCTGCGCGCTGATTGAGAAGGATGAAGCGGTGGATATGGCAACCGAGGTCATCCGTGTGGGCGATACCGTGTACACCAAGGGTGAAATCCTGTCGGAGATGGATTATCAGCTCAACTATATGGCGTACTATTACAGCATGTTCGGCATGGCCTATGACGTGACTGATCCGGAGCTGATCGCCGAAACCCGGCAGTCTGTCATCAACTCCATGGTGGAATCCGCCGTGTGCAGCAGCAAGGCTTCCGAGCTGGGGCTGGATCAGCTGGACGCGGATGAGCAGGCTCAGCTGGACGCTGCTGCGCAGGAGTCCTGGGAGTATAATCTGGAGAGCATTCAGTCTACCTACTTTGCCGATACCACCCTCACCGGCGACGCCCTGCAGGAGGCCCTGGTTGCCAAGGCTGAAGAGCTGGGCATGCCCTGGGAGTATGTGGTGGAATACGAGAAGTCCTACATTGTCAGCGAAAAGCTGTATGATTATGTGGTGGCGGACGTGAAGGTGACCGACGAGGAGCTGCAGGCCGCCTACGAGGAGAACGTGGCGACCCAGAAGGCCGACTTCGAGAGCTATCCCTCCAGCTACGGCAACATGGTAGACGGCGGCAGCGCCGTGTATTATCATCCGGCCGGTTACCGAACAGTGAAGCAGATTCTGGTGGCCTTCACCGATGAGGATCAGGCCGTGCTGGATACGCTGGACGAGGCTGCCTACGAGCAGGAAAACGTGATCAGCTCTGCTTCCGCCAGCCTGACCGAGCTGGGCGTGACCGACGTGGATGCGCTCTGCGCCAAGGTGACTGTGACGCTGGAGCCCTCCGCGACCGTGACCGATCTGCCTGCGGTGACCGTGACCGCCTCCTTTGATGCGGATACTTCTGAGGAAGCGGCTGAACTGGCCACGTCTCTGGCGGAAGCCAAGGCTCTGCTGACCTACCTGAACGAGCAGTATGAGGCATTCAAGGCGCAGGCCTATGCCAATATCGCTCCCGAAGCCGACGAGGTGCTGGCTCAGCTGGCCGGCGGCGCCGACTGGGAGACCCTGATGGCTGAGAAGAACGACGATCCCGGCATGATGCCCGGCTCCGCCACCGCCGAGCGCGGCTATGCCATCTGTGCCGAGACCGAGGATATGGATCCTGCCTTCGTGGACGCCGCCATGGCGCTGACCAACGTGGGCGACGTGTCCGATAAGGTGGAGGGCCAGTTCGGCTACTACATCATCCGCTACAACTCCGACGTGGAGGAGGGCGCTGTGCCGCTGGCCGATGTGACCGAGTCGCTGACTGCCGAGCTGCTGGCCGAGAAGCAGGAAACCGTCTACAGCGAAACCGTGACCAAGTGGGTGGAAGCTGCCGACGTGAAGATCGACTACAACGCGCTGGAAAACTGATCATTGAAAAAAGGACGCTTCTGCAAAGAAGCGTCCTCAGATCATCAAAAAAGCCCGCAACCGCAAAGGCTCCTGCTGAAAAGCAGGAGCCTTTGCTTGCTGTGTTGACTGCGGCAGCAAATTCGGTGATTTACGTCTGTGTAAACTCCCTCATTTGCAGCCTTGTCGCCTTGCCTTGCAGACTTTTTTGAAGATCTGCAAAGCATCGGCTTTGTCGATGCTTTGAGGACGCTTCTGCAAAGAAGCGTCCTTTTTTCGCGCAGTCAGTGCGGCCGTGTCCAGTAATCGAAGTATTGAGTGCCGTCATGGCCGATCAGCGGCTCCTCCGAGCGGATGAAGCCCCGCGCCCGGAGTGCGGCGATCCGCCCCGGTACGCAGGCCGGCGCCTTGATAGCGGTCATCCGTCCGCCGAAGTACGACTTCAGCCGGGGCAGCAGCAGATCCAGAATTTCGCCGTTGACCTCCAAAGTATCCCTGTCGCGCCGCAGATCGATGCGCAGCAGCGCGCTGTCGCCCAGCGCATCCGATGGGCCGCGGTAGAAGCATTCCACCGTGCCGATGACGCAGCCCTTCTCCACGATGCTCCAGCGGACAAACTGCTTCCACGCATAGCTTTTCAGCCAGAAGTCAAGGCAGCGGCGCATATCCTCCAGAAGAGGCATGTAAAAATCGCCGGTACAGTTGTCGCTGTTGAAGGATGGCACGTTCTCCCTGTCGCCGTACACCTGCAGGAGCGCTTCCGCATCCTCCATGGCGATGAAGCGCAGCGTCAGCCCAGGCCCGTCCAGAGGGGGGCAGAAACGGTAAATATCACACATCCGGATTCCTCCTTCCAAAAAAAACGGGAACACATATTCTTATTCTTCGTAAGTGAATAAAAACCTTCCATCCAACGGAGAAATATGGTACAATGCGTGCAGAAGGGAGTGTGGATGATGAAATTCACCTTTGCACACAACAATATCAACGTACTGGATATCGAAAAGTCCATCAGGTTCTATCAGGAGGCGCTGGGGCTGGAAATCCAGCGCGATAAGACCTCCTCCGACGGCAGCTTCCGCCTTGTGTTTCTGGGCGACGGCGTGACCGGCCATCAGCTGGAGTTGACCTGGCTGCGCGACCGCAAGGAGCCCTACAATCTGGGCGACAACGAGATCCATCTGGCCGTCGTGGTGGAGGATATGGACGCCGCGCATGCGCATCATGAGCAGATGGGCTGTATCTGTTATGAGAATCATGGCATGGGCATCTACTTCATTGTGGATCCTGACGGCTACTGGACCGAGATTGTCCCCAAGCGATAAGCATCAACGCCTCCTCCTCCGCATAAGCTTTGCTACACGGATGTGAGGAGGCGATTTGTTATGGCACAGACGGGCAGAGCGCGCCGCCGCAGAAGCAGCGGCCTTCCCATGTGGATGAGGCTGCTCAAGGGGCTGGGCGCGGCGATCCTGACGACGGTGGCAGGCGTGGCGGTGTTCGCGCTGCTGATGCAGTGGATCCGGCCCTCGGAGGGCGCGGTGCGGGTCTTCAATCAGGCGCTGAAGCTGCTGTCCATTGCGCTGGGCGTGTGGGCGGCGGTGGGCCGAGGCGGCGAGGGCGGACTGATCCGCGGCGCGGCGGTAGGTCTTCTGTATATGGCGATAGGGGTGGCGCTGTACGCGCTCTTGTCCGGACAGAGCGCGCCGGCCTCCGCCTATCTGGCGGATCTGGGCATGGGCGTGGCCGGAGGCGGCATCGTGGGCATGATCCTGTCAAATTTTTCGCCCAGATGATTGCACAAAAAGAGAATATAGTATATAATATATTCATTCCGAAAACGGAAGACGTCAATGACGAGCAAATGGAGGAATGTATTATGAAGCATATTGCGACCATCCAGACCCCCTGCCTGAAGCAGTCCCTGGTGCACGGCGGCTGCGGCGAGTGCCAGGCTTCCTGCCAGAGCGCCTGCAAGACCAGCTGCACCGTGGCTAACCAGTCCTGCGCCAACAAGGAAAACAACGCTGTGCTGGCTGGCAACGAGGGCAAGATCCGCCGCGTGACCAAGTAATCACAGACACGATTGAAAGGGCGAGAGCTTGACTCCGCCCTTTTTGTTTGCAGGAGGCTATCAAACGTGATTCATACTTTCAAGGCCGTGGGCCAGCCCATGCTGCTGGACGTAGGCAGCGGCGCGGTTCATGCCATTGATGAAATGGCCTACGACGTACTGACCCTGTGGAACGACTGCTCCGTGGAGGAGATCAAGGCGCAGCTGAAGGGCAAGTATACCGAGGAAGAGCTGGACGAGGTGATCGGCGAGCTGAAGCAGCTGGAGGAAATCGGCGCGCTGAATGCTCCCGATAACTATGACGACGTGAAGCAGGTGCATGAGACCGGCGTGGTGAAGGCCATGTGCCTCCATGCCGCCCATGACTGCAACCTGCGCTGCAAGTACTGCTTTGCCGCTACCGGCGACTTCTGCATGGGCGAGCGCAAGCTCCTGCCCTTTGAGGTGGGCAAGGCGGCGCTGGACTGGCTGGTGGAGCACTCCGGCAAGCGCGTCAACCTGGAGGTCGACTTCTTCGGCGGCGAGCCGCTGATGAACTTCGAGGTCATCAAGCGCCTGGTGGAATACGGCCGCTCCATCGAGAAGGAGAAGAACAAGAAGTTCAAGTTCACCACGACCACCAACTGCGTGCTGCTGAACGACGAGATCATCGACTTCCTGAACAAGGAGATGCACAACGTCGTCATATCCATCGACGGTCGCCCCGAGGTGCATGACCGCATGCGTCCCACCGTCAAC
>JAFURI010000033.1 GCA_017471885.1 Clostridia bacterium | reverse complement strand
GCTTCCGCATCCGCAACGCTTGGGAACGTCATTTCAACGGTTTCTGTATCATAGACGCGCCCATCCCCCTGCACGGGCTCCTCGATCTTGATGTTCAGGTGCAGCGTGTCGTTGATCCAGATTGTTGCCTGACGCATGAAGCTGTTGGCGTTGCTCACGGTCACGGGCATCAGCATGGTATACAGCAAGGGTAACCCAAGGAAGGCTGCCGCCAGCGCGCACACCACCACCGTGCGCAGGCGGCGGCTTTTTTTCTTTTGCCGCTTTGCTGCTGCATCCTGTGCTTCCGCGGCCTGTCTGCGCAGGTATTCCGCATAAGCAAGCTGCTCTCCCTCTGCCATGCGGGCCATATCTTCTGCGGTAGGTTGATTCTCCATGTTCCGGAGCTGGGCTTCCAGTATTCTTCTATTCAGCTTCTTCATATGTTTCACCTCACGATCTTCATGATTTTCTTCATCAGACGGTTGTATTTGAATCTTGTGGTGTGATAGTTCAGTCCCAGCTCTTCTGCAATCTCCTTCAGCGTCTTATCCGTACTCATTCTCAGATGCACAATCTCCTTTTCAGGCGACTTCAGCTGCTTCAGATATGCTTTGATCGCCGCTTCGTTTTCCTGCGATATGGCTCTGTCCTCCAGACTCACCGTGGTTTGTACCAAGCCCGTCTTTAGCTGCAGCGTACACATCTTCGCCCGAAAACGCTGTCTTTTCATATCAAAGCACAGATTGCGTACAATGGTGAACATCCATTGAAAAAGCTTCTCCTCATCGCGCAGCTGCCAGCAATATGTGACGCCGCGCAGCATAGCTTCCTGCATCACATCCTGCGCATCGTCGCGTGATCCAAGTATGCGCACGGCCTCCGCAAAAAGCACATTCTGCATGCGCTGGGTATAGCGTTCCTTGAACCACTCCCAGTGATCCGGTGACGTCGTTGTTTCCTTTTGCGGAATCAGCCACATGACCATCCCCTCCCATAATTAGCAATAAGAAATGCTGTTTGTAACAGTATACCACATCCGTGTCTATAGGGCATCAGGGAGATATGTATTGTTTTTTCATGTAAAGGAGGCTTTTTATTCAGAGTATCTTTTACTGCATCAATTTGGAGTGTTCCCCTATGCATTTCTTCGCCAAGTTCGTAAAAAAGAATAGAGAGTAGAAGAAGGAGGGTCAAATGATCACAATCAACGACAGGTTGATAAAACGCTTTGAATTGCATCTCCGTGAATCGGAATCCAGTCCGCATACTCCATGGCGGTGATGAACCGCCCCAACACTGCCGGAGAAGAAAGGCTGTTCTTCGTTTGCCGTACCTGCCAGCGATTCACCAAGGCGGGTGTGTGCAGCTGCTACTTCATCAAGGAACAGCCGGTGATGCAAGCAGTCATCGCCAAGGTGAAGGAAGTCTGCCAAACCATCCTTCGCCCGGACAGGCTTCTATCCTTGTGAGTGGTTTTTCCTTGGACGCCCCTTCGCCTTGGGAATGATCCCTTTGTTGGCTTTCTCCTGAGCGCGGTTGTAGCGATTGATCCAATTCTTGATTTGGATCTTCTCCAGACCAAGTGTGTCAGTTATCTCTTGTCAGGTCTTTCCTTCTCGCCGCTTCTGTTCGATGACTTCGCCACACTTTGATACATCTGTCCATTTTCGTTTCTCCAGATAATTACCCCCTGACGTAGTTCTTTTATCCTACATCAGGGGGCTCTTTGTCTATTATCCGGTTTTGCTGGTTCGGTTCAGTTTTCAGACCGGACGCTCCATATACCGTTACTGCCGTTCGCTGGTTTCGGTGTCCAGCATGAACCGCTCGCAGGCGTTGATCAGCGTGGTTTCTCCCTGGCAGAATACCCTTTTGGTGTTTCCGCCGTAGCGGGTATGCACATGGCCGAAGAACCAGTACCGGGGCTTATGCTTCTCCAGCAGCTCGCGGAAAACCTCAAAGCCGCGGTGGGAGATGTGATCCTCATCGCCGATGCCCCGCACCGGCGCATGGGTGACGATCACGTCCACGCCCTTGTGGAGAAGCAGCTGCCACCACAGGCGGCGGATGCGCCTGCGCATCTCCTTCTCTGTGTACTGGTGCGGTCCCGGGCCGTAGCGCAGGCAGCCGCCCAGTCCCAGCACACGAAGACCGCCTATGTTCACAATCTGATCCTCAATGCACTCGCAGCCTTCCGGCGGATCCTTGTCGTACCGGCCGTCATGGTTGCCGTGGACATAGTACACCGGCGCCTTACCCATGGTGACCAGAAAGGAAAGATAATGAGGGTTCAGGTCGCCGCAGGAGATGATGGCGTCCACGTCGTCCAGCATACCGGGCTTGAAGTATTCCCACAGGAAGGGGGATTCCTCGTCCGAAATCAGCAGCAGCTTCATTTGTTAACCTCCGTCTCCGGGGGGAGTTGATCGCGGTACAGGCCCAGCTGGCGCACCAGAGGCCGGGATGCGGGCAGGAGCTCCTCGAAGGCAGGGATTGTGCCATCCACATTGTCGCACAGCCAGTCCATGTTCATCAGTTCTTCAGGGGAAAGGGAGCGCAAGCCCTCGTTGCGGACAACGCCCGCCTGATCGAAGATTTCGCAGCGGAAGGGCTCGATATCGCCGCTGATCAGCCCCATCTTCAGCACCTCGCCCAGCTGACGCACACCCGCGGGCAGGCTGTGGCTGATGACCACGTCCACCACGCCGCTGTTCATGCCCCACCAGTAGTTGATGGCGGCGTCCCTGTCGCCGGTGTCCTCCCACGTGCCGGCAAAGATGGAGCGGATCACGTTCTCATAGAACTTGCCCCAGTTCCAGCAGGGAGACGCCAGAGGCGCCAGCTGCCCGTCCTCCTCCACCTTGTAGGTACCCCATTCCCATGCATAGTGGCTTTCACCGGAGGCGTTCTCGCGGTTGGAGATGATGTTGACGCCCTCCTCCAGGAACTCCGCCACCGGATCACCGGGCAGGCAGCTCCAGCGCAGCGACACCCGTGCCTCCGGATTGGTCATGCGCACGCCCAGCGCAAAGGCGTTGATCGCCGCCAGCGTGCCTGCAATGGGATAGTTGGCAATGTAGCCGATCTTCCCCTTCCTGGCCATCACACCTGCAATGGCGCCGGTGATAAACTTGCCCTCGTAGATGCGGCTGTAGTAGGTTCTCACGCCGGTGTAGGGCATGGACAGGGAGCAATTGAGGAAGCGCACCTGCGGATACTGCGCTGCCACCTTGCGGCAGGCGTCGATCAGCGGCGGCGTGGTGGTAAAGATCACCTGCACGCCGTCCTGCGCCAGCCCCATCATCACCTTGTCCGCATCCTCCAGACTGCACACATGGGAGCTGACGGACACCTTCTCCGCCAGCGCCTCCTCCAGATACTGCCTGCCCAGCTCATGCGCCGCCGTCCATGCGCTCTTCATGGGATCAAAGGCATGTACGAAGGCCACCTTCAGGTGATTCACCTTGCCGATGCCCAGCGTACGCAGGAGACTCTGCCGCTCGCCCTCCTCATGCTCGGTATCCACCACAATGGGCGTACCCTTGGCCTGCACGCGCAGATCAGGCCACATGGCAGTCAGCCGCTTGGTAATTTCCGCCTCGCCCGCCATATCCAGATCGCTGAAGGGGTAAATCTCCAGCCACTCCAGCAGAGCGTCGCCCGCCTCAAGGGGCAGCTGTTCCACGCTGTTGAGCTTGCGGAAGCTCTCCTGCAGCTTGCGGAAGCCGTGAAGGAAATCCCGTCTCTCCTCCGTGGTCCATTTGTGCGTGGCGGAGTAGCCCAGCGCCGCCGTCAGCCGGGCGTAGCCGCCTGTGCGGCGGAAGGTTACGCCGTACACCTGAGCGTACTTGTAAAACTCTATGAACTCGTAGTAGATCTGCACCTCTGTCTCGTCCGACTGGACGGGCACGATGCGCGTCACCACGCCGGGAATCGTCGCCGCGCCGAAGCTCTTGAACACGCTGACGCGCTTGTTGCCCTCCGTGATGTAAAACTTGCCCATATACTCGTTGCACACGATGGGCTCGTGGATACCGGTGCCCGAGATATCCAAATGCGCGGCGCACAGGTTGATCCACTTCGCACCGAACTCCGTATCATCCGACAGCAGAGGCATGAAATTGCCCGCGAAGGCGGACATGCGTCCCGCCGTGGTGGTGCCCACCACCAGATCCAGCGGAATATCCACCAGACCGATCTGCACCCGTCCTGCGTTCTGCGCATCCTTCAGCACGTCGTCCAGCACCTGTGGATAGGGATGGATATCCTGTGCCACGCAATTATTGTAATATTTCACACCCGCCTTGTAGGCGCGGTCGAACTGCTTGATTGCTTCTGCTCTGCTCACTGGAAACCTCCTGCAAATGCGTACTCCTTCTTTTATTATATCCTGCTTTTCCCTTTGCTGCAAGCCTTGCCGGCATTGACGCTGTCAGTTCTTTCAGGCTATAATGGATGCAGCTTCTCTTTTATTGCCAATGGCAGGATTTCCCTTCCGGAAACCGAATCCTTCACATTGAAATGAGGTGATTCTCTTTGGCACGTACCAACTCAAAGATTGATCTGACTCAGGGCCCGATTGCCTCCCGCGTACTGATGTTTGCGCTGCCCATCTGTCTGGGCAGTATCCTCCAGCAGCTGTACGGTATGGTGGATACGCTGGTAGTGGGCAATTTCTGCGGCCCCATCTCGCTGGCAGCCGTCGGCACCAGCTCCCTGCCGGTGGAGATGTTCCTGTGCCTGTTCACAGGCCTTGGCACGGGCGTGACCATCCTCGTCTCCCAGGCGGTGGGCAGCGGCGATACCCAGCGGCTGCGCAGCGCTGTGCAAAGCACCGTCTCTTTCCTTTACCTGTGCGGCATCCCGCTGACCATTCTGGGACTGCTGTTTGGTCATCTGCTGCTTGCGCTGATGCAGACTCCCGCCGACACATGGGATCTGGCCGTAGATTATACGCGGATCCTGTTCCTGGGTACGCTGGGCAATCTGGGCTACAACGTCAACGCCGGTATCCTGCGCGGCATGGGCGACAGCCGTTCCACACTGAATTTCCTGATTATTTCCTGTATCACCAACATCGTGCTGGATCTGCTGTTCGTGCCGGTACTCGGCATGGGCGTCAGCGGCGCAGCATGGGCTACCATTATCGCCATGTACGTCAGCTGGATTACCAGCATGTTCTATATCCGCCGCAAGTATCCCGAAAGCGGCTATGTACCCTTCCCCCGATCCTTTGACAAAGCAGGCGTCGGCGAGATCATCCGCGTGGGGCTGCCGCTGGGCATCAACAGCTCCATATTCTCCGTAGGACATTTGTTCCTTCAGGCATTCATCAACGCACAGGGCTCCATCTTTATGGCTGGCTGCTCCGTGGCAGGTAAGGTCAACAGCCTTGCTACCATCGCCGTGCAGTCCCTGTCTTCCTCCTGCACATCCTTCGCCGGACAGAATCTGGGCGCACGCCGCTACGATCGCCTTGCTAAGGGCGGCTGGCTGATCCCTCTGTTCGCAGGTCTTGTGTCCTTCACCGGCTGCATGATCGCGCTGATCTTCCTGGATCCGCTGCTGCGCCTGTTCAACAGCGATCCCGCCGTGCTGGAGATGGCCCGGCTGTACTGCCACCTGACTCTGCCCATGGTCTGGTGCTACGCCGTCTTCAGCTCCATGCAGAACACCGTGTACGGTCTGGGCGTGATGAAGTATCCCACCGCCATCAGCATCATGATGCTCTGGGTAGTGCGTATTCCTGTGGCGTGGGCCATCTGCACCTTTGGCAACGGCCATTATCTGCCGCTGAGCTTCCCTGCCAGCTTTGTCGCGGGCATGATCGGTATGTCTCTGTTCTATTGCTCTCCCCGTTGGAAGGAAATCCGCAGCAACGCAAAGCACATGCTTGAAGAAAAGAAAGTATCCTGAGGAGGTCATCCCATGACGCTGGAAAAAATCAACGTGCTGACCGAGGGCTCCCAGCCCTATGCCAATGCCACCCTGTACCTGATCGACGCATCCGACGAATTCATGACCAACGTCCGTCCGCTGATCATCGTGTGTCCCGGCGGCGGCTACGGCTTTACTTCCGACCGCGAGGCCGAGGTGGTGGCGCTGCAGTTCAACGCCATGGGCTACCATGCCGCCGTGCTGCGCTATTCCGTAGCGCCTGCACGCTTCCCCACCGCGCTGCTGGAGGTGGGACAGGTGGTGCTTCAGGCCCGCGCCAACAGCGAAAAGTGGCACATTGATCCCGACCGCATCGCGGTGGTGGGCTTCTCCGCCGGCGGACATCTGGCCTGCAGCTACGGCTGCCTGTGGAGTCAGAAATGGGTGGCCGAAAAGCTGAACGCTGAAACAGAGCAGCTGCGCCCCAACGGTATGATTCTGGGCTACCCCGTCATCACCAGCGGCGAGAAGGCACATCACGGTTCCTTCCACAATCTGCTGGGCGACGAATACGATGCGAAGAAGGCCGCTGTGTCGCTGGAGAACTGCATCAGCGAAGACGTGCCTCCCGCCTTCATCTGGCATACCTGGGAGGACGGTGCTGTACCGGTGGAAAACTCCATCCTCCTCGCCTCCGCGCTGGCGGAGAAGAAGATCCCCGCCGAGCTGCACATCTTCCAGCACGGCCAGCATGGTCTGGGTCTGGCCAACTGGGTCACCCAGTCCCGCAGCGGCGCCTGTGTGGAACCGCCTGCACAGCAGTGGATTCCGCTGGTGCGCACATGGCTGGAGGGCTGGCGCAAGCACGACTGATAAAAGGAGCGAACCATATGAATCTGCAGGGCAAGAAGATCAATTTCCTTGGCGACAGCATCACCGAGGGCTACGGCGTCAGCTGCGCACAGGCCCGGTATCCTGACCGCATCGCGGCTAAGTACGGCGCAATCTGCCGCAACTACGGCATCAGCGGCACCCGCATCGCCCGCCAGCACACCCCCTCCGAGGATCCCCGGCATGACCTGGACTTCCCCTCCCGCGTGGCAGAGATGGATCCGGATGCGGATATCGTGGTGGTTTTCGGCGGCACCAACGACTACGGCCACGGCGATGCGCCCATCGGTCAGCCCTCCGACCGCACCTGCGACACCTTCTGGGGCGGCCTGCATGTACTGTACCGCAGCCTGATTGAGAAATATCCCGCCGCAAAGATCGTCATCCTCACACCCCTCCACCGCCTGAATGAGGACAACCCCTGCGGGTCGAAGAAATCCGCGCCCGTGGGCACGCTGAAGGAATATGTGCAGATCATCCGCGAGGCTGCGGAATACTACAGCCTCCCGGTGCTGGATCTGTTCGCCTGCTCCGGCCTGCAGCCCGCCGTGCCGGTGATTCAGGAAAAGTACGTCCCCGACGGACTGCATCCCAACGATGAGGGGCAGCGGATCCTCGCCGAGCTGGTCGGTGAATTCCTGTGCCGCTGCTGATATTCCCGCCTGCTTATACCATAACGCCCGGCATGATCATGATCATGCCGGGCGTTGCTTTGCTCCTTATTCGATTTCCACGCTGACCACGCGGTACACGGCCTCCGGGATGCGCTCTCCGGGGTTTTCAAAGTCCGGAGTGCATACGTCCTTCAGCTCGGTTTCCGGCGTGGGCCATGTGCGAACCGCGCCGGTACGCAGGGTCAGGCGCTCCAGCGTCAGCACGGGACACATCACGGGCCATTCGCCTGCCCGCTGCCCGTTGATCTCCACCTGCATGCGCTGACGGACGCAATCCACCTGCAGGCTGATCTCCAGCTCCTCACCATCCTGATACCGGCCGATCAACTTCTCGCCTTCGCCGCCGCGGGCACGGATGGTACCGTCCTCCGCCAACACCACGCGCGCTGCGTTCATGCTCTTTCCGTCGGAAACTTCCATGTGCAGCATACCGTTAGCGCCGCCCTGCACGGTGATTTTCGCACGCACGGCGACCTTCCTTGCCTCAGGGAAGTTGCGCACAGCCTTGGCATAATCCCAGGGCTCGCTGTCACGGAGGACAAGGCAGCCGTCCTCCAGCGCCACCTTCGCCCACAGGGGGCTGTAGATGTGCCACTTCTCCGGCACGGGGCCGGTCATGTCCGCAAAGCGATCCCGCACAGGCTCGGTTTCCACGGCGGTGATGGCCCTGGGCAGGCGCATCACCCAGATATCCTCCTTGTTCATGGAATAAGCCATCCAGGTGTAGCCGTCGGGTGCGTCGTCGTTGCCGGGCATGATGGTGCGGATGTAGTTCAGGCCATAGTCCTTCATGTATCCGCCGTAGCGCATGGGAGGTACCTCGCCGCCTGCGCAGCACATATGATCATAGGTATAGCCGTCCTCAGAGGTGATGACCGCCAGAGGCCAGCGGTGCTGTCCGTCAGGCGAGGGATTGTACACGATGGCATATTTGCCGTCGCCGGTACGGGTGATGGCGCTCTTGCCGCCGGCAGAATGGATTCCCTCCGCCTTCTCCACCGGAGCCCAGGTTTTGCCGCCGTCCTCGCTGACGGAGGCCACGCCTACCTTGCCCACCGCCGCCAGATTGCCGTCCGGCAGGGGGCAGATGCTGGGCGCGCGCATGTTTTTCAGCGGGAAGAAGTCGGTATCCAGCCGCTCCTCCTCCCACCACGCAGCATTGGCAGGCTGATCCGCCATCAGCGCGCGGCAGGCCTCCACAAAGTCCTTATCACCGCTGTCCTCATACCACGGATAGGGGAAATGCACCTTCCTCCAGCCTGCCTGCGTATTGACCCGCAGCAGGCAGATATCGCCCAGCGTGCCGTCCTCATGGATGCGGCGCACCACGCGGCCCATGCCGTAGCCAGAATTGGGGATCACATGGATGTGCGGGCTCACGCCGTGATGGGTCATCACCAGCAGCACGTCGTTGGGCGCACGGTAGAAGCCCATGCGGTGATGCACCACCGACTGGGCGGGATAAGTCAGCTTGTCCGCATCCTTGCCGCAGTAGATTCCTTCCGGCACCGGAATGGTGGGAAAAATCACCTTCGGCTGACCCCAGGTGAAGCCGTCGGGACTGCTCATCAGCAGCGCGTTGGCATGGCCGTCATGCTCGTGCACGGGGCTGGAGAGGTACATGAGGTACAGCATGCCGTGCCAGCGGCAGAGCATGGGCGCATGGTTGTAGGTGTAATCCGTACCCTGCGACAGCTCAGGATGCTCACGGTTGGCGCGCATCACCTGAATATGGCACGCACCGTTCACCATGCGCAGCGCGCCGTCGTGGAAGCGGATATCTGCCGCTTCGGCTCCGCGATAGGCAATCTTCTTCATGGTCAATCTCCTTTATCCTTCAGATTGATCTCGTACAATTGAGCCGTACCGCTCCTGTCCGAGGTGAAAACAAGCTTGCTTCCGTCCGGCGAAAACCGGGGATGCGGATGGGTATGCTGGGGCGCGTAGACACGGACAGGCCCGTTGTCATAGGGGAAGGGCTCTGCCCAGTGCGCGCCCATGCAGGAGGCCTCCGGGCAGCACAGCAGCCGGGGCGCGTCGCCCTCCCTGCGGGGATCAAAGAGGAAGATCCCCCTGTCCGGGAAGTTGGTGTCCGCCGCCATCAGCGTGCCGTCCTCATTGCAGACGGCGTGCCATGCGTTGAAGTCCGCAATCCGGCGCACAGCGCCCGTATCCACATTCACCCCGAGCACACCATGGGGCCAGTCCACCAGCGACAGCTCCCGCCGCCCGGGAATCCATGATTCATGGGTGATCCACTGCTTCGCCGCCGCATTCCGGGTGTAAATCCGCCGCGCCTGTCCCCTCTTCCTGTCCAGCACCCATACGCGATCGGTCAGGAGGCCGGCGAAGAAAAGCAGATTGTCGTCATCCGGGCAAAACTGCAGGTGCGCCACCATGGGGCCCTCATAGCTGAGTGACCATTCGCCGCTTGCATTATCGCGGATGATGATGGCAAAACCCTTTTCCTGCTTCACCCGCACAGCCCAGAAGCGTCCGTCCTTCGTCAGGGCGGTGGTACCCTCTCCCACCGGGCCGCCGAAGCGCTCCCGGCATGCCTGCGCGCACAGCAGCGTTTCCACCGTGCCGTCCGCAAGGCTCACCCGCATAGCGCCGCCGTTCGCGGCAAAATACACATGCTCCCCCGACGGGTACACCGACCATTCGTCCAGCGCCTCCACGTCCGTCAGGCGCAGGATGCCCCCCTCCCGGCTGTCCTCCGCATACAGCTGTCCGCTGCCCGTACGGAACGACACAAAGATGAGATACCGCCCGCTGCCGTCATAGGCCGGAGCAAGAAAGAAGGGGTGATGGCTGATGGCGGGCGCGCAGGTAACCTGCCGCACAGGCCTGCCTGTCTTTTCGTCCCTTGTCCACCGGCTTTCCGAGGGCATTCTCTCCAGCATGGTCTGTTCCTCCGTTACGGCTTGCCCAGCTTCAGGGCCATGACAGCCTCCACGTCCATGGGATCCACGCCGTAAAGGCTGCGCAGCCGCTTCAGGGTCAGCTCGTCCGATTCCTGTTCGCCCTCCAGCGGCAGGGCGATCTGCGCGCCCTTCTGCAGCACGGACTCGCGGGCCGCCACCTCCATCATCATGGACATGAGGGCCTTCTTCTCGTCAAACTCGCTGTCCTTCAGACCGCGGATGCGCAGGGCAAAGTCCACCAGATGACCCGCCACGCACACGCCGTATTCCTTGAAGTAGTGGCTGCCGCTGTTCTTCATCACGATCGGGTTGGCGTAGTCGATCGTACCGCCGGGAATAGCCGCACGGATGCCGGCATACGCGCCTTCGTCATTGTAATAGCGCTCCACTTTGGAGATCACGTTGGGCTTGGCGGGACGGATATCATCCGTAAAAGCCAGCGAATCCTCATAATCGCAGCAGCGGATTTCCGCCGTCCACTCGCTGTGCACGCCCGTGCCCACCTCCGTGCGGTGGTTGTTGTCCAGCACGCGGTAATGGGGCGCCTCGTAGCGTCCGCCCTGCTGCACCAGCGCGCCGCGGGTACCGTGCCACTCCGTATAACCCGGCCTCACCTGACGGCCCAGCATGCCCTTGATGTTCGCCGCCTGGTCGATGACCATCAGTCCGGACGGGAAGGAAATAAACCGTGAGCGGAACAGCTCGTGATCCCAGTAGCGCTCCTTTGATTCATAGTAGGGCGTGACCTGCATGTCATGCTCCATGGCGCTGATCCACTGGGGATCCTCCTGCGCAAACACCAGCCAGCGGGAGTTGGAATGATAGCCGGTATGGTCGTTATAGGAAAAGATGCGCCTGATATCGCCGATGTAGCCATGCTTCTTCAGCGTCTGGGCAAAGCGGTCGATGGGATAGCGGTAGAAGTTCTCGCATACACCGGTCACCACGCCGTTTTCCTTTGCCTGCTTCACCATGTCCCGCGCCTGGGACAGGGTATTGCACCACATGGTTTCAATCAGGTTGTGAATCTTATGCTGTGACAGGTACACACTGTAGGCGTGATGCAGCGGAATGGGCGCAACCACCACCGCTGCCTCAATACCGCCGTCACGCACCATGGTCTGGATATCATAATAAGGCCGCGCGCCCAGCTCCTGCGCCAGCGCGTCCGCATGCTCCCTGATGGGATCACACACCGCCACCAGACTGATCCACGGCTTCAAGTCCTCAAAGAGAGGCTTGTAGATGGTATTCGACCGGTGTCCTGCGCCAATCAGCGCAAGGCGTACAGGCTCCTTGGGATAAGGCAGCATTATCATTTCTCCTTTCACCACGCAATCAGGCGCACGTCCTCCCGGCCCGCGCCCTCATAAACCATTTCGCCGTCCATGTGCACGGTATAAACGCCCCGCTCCAGCGCCACGTCGAAGCGGTGATTCCGCACGCGCACGTCCCTGATGCACAGGCTGCGCAGCCCAGCGTCCACCGGATGGAACCGCACGCCCTGATCATCCGGCTCGATACCCGCCAGATGGCGCACCACCAGATCCACATAGTAGGAGTGGTTGTAATCCGGCTCCGTGCTGATGTTTTCACCGGTCACGCTGTTGTAATGCTCCACCAGGAAGGGATCGTTCACATTGCCGCCGCGGAAATGCTCCATGGTGTACTCGTGCAGACCCCGGGCAAACTCGCCGTCGTAGGCATGACCGCGCTCCTTGGACTGCTTTGCCAGCGCATCCAGCACAATGCCCGTGGTATAGGGCCAGGAGGGGCCGTTCCACATACAGCCGTTGCGGCCCTTGAAGTAATCCCCGCGCCAGCCGCCGTTGGGCGAGAAGAGCGCGCAGTCCTTCGCGGTGGATGCATAGCCGGAGCCCAGAGAGAAGTAATCCGCGCTGAAGAGGTAGCTCAGCGCCCGCAGATGCTTCTCCTCCGTAATGCCCGCCCAGAAGGGGTAGAACGCCACGATGTTCTTCACATACGCCCTGGCGTCCGTCTGATGGTGCAGGTCGTAGAAGAAGCCCGAGGGCTCGTCCCACATCTTGCCCAGCACGTCGCTGCGCATCTGCGCAGCCTTGCTGCGGAACCACTCCGCATCCGGATCCCCTGCGAGCGTGCAAAGCTCTGCAAGGCCGGAAAAGTTCAGGTAGCTGTAAATGGAGCGATCCACCCGCTTCAAGGGCGAATAGCCCTCCTTGGCAGGGCGTACCTTCTGCGGGAAGCAATCCTTGCCGAAGAACCAGTAGCTGGGCTGATACTCCTTGCCCGTGCGGGCGTGGGTGGCTTCAATCTGCAGCGCGTCCCAGCTGCAGCCGGTAATGCTGAAGACGCTCTTCGCGTCCTGCTTGAAGGCAGGCAGAAGCTTCTTCACCGTCTCCAGATCGCCGCTGCACTGATACCACAGATACAGCGCCCAGGAGGCGTAGTTGGCATACTCCAGATTGGACTTCTCGATGCTGGTCACCGCGAAGACGCCGTTCTCGTCCATGGCATGGGTCAGCGTCTCCAGCGCGTCCGCGCCGAGGGACAGGTCCTTCATCCAGCGCACGTCCTGCACATGCATGGGCGTGGACAGGGGAATCAGCCGACAGAACTCCCAGCCGCTGGGCGGTCCGCCGGGACGCTTGTCCATCAGGTGGGAGCGGCCCTCGTAGAAGGTGCGGATAGGCAGCCTTCCCACGCCGGGGCAGGCCAGATTCTTGCGCAGAATGTAGAAACGGTAATACCAGCAGGCGCTGATCATGGGATCGCTGCAGCGGAACTCCGGCACGTCGTCGAACCAGCGCATGTAGCTTTCGCACAGCTGATCCAGCAGCAGCTCCGGCTCACGGCCGTCCATCAGCCGCTCCAGCCGGGGCGCCAGCTGATCTTCTTCGCCCCGGAGCGCCACGGCGGCCGCGATCAGCACTTCTGCTTTTCCGCCGGGTGCAAGGGTGATGCTTCCGCCCTCGCCGAAGCCCTGCGCGCGGCACAGCATCACCGGCTCCACGCCGTGATTGCACACCGGGAAGGCAAAGACTTCGCCCTCCGCTGCGCCATCCGGCAGGGACAGCGACAACGTCACCGTGTTGTCGGAGCGATTCTCCCAGCGCTGCAAACTGACGGCGCAATCGTCCCATGTGATGGTCTTGCGCTCGTCGAAGCAGAGGAGATCATTCTCGTAATGCACGCGGGTTTCGTCCGGCGTCCAGCGGGACTGTGCGGGAATCAGCTGCAAAGGCTGACCCTCCGCCGCAACGGTAAAGAGCATGGGCAGATTGATCTTGTGGATGAAATCAGCCCGTCCGGCAAAGCCGGGCAGCGGATCCAGATAGTCCATCCAGAGCCTTGCGCCGGTGGGGCCCAGCAGCTGCTTTCCGGGCAGATGCTGGTGCGAACGGTTCATCACCGTCAGGAGACGGCGGATATCCTCATGGGTCATAACCATGCTCCTTTCATAACCATGCACAGCACAGAAAGGGGGCAGCCCCGCTTGTGCGAGCTGCCCCCGGTGATTAGCGGGAATTCAGACTGATTACAGACCCATGAAGGACAGATCCAGATCGGAGCCGTACTCCTTGGCGGCCTCAGCCTTGTTCTTGTAGTAGTTGTCGATGTAGGCGTCCAGCTTGGCCTGGCCCAGATCGTAGATCTTCGCCATCATTTCCTTGTACATGGGCTCAACCTGGGAAGGATCAGCCATGATGATCTTGCGGACCTGCACCTCATAGTATTCCTTGATGTTGGTGAAGATCTTGATCTCCTCGGAATCGGCGGCGTAGTTCTCGGCCTTGCCGTTGGTGATGAAGGAGTAGTCCTTGTAGAACTGGCTCATGAACTCGATGTTGGCGGTCTGAGCGGCAGTGCCGGCATACTTCTTCATGATGTTGTTGTGCAGCTCCTGACGCAGGAAGTACCACAGGCCGATGCCGTACTTGGTCTTCTTGTCAGCGTCGGGCATGGAGACGAACTCGTCGAAGGTCTTGGCAACGCCGGCCTCGTTGTAGTCCCAGGTCTGGCCCTGAATGCCCATCAGGATTTCGATCTGCTGCTGATCCTGCATCAGATAGTCGACGAACATCATGGAGCGCTTGGCGTTGGGGGTGTTGAAGACGACGATGCAGTGGTCGCCCACGCCGCCGTTGATGTTGTCGTAGGTGTAGCCTTCCTCGGTGTCCAGGCACATGGGCTCAATGAAGATCCACTCGTCATCCACGCCCGCAGCAGTGAACTCGTTGTTGAACCAGTCGGTGTTGTCAGCGTCGTTGTTCAGGTTGCAGAAGATGCGGCCGCTGAACAGCTTGGCCTGCAGCTGCTCGCCGGAGTCGGTCAGCTCGGCGGGATCCATCAGGCCCTCGTTGTACAGAGTGTTGACGAACTTGAGCTGCTCGAGGTAGTTGGGGCTGTTCCAATACTTCTTGTAGGTATTGTCAGCCTCGTCATAGTAGTAGTTGCCGGTCAGGTCGAAGTACTGGAAGGCGCGGCCGATGATGCGGGGATTGCCGTCGCCGTCGTTGGAGGAATTACGATGGCCCTGAACGGGGATGATGTCGGGGAACATCTGCTTCACCTTGCGGAAGGCGTCCAGCGTGCCCTCGATGGTGGACATGTCGGGAGAGCCGATGGCTTCGTAGATGTTCTTGCGGACCATCATGCCGGTCATGCAGCGGGCGATGTCATCGCGCTGCAGGTCTTCCACCTTGAAGGAGTAGGTGGGCACGGCGAACACGTCCATGGTGCCGAACTTCTGACGCATGGCCAGGATGGTGTTGGCGGACATGACGCGGCTCATGAAGCCGGGGTCATATTCTTCCTCGACCTTGTTGTAGGCGATGATCACGCCGTTGTCGGCCAGATCCTGCAGCATGTCATAGTTGCTGTAGCAGATCAGGATGTCCGGATAGTCGCCGGAGGTGATCATCATGTTCAGCTTGGTGTGGGAGTCGTCCACAGCGTACTGGAAGTCGATGGTGACGCCGGTCTCTTCCTTCCACTTGATGGACAGGGGCTCGTTGCCGTTGGCCTGGGCCACCAGGTTGCCGTCAACGGGACGGTCGTAGTACATCTTCAGGGTCACGGGAGAGGTGTCGCTCAGGTAAGCGGGGACGTCCTCAGCAGAGCCGAAGGACACGATGCTCAGGCACATCAGCAGAGCCAGCATCAGGGAAACGAGCTTCTTCATAGGGAGGGTCTCCTTTCTGTTATTGATCAACGCACCTTGAGCCGGTACGCTAAATCCAAAGTGTGTGTCAGCCCTTGATGGAGCCGACCATCAGGCCCTTGACGAAGTAACGCTGCAGGAACGGGTAGATCATGATGATCGGCACGGCCGCCACCACCATGGTCGCCATCTTCACACCCTCGGGGTTGTAGGCGCGGTTGTCAAAGGCATGCATGTCGTTGGCCATGTCTGCGAAGGCCTGATTCTTGATGGTACGCATCAGGATCCAGCTCAGCGTGGTCAGCTTTTCACTATTGGTGAAGTAAGCCGTATCGTACCAGGAGTTCCACTGGCTGACAGCAGCATACAGCGCGATAGTGGCCAGCGCGGGCAGCGAGATGGGAAGCACGATACCGAAGAAGATACGCGCCGTGGATGCGCCGTCGATGTAGGCGGCCTCCTCCAGCTCGTTGGGAATACCGCGGAAGTTGGTCATCAGGATGGTCATCCAGAAGAAGCTGAACATCTTGGGCACCAGATACACCCAGAAGGTATTCAGCAGGCCCAGGCTCTTCAGGTTCAGGTAAGCGGGAATCTGACCACCGTCGAAGAACGTGGGGATGATGAAGATGGTCAGGTACAGGGCGCGCATCTTCAGGTGGCTCTTGCTCAGCGCGAAGGCCGCCAGAGAGCAGGTAACCACCGCCAGCGCAGTACCCATCACCGTACGCAAAACGGAGTTGATGAAGCCGTTGATGATGCTCACGTCGCCGAACACCGTCTGGTAGGGGCGGAGCGTCCAGTTGGCGTTCCAGATGAAGGAGGGCTTGCGGATCAGATCCGCGTTGAAAGAGTTAAGCACTGCGTAATAGAACGGGTACACGATGACGAACATCAATACGATCATCAGGAACACGTTCAGGTAGTCGAAGGCCTGGTAGCGCTTGTCCCACGCCTTGCCGGGCTTTGCCGTCTGCTTGTTGATCATGCTCGTCACCTCCTTAGAACAGCGATTCGTTGGTCATGACCTTGCTGATCTTGTTAGACACAAGCAGCAGGATCAGGTTCACCACGGACTTGAACAGGCCCACAGCGGTGGAATAGGAGTAGCGGCCGTTTTCAAAGCCGGTACGCATGATGTAGGTATCCAGAATATCGGCCACCTGACGGTTGTTGGGGTTGCCGAAGGCGTAGGCCTGGTCGAAGCCGTCGCCGCCGGACATGATCTTGCCGCACTCCAGAATGAACAGGATGGCGAAGGTGGGCTTAAGGTGCGGCCAGGTGATGTAGCGGAACTTGTGCCAGCGGTTGCCGCCGTCGATAGCCAGCGCCTCATACAGGCCCTGATCGATGCTGCAGATCACGCCCAGATAGATAATGGAGTTCCAGCCGATGTTCTTCCACAGACCGGTGAGGATGATCATCGGGCGGTAGTAGACTTCCTCAGACAGGAAGTTGATGGGCTTGCTGATGAGTCCCCAGTCCTGCAGCAGCACGTTGATGGCGCCGGCAGAGGGATTCAGCAGGTTGTAGAAGATGCCGTAAGCCACCGACCAGCCGATGAAGTGGGGCAGGTAGGACAGGGTCTGGGACAGCTTCATCACCCGCGCGTTCTTCAGCTCATTGAGCAGCACGGCCAGCACCACGGGGGGCCAGGTCAGGCAGATGAGCTTCAGGAAGGCGATGTATACGGTGTTGAACAGGATTCGTCCGCAGCTCTCCGTGGAGAAGAAGTCGATAAAATGTTCAAAGCCGTTGTTGCTGGCGATGGGGCTGGCAGCGATGCCCTTGAAGATGTTGTAATCCTTGAAGGCAATGCTGACGCCGTACATGGGGAAGTAGGAGATCATCACCACGATGATCAGCGCCGGCCATACAAAGGCCTGCAGCGTCAGCTGTGATTTCCAGTCATGGCCCGCCACGACGGAATTCATCTTTTTCCGTTTGAAAACAGTCATAAGCCATACCTCCTTGCTTGTCAGGCTTGCACCCGTACCCGGGCAAAATCAATCGCGTACTGGATGGCGTTCATCAGGCTGATTTCCGAGGCCGTGCCCCGACCTGCCTGATCAAACGCAGTACCGTGATCCACCGACGTGCGGATGATGGGCAGCCCCAGCGTGATGTTCACGCCGCTGACCGCCTGCCACTTCTGCGTATCCCGGTCGAACACAAAGCCCATCAGCTTCAGCGGGATGTGGCCCTGATCGTGATACATGGCCACCACGATATCGTACCAGCCTCCCCGGGCCTTGGAGAAGATGGTATCCGGCGGCACGGGGCCCTGCGCGTCGATACCCTCGGCGCGGGCCGCCTCGATGGCGGGACCGATCTCCTCAATCTCCTCCCGGCCGAACAGTCCGCCCTCGCCGCAGTGGGGATTCAATCCTGCCACGCCCACCCGGGGATTTTCGACGCCCATGTCCCGGCAGGCCTTTGCCGCAATGCGGATGACCTCCAGCACGCGGGCCTTCTTCGCCCGGTCGCAGGCCTCCCTGAGGGAGACGTGGGTGGATACATGCACGATGCGCACGTCCTCGTGGGCCAGCATCATGGTGTAGCGCTGGGTACCGGTGTAGTGAGCGTAAATCTCCGTATGGCCGGAGAAGTGATGTCCCGCCAGATTCATGGCTTCCTTGTTCAGGGCGTTGGTGACGGTAGCGTCCACCTCGTTCGCCATGGCAAGCTCAATCACCCTGCGGACGTACTGGAACGCCGCGTCGCCGGCCTTGGCGCTGACCTGACCCACCTCCACCTCCTCTGCGGAGACGCATCCGAGGTCGATCACGTCCATCACGCCGGGGGTGAAGACAGCGTCCTTCACCTGTGCGATGGGGTTCAGCTTCAGCTGCGGCATGCCGGGAATCAGCATCGCCCGCTGAAGGATGGCAGCGTCGCCCACAATCAGGGGACGGCAGCGGTCATAGAGCGTCTCATCCGCCAGCGCCCGCAGGCACAGCTCCGGGCCGATGGAGGCGGGATCGCCCATGGTAATGCCAATAATGGGCTTCATCAGCACACCCCCTGACCCGCCAGCAGCGTCAACGCGTCCTTTACCGCAGCCACGCCCTCGGCGGACAGGCCGTTGAAGGGGGCGCGGCACTTGCCCACGGGATAGCCCAGCATGGCGGTAGCCGTCTTGACGATGGTATTGGGGTTGCCGAAGCGGAAGCAGTTGCGGAAGGGACGGATAGCGTCCTGCGCCCAGCGGGCTTTTTCCATATCGCCGGCCTTCCAGCTTTCATAAATGGATACCATATTGCGGGGGAACACGTTGGCGCAGCCGGCGATGCCGCCCTTGCCGCCTGCCAGCAGCGTCCACAGGATCAGCGAGTCGTTGCCGGACAACACGGTGAAGTCGCCGCCGCGGGTGCGCTCGATGTACTGCAGGATGTTGTCAAAGTTGCCGCTGGAGTCCTTCACGCCCACAATGTTGGGCACCTGAGCCAGCTTCTCCACCGTGGCGGGCGCCAGAGCGTTGCCGGTGCGGGCGGGAATGTTGTACAGCAGGATGGGCAGCTCCACGCTGTCCGCCACAGCCCTGTAATGGTCGATCAGTTCATTCTGGGAGGCCGCCGCAAAGGAGGGGGTGATGATGGACAGCACGTCCGCGCCCATCTCCTGCGCCTTCTTCGACAGGCGGATGGTATCCCGGGTGGAGATGCAGCCGGTTCCGGCATAGACCGGCACGCGGCCCTTCACCTGATCGATGCACACCGCCAGCACCTGCTCCTTCTCGCTCTCGGAGAGGATATATCCCTCGCCGTTGGTGCCGAAGGGGAAGATGCCGTGCACACCTGCGTCAATCAGCCGGTCGATCTGGCGGCGCAGCTCCTGCTCGTTGACGGATTCGTCCTCATGCATGGGGGTGATAATCGGTACGATAATGCCGCGAATGTCCTTCATGTGGATGCGCCTCCTCAAGCAAGCAGTTCCAGATACAGTTTCCGGGCGTCCTCCGCCGTCACGGTGCGCTTGTTGTTCACCAGCAGGCGCTGCACGTCCATACCGGCCTTCACAAGGCCCTCCAGATCCTCCGCCGGTACGCCGTAGGCCTTCAGGTCGGTGGGAATCTTCAGCGTGCGGACAATTTCCTCCATGCGCTCCAGCGTCCAGCGGGCCTTGTCCGCCTCGGTTTCGGCCGCAGTCTGTCCCAGCGCGTCGTGCACCTGCGCCAGCTCCGCGCGGATGCAGTCAAAGTTGAAGTGCATCACCGGCATGAGCATCATAGCGTTAGCCACGCCGTGGGGGATGTGATATTTGCCGCCCAGCGGATAGGACAGCGCATGCACCGCCGTGGTGCCGGAGCAGGTGATGGCCACGCCGGCGTAATAAGCTGCCAGCAGCATGGCATTCTTGCTTTCGATGGCCTCCGGATCCAGACAGGCCTTTTCAATGTTCGGGATAATCAGCTTCAGCGCCTCCATGGCGTAGAGGTTGCTGAAGGGGGTCGCCTTCTTCGAGGTATAGCACTCGACGGCGTGGCACAGCGCGTCCACGCCGGTGGATGCGGCGATATGCGCCGGGAGCCGGGCGATCATTTCGCCGTCAAGGATCACCGCGTCGGGGATCATTTCCTCACACACGATGCCTACCTTCAGCTCCTTCTCCGGCACAGCCACGATTGCATTGGGCGTGGCCTCCGCGCCGGTGCCCGCGGTGGTGGGGATCATCACGCTGCGCACGGTCTTGCGGCCCCGGGAAGGATCGTCCAGCAGATCCTTCACACTCCAGCGTCCGTCCGCAAGGATGGAGCAAAGCTTGGCTGCGTCCATCACGCTGCCGCCGCCGATGGCGACGATCACCTCGCCCTGCGCCGCGCGGAAGGCCTCCACCGTCGCCTGCGCCTGATGATACGTGGGCTCGGCGGGCAGATCCGTCAAAAGCGCATACTCCACGCCCGCGCTCTGCATCAGCTGCAGGGGCTTGTCCAGTACGCCGGACTTCTCAATCCCCCGATCGGAAAACACCACGGCCTTCTTCACGCCGGAAAGCAGCGCGGGCAGCTGGTTCAGCGCGTCCTGACCTGCATAAACCGCCTTGGGCGTTTTGCATGCATACATGTTCCGTCACCTCATACGCAAAGCATCTGTGTTGTAAGCATATCCTGCAGCAGGGTTGCTCCGCCGAAGCCGCCGCTCTTGGACAGCATGCGGAGCCGCCTGTTCCGCCACGCGATGGAGAAGCACACCACCCCGGGCGCGGCCTCGCCCTCCAGCATCACCTCAGGCGAGGACAGCTGGTTCAGGAAGCCCATCAGCGTATCGCCGCCGATCATCATGGGCATGCAGCCCTCGGACTCCTCCATGGAGATCAACCGCAGCATCAGCCGTCCCAGCTGGGCGGCAATGCGCACCCGCGCGCCGTCCATATCCGCCGGGGCCGTATTCCCGCAGGGGGGCTGCAGACCCGTATCCACCAGCAGCGTACGGCGCGCCTTCAGCTGCAGGCGGAGTCCCTCCAGCCACACCATGCCTTCCGCGCTGTCCAGATAATCCTCCTCCAGCAGCTGCGCCATGGACATGGAGCAGCGTACGCCGCCCTGCTTTTCGCCATATTCCATCTGCGCTCTGGTAATGGGATTAAGACTCCCGCACACCACCAGCAGCGGCGCCGTAACCTCCGGGGGCACAGCCGGGAGATCCGGCAGCCCCAGCACGCCGGGCAGGTGGGACGCAAAGGCCGCGCAGCCCGCGGTCAGCCTCAGCTGCCCCATGGCCTGCAGATGCAACGCAATGCGGTCGAAATCTTCATTGCACACCGTATCGAACACCGCCACGGCAGGCTCCGCGGTCCGGGTGTCCCAGTTCCCGTCCAGCCCCATTTCCATGACGGTGGCGCCGGAGGGAAGAATCATATCCCGGATGCCCGAGCCCCGGACGGGATCGAACAGATCCTGCCCGAACACGCTGCAATGCAGCGGCACGCCGGAAATGATCTGCTGACCGTCCCGGGTGATGCGGTCCATATCCGGATACGCCGGCGCGAAGCCGCACAATCTGCAGCCCGTCGCATCCAGCGCGGCCTTCAGCGCCATGCCGACGTGACCCCGCAGGCCGGAATCTGTCTTGATATACAGATGCGGAATACCCATCTGCACCGTCCACAGGGCCAGGCGACGGATCTCCGCATAGGTTTCTTCCGGTGAGGCGTGGCGGGTTTCCGCGTCGATCACCAGCACCTGCGCGCCCTCAAGCAGCTCCGGCAGCTGCGTCCCCAGCGCAAAGCGCACCGCTGCGCCGCGCATCTGGAACTGTACGCCGGTATCGAAGGAGCCGGTAATATCGTCCGCAATCACCGCCAGACGGGGCGTTACGCGCCCGGCTGTTTCATTTTGCAACATCTGTGACGCCACCCCGCCTTTCATTTTTCTTTGCAACGCTTTTCTCACATTTGATCACTTTTATAATAGCAGATTAAATGGTCAGATTTCAACGCATAATTCACAGGTCTTTTACCATTTTGCGTTTAATTTTGAAACATCTCGCATTATATTGATTTTTCGCTGCGGTTTTGGTATGCTTTTCCCATCCACCGCCGCACAAGAGAGGAAGATGATCATGTCCGTGACACGTATTCTGGGCATTGCCCCCTACGAGGCCATGCGGAATCTGATGACGCAGCTGGCTTCCGGTATGGACAATGTGGAGCTCACCGCCTTTGTGGGCGATCTGGAGCCCGGCGCGGAGATTGCCGGCCGCTATACCGATCACGACTTCGACGTGATCCTCTCCCGGGGCGGCACAGCGGAGCTGCTCCGCCGCAAAACCAATCTGCCCGTGGTGGATATCGAGCTGAGTATGTACGATATCCTGCGCGCCATCCGCCTGGCGGAGGGCAGCAACAGCCGCTATGCCATCGTGGGCTTTCCCGCCATCACCCGCAACGCCTACATCCTGTGCGATATGCTGAAGCTGGACGCCGAGCTATACACCATCCACCACGAGGAGGAGGCCCGCCGCACGCTGGAGGAGCTGGCAAAGGGCGGCTGCCCCATGGTGCTGTGCGACATGGTGACCAATTCCATTGCCCATGAATACGGCATTCCCGCGCTGCTGATCACCTCCGGCAGCGAGAGCGTGGAGGCCGCGCTGCATCAGGCGGTAAGCATCGGCCAGACTTTCCTTGCCCAGCGGGAGCATACCCGGATGCTGGAGGCCGCCCTGTCCGCCGCCGCGGAGAACGTCATTATTCTGGACGAGGAAGGCCGGGAGGTCTTTTCCGGCGTACAGGAGGAGCTGCCCGCCGCTGTCCGAAGCCGGCTGCAGGCCTGCCACAGGACGGTGCAGGAGGAAGGCTCCCGCCGCACCGTCGCCACGGTCAGGGACAGGCAGTACATCCTCAGCGGCCGGCTGATCAACACGCCCCGCCGCCGCTATACCTCCATCACCGTGCAGACCAGCAGTACCCGCCCCGCGCTGGAGAAGCACGGCATCCGCTTCCTGAACAAGGAAGAGGTAATGGATCTGTCCAGCAACAATTTCTACGGCACTACCCAGCTCAACGCCTCCCAGCTTTACGACCGCTACGCCACCTCCACCGCCGCCCTGATGCTGGTGGGCGAGAGCGGCAGCGGCGAGGAGCAGATCGCCCGGCTGATCTACAGCCGCAGCCCTCTGCAGCACGCGCCCCTGTGCGTCATCGACTGCGCCCTTTTGCAGAAAAAGGGCTGGGATTATCTGACGGGCAGCGATTTTTCGCCCCTGACGGACATCGGCGCCACGGTCAGCTTTACTCATGTGGAGGCGCTGGAGGAGGAATGGTTCATGCAGCTGTTCCGCACCATCCGCGATACCAACTTCAAGCAGCGCAACCGGCTGATGTTCTGCTGCACGCTGCAGGGCAGCGAGGGCCTCTCCCCCCGTTGCCGCAAGCTGATCGACTGGTTCAGCTGCACGGTGGTGGATCTGCCCGCCCTGCGCAGCCACCGGGAGGATATTCCCCATCTGGCCAGCCTCTACCTCAGCCTGCTGAACATGCGCGACGCCCGCGAGATCGCAGGCCTTGAGCCAGAGGCCCTTCGCCTGATGGAAAACTACGACTGGCCCGCCAATTACGATCAGTTCCGCCGGGTGCTGCAGGAGCTGGCCCTGCTGACCGACACGCCCTACATCACCGCAGACACGGTGCGCCGCGTCCTCCAGCGGGAGGAGCGGATGTACCCCAGCCAGGCCGGCGGGCAGCTGGCGGACATGCTCCGGGGCAGGACGCTGGAGGAGGTGGACCGCATCGCCATGAATCTGGCGCTGGGCGAATGCAACGGCAATCAGCGGGCCGCCGCTGCAAGGCTGGGCATCAGCCGCACCACCCTGTGGCGCATGCTGCAGAAGGAAAACCCCGCGGAATCGTAACCGCACATAAAGTAAGCGCCGCGCACCGGCCTTTGATTCCGGTACGCGGCGCTTTATATTTTATTCTGCCTTGATTCTGTCCTTGAGCGCCAGCAGGCGGAAGTACATCTCCCGGGGATTTTCATCCTCGTAGAGGAAGGCCCCGTTGCCCGAGAAGCTGGGCTCGATAAAGTCCCACCAGGTCAGCGCCTGAATCTCCTCCCGCGCCGCCGCGATGGTGTAGAACTGCTCCATCCAGTCCGCCTGGGTGCGCTCGTTCCAGCCGCCGTGCCAGGTGCCCTCGCTCATGTCCATCTGGCTCCAGGTGCTGCCGGCGCTGCCCTTCACGCGGAAGCCGCCGTTCACGCCCATCTCGGTGATGTGGATGGGCTTGCCCAGCGCAGCGAACTGATCCAGCATCAGCGATACCGCCACCATATCACGGGCGGGGAAGTACAGCTGAATGCCCACCACGTCGAAATCAACGCCCGCTTCCAGAATCCTGCGGAAGTAGCGCAGCGGCGAGCACAGATGCTCCGGCAGCGCGCCGTAGCAGTTGTAGCGGCCCGCCACATACTCCGCAAAGGGCAGGCAGATATTCACGATAGAGGTAGCCTTGTCATTGGCCTCCCTAAGCGCGTCGGTGGTGGCGCGGGTCAGGTCGATCAGCTGCTCCTGATTCAATTCAAAGCAGTTGGCCCAGTCGTGGGCCTCGTTCATGGAATCCCACACCTGAATGCTGTCCTTATAAGCGCTGACGTGATGATAGGCGATCTTCGCCGCCTCCCGGCGCAGCTGCGGGTAGTCGAGGCCAAAAAGCCACTCCGGATTGACCTCCTTATGACCGAACCACAGCGGATGTCCCTTCGGGGTGATGTTCTTCTCCGTCAGGAAACCCAGACACTTGTCGATATAGCCGTAGGCGTACCTGTCCCTCTCCGGTACGGTCTGCCCTGCGTAGAAGGGCAGCGTGGCGAAATCAAAGGCCCCGGCAAAGAACTTGGCGTAGCGACTGGAGGCGGATTCAAACCGGCTGAAATTGCAGCCCAGCTTCAGATCCTTCCTCGGCGCAGCAAAGGCCTTGCGGCGGGATCTTTCCACCAGCGCGCCCTCGGCGGCATAGATGGCGTGGGACAGGGCGTAGAGCCGGTTGTCCGGGGTATCCGCGCCGCGGTTGGCCATGTGCTCCAGCTCGACGGCGGCGCGCAGATGCCCGTCCGTCTCCGGGGACAATTCAATGCCCTGGGCAAAGCGCTTCGCATGGGCGATATAGGTACGGGTGGCCTCGGACACAAAGTCCACAAAATCGCCGGTGTAGCCCTCGCCCAGATTATCCGCCATCACCCACAGGGTGCCGTAGAGCGGCACGGTGATTTTCGCGTGGATCATATACGGCTTTGCGCTGACCTGCAGCTCCACCGTGCCGTCGGGGGTAATGCGCAGGCGGCGCTCATCCGGCTCGAAATCCATGGCGGAGGCGTACACAGTCTTCAGTACCTTTTCGGGCATGGACAGACCGCCGGAGCCGTCCAGCCGGATCTTCACTGTCTGCATCACTGTTCTCCTTATTCAATGGGACGGGTGCGGATCATGGTTCCGTCCTCGTCGGTGATCAGGCGGATACCGCAGGGCAGCTGATACCGCTCCTCCCCGTCCACAAACACGCTGGCGTGCTCGCCGTCGCTGTCAATCAGGTAGGTATGCTCGCCCCACACATACTCATAGGTGTATCGCTGGCCGCGGCCAAGGCTGAACCACACCTCGCCCATCTGGATATCAATGCCCCAGATATGGCCGATGTACTCCAGCGCCGCCAGCATGGTGGGCCCGTAGGCCTCCTGAATGATCAGTTCGCCCTCCACGTCGCCCTCCTGCTGGGAGGGAATCGGCACGATGGTGGGTGCGCCGGTGAAGGGATCAAACTGCTGGGTATAGTGATAGCCCCCGTCGATGAGCGCCTGCAGGAAGATATGACCGATTTTCGTCACAAGCTTCTCGTAGCCGTAGTTCTCCAGCGCCATGATCGCCCGCTGGAAGGTCAGGCCCTCGCACTGGCCGCTCCAGTTGTTTTCCGGCGCATTGCGGAAGTAGGGATCGTTCACCGCCACGCTGGGCAGGGGCAGCTTCGTCCAGAATTCGTCAGGATTGAGCAGATGCTCGCTGACAAAGCGGTCGGCCATCGCCTGATCGAAGGACTTCCAGTACATGCAGCGCAGGTTGTTGTGGATCAGCTGGGGCATGACGTTGCCGTGCTTGTCCTTGTCGAAGCACGCGCCCTTTGCATCATCCCACAGATCGCTTTTGATCTTGTCCGCCACAGCCTGCGCCCTGGCGCGCCACTCCGCTTCACGGCCGTCGCCGCGGATCCGGCTGATCTCCGCCAGCGTGTTGCGGGCCGCATAGGAGAAGGACATGACGTCCATGGACGCCACCGGCAGCACCTTGCAGTCCGGCAGCGGAACCTCCGTGGTGCAGTAGTTGGGATCGCCCTCAAAGCGCTCCGCACGATCTTCGCCGGTATCGTAGATGCACCAGGTCTCCAGAATGCCGTCTCCGTTGGAGTCGCGGGTTTTCCACAGATACTCGTCCCACTTCTCCAGACACCCGGCCAGCTGATCCAGATACTGCGCATCCCGGCCGGTCAGATAGTACATATTCAGCGCATGCCATGCAAAGCAGAAGCCCTGGAACTTGTTGAACTGGGCTTCGATGCTGCCGTCCGGGAAGGACTGGATGGAGCCGGGCAGGCGGCCGTCCTCACGCTGGGTCTCCATGAAGAAGAGCTGGTTGTTCAGCGCCGCCTCCAGATTAAAGCCCGCGTACATCTCGCCGCCCATGGGCTGGGTTTCCAGCCAGATCTTCTCATAGCCGCCGCCCTCTACCAGCACGGGGCGCCCTGCGAACACCTGCATGTTGCGCAGGCAGCGCTCGGAGATGGTGTCAAAAAGCTTCTGCATGCTCTCGTTCTGGGTGCGGAAGGTAATCCGGGTCCTGGGAAGCATGTTTCATCCCTCCTGATCATCTATATGGTTGTTTCAGCAAACAAATCCTTGCTATTATAGTAAACAAAAACCTCTTTCTTTGCAAGGGGGAGGGAGAAAGATTCTTCCCCGGAGGAAAACGCCTCCGCTGCGGCGAATTGATTCTGTACGATCATGCCCGTTTGATTAAAAGGAGGACGCGTTATGAAGCGCACCGATATCAACATCCGCGATCCCTATGTGCTGGTGCACGACGGCAAGTACTACCTCTACGGCACCCGCGGCGCTACCTGCTGGGGCCCCGCCACCGGCTTTGACGTATACGTCAGCGAGGATATGGAAAACTGGAGCGATCCCATCGTCTGCTTTGAGAACGACGGCACCTTCTGGGCCGACCGAAACTACTGGGCGCCTGAGGTGCATGTGTATCAGGGCAAGTTCTACATGTTTGCCAGCTTCAAGAACCCTGACGTTCGCCGCGGCACCGCCATCCTGAAGGCGGATACCCCGCTGGGCCCCTTCGTGCCGCACTCGGACGGCTGCATTACCCCTCCGGACTGGGAGTGCCTGGACGGTACCTTCTACGTCAGCAAAACCGGCACGCCCTACATGGTGTTCTGCCATGAATGGGTGCAGGCCGGCGACGGCGAGGTGTGCGCCGTCCAGCTGACGGCTGATCTTTCCGCTCCCGCCGGCGAGCCGAAGCTGCTCTTCCACGCCTCCGACGCGGCATGGTGTCAGGTGAAGCACCACTCCAGCGGCGTCAGCGGCTGCGTCACCGACGGCCCCTTCATGTGGCGCACCAGCGACGGCTCTCTGCTGTGCCTGTGGGCCAGCTTCTCCGAGGGCGGATACACCGAGGCGGTGGCCCGCTCCTCCAACGGTGAAATCGACGGTGTGTTCACCCAGATTGATCCTCTCTTCATGGACGACGGCGGCCATGGCATGATCTTCCGCGCCCTGGACGGCCAGCTCTATCTGACCCTGCACTCCCCCAACGCACATCTGGAGGAGCGACCCTTCTTCCACAGGGTGAAGGACGCGGGCGATCATCTGGTGCGGGAATAATCCCCACGGTCAGCAAAGGGAGGCTTTATCCATGATTTATACGGATTTCAAAGGCATGCAGCTGCCCCTGCTGGGCTTCGGCACCATGCGGATGCCCACGCGCGGGGACGGCAGCATTGACGAGAAGCATGTGGCGCAGATGGTACGCGCCGCCATGGACAGCGGCGTGAACTACTTTGACACCGCCGTGCCCTATCATGACGGACTGGCGGAGGTGTCCATCGGCAAAATCCTCAGGGATTACCCCCGCGACAGCTGGTATCTGGCGGACAAGTTCCCCGGGCATCAGATCATGTCCAGCTACGATCCTGCGGAGATCTTCGAGGAGCAGCTGCGCAAGTGCGGCGTGGAGTACTTTGATTTCTACCTGCTGCATAACGTATACGAGAAGTCCATCCAGACCTATATGGATCCCAAATGGGGCATTCTGGACTATTTCCGGGAGCAGAAGCGGCTGGGCCGCATCAAACATCTGGGCTTCTCCACCCACGGACGGCTGGACAACCTGCGCGAGGTGCTGGATCTCATCGGCGACGATATGGAATTCTGCCAGATTCAGCTGAACTGGCTGGACTGGACGCTGCAGGAAGCAGCGGAAAAGGTTCGGCTGCTGATCGAGCGCGGCATTCCCGTATGGGTGATGGAGCCTCTGCGCGGCGGCAAACTCTGTCAGCTGGACGAAGCGTCCGCGGCAAAGCTGAAGGCGCTGCGCCCGGAGGAGAGCATCCCCGGCTGGGGCTTCCGCTTCCTTCAGACGGTGAAGGGCGTGCAGATGGTGCTCAGCGGCATGTCGAACCTTCAGCAAATGCAGGAAAACGCCGCCTCCTTTGCCGAGCGGAAGAAGCTCAATCAGCAGGAAATCGATACGCTGCTGGAGATTGCCGAAACGCTGAAGGATTCCGTCCCCTGCACCGCCTGCCGCTACTGCACGCCTCACTGCCCCATGGGACTGGATATTCCCATGCTGCTGGCCACCTACAACGAGCTGCGGGTGGAAAAGGCGCTGAACATCGGCATGCGCATGGAGGCTCTCCCCCAGAACAAGCAGCCCACGGCCTGTATCCGCTGCGGCCGCTGCTCCCGCATGTGTCCCCAGCACATCAACATCCCCAAAGAGCTGAAGGGCCTCGCCGACAAGATGAGCGAGATGCCCAAATGGGCGGACGTGTGCCGCCAGAGAGAAGAAATCAAAGCCCGGCAGAAGGCCGAAGCCGCGAAGTAACACTTGCCCCCAAACGCTTGACTTTTACTCACACCGGGGGTATCATGGTAAAAAGTACCTTATTTATAAGGGAAATAAAGGAGGAACCAATCATGAAGAAGATCATCGCGCTGGCGCTGGCGCTGCTGATGCTGCTGGGCTGTGTGCCCGCCATGGCGGCTGACGTCATTGAGCCCAAGGCAAAGCTGGAGGACATGGAGAAGCTGGGCGAGAAGACCGCCTGGAGCGATCCTGAGACCGGTGAAGTTGTCTATTACCGAGTTGTGACGGAAGATCAGCGCCTGTGGGCCTACTATGACGCAGACGGCGATCTGACCGATTACGAGTACTACAGCGAAGATTTCTCCAAGAGCGTCACTTACGATCCCGCCGGCAATACGCTGGGCAGCTACTACTACGGCGACGGCGACAGTTTCTACATGTACACTGAGGAAGACGGCTGGATGAAGTGGGATGATGAAGCAGGCGATCTCATGGCCTGCGACGCTCCTGAAGGCGTGAACTTCAAGGACATGCCCGCCCTGATCAAGATCCGCCAGCTGTACAAGGGCCCGGTGGAATGGTATGCCAAGAACACCCAGAGCCTGATCGGCCTGTCCCTGAAGGAGCTGGGCGTCGGCAACAAGTGGTACAACGTGGTGCCCGTGGATCTGACCAAGGACGGCGTGCAGACCTTCCCCATGGCTGTGTCCGGCATGTTCTTCCTGGGCGAGACCACCGTCACCGTCAAAGACGGCGCTGTGACCGTGAACTACGAAATTCCTCAGGGCAACGGCTATCACGGCTATGTGAAGAGCGAGTGCGTGAAGTGGTTCACCGATCTGGGTGATATCACCGAGGATTTCGTGAACAATCCCTCCAGCGAGACTGCCTTCGGTCAGGCTGTGAGCATCGCCGACGAGCTGGGCGGCGCGGATGTGGCTCTGCTGTTCGTCTGCAACCGCATCACCTATCGTCAGCCCTACACCAATTACGGTGACTTCCTGGTCCGCTACTACGCCAACAAGCCCGAGTGGAAGGACTACCGTGCCAGCCTGACCGTGCTGCTGGAGAAGATGGAGGCTGCGGAGGAGACTGAGGAAGCCACCTCTACCGACATTGCTGACGCTACCACCACGGATCTTGTCGAGGAGACCGTTCCGGCCACCGCTACCGATACCGACGCGTAATGCCTGTATTATCCACCTCCCCTCCGGGGGAGGTTTTTTTCGCGCTTTTTTCCAGATGTTCGCATTGACAGGAACACCCGTTCTGTTGTATGATGGATATAGAGAACAGTTGTTCTCTATTTCCAAAGGAGGGAAGCACATGGAGCTGGAGCGCAGACCCAGCACCTTTCACAAGCGGTATGTGAAGGTACGGGTGGATTATCATCTGGACGGGCGGATCGTACCGCTGAAGTTCCGCACCGAGGACGGTCCTGCGGTGGTGATTGATCAGATTCTGGACGTGCGGCAGGCGGCGGCGCTCAAGGCGGGCGGTCTGGGCATGCGCTATACCTGCCGGGCCGGGGAGCAGCTGTTTTTCCTGTTCCACGACCGCAACTGGTGGTTTGTGGAAGCGTAAGCGTTGTCAGGAGCAGCGCGGATATGGTACAATGGCGGCGTATTCCAAAAAGCACAAGGAGTCAGACGGTATGAAGGTATGGTTCGCCCCGCTGGAGGGCGCCACGGACGCCATTTTCCGCCGGGTGCATCACGCATGCTTCACCGGCGTGGAGAAATATTATATCCCCTTTGTCAGCCCCACCCAGAACCTGCTGTTCACCAGCCGCGAGCTGCGGGCCATCGCCCCGGAGGAGAACGAGGGCGTGCCGGCGGTGCCGCAGCTGCTGGGCAAGGATCCGGATCAGCTTCTCTGGGCCATCGGCGAACTGAAGAACATGGGCTACGGAGAGGTTAACCTGAATCTGGGCTGCCCCTCCGGCACAGTAACCGCCAAAGGGAAAGGCTCCGGACTGCTGCGGGAGAAGGATTCCCTGCGCCGGGTGCTGGACGGCGTGTATGAGAAAACGCTCCTGCCCCTGTCCGTCAAGACCCGCATCGGCTTTGCTGATCCGGAGGAATGGCCCGCGCTTCTGGAGATCCTGCGGCAGTACCCCATGGCGGAGCTGATTATCCACCCCCGTACCCGCAAGGATTTCTACAAAGGGCCGCTGCATCCCCAGACCTTCGCGCTGGCAGCGGAGCAGGTCAGCTGCCCGCTGGTGTACAACGGCGATCTGTTTACTGCGCAGGACTGCCGGGATATTGCAGCGCAGTATCCGCAGCTGCGGGCGGTAATGATTGGCCGCGGCCTGATGGCCAATCCCGCCATGGCCCAGACGCTGTGCGGCGGCGAAGCTCTCACCGCTGACGCGCTGCGCCGCTTCCATGACATGCTCTGCGAAGCCTACGGACGGCTGTACCCCGCCAATCAGGTGCACAGCCGCGTGCGGGAGGTCATGAAGTACGCCGCCTGCTGCTTTGAGGACGCCGCCAGGCCCCGCAAGGCCATCCGCAAGGCGAAGGATCTGGCGGAGCATCATCAGGCGGTGGACTGGCTGCTGCGTGACTTCCGTCTGCGGGAGAATCCCGGCTACGAGCCGGACAGCTGGATTGTGTAAAGTGAGGAGGCACAGGGATGCTGTATCTGACGAGGTTCAGGTTCCTTTCCCAGGATCAGGAAGCCGACTTTATGATGACGGTCAAGCGCACCTGCTATGATACCGCATATCCCTTCGGCACTCTGACGCGCTTTGACGCAACGGAGCTTGAGTTCGAGCCGGTCACCATCCTGTACGGCGGCAACGGCTCCGGCAAGACCACCGCGCTGAACGTGATCGCGCAGGCGCTGAAGCTTCAGCGGGACACGCTGTACAATCAGTCTTCCTTCTTTGAAGATTATGTGAAGCGCTGCGAGTACGAGCTTCGTGGAGAGACGCCGGAGCACAGCCGGGTGATCACCAGCGACGACGTGTTTGATTATATGCTGAATGTGCGCGCCATCAACGAGGGCGTGGACAACCGCCGGGAGGAGCTGTTTCAGGAGTACTTTGACGACAAGTACGCCAGGTATCAGTTCCGCTCACTGGAGGATTACGAGGCACTGCGAAAAAGAAATCTGGCCCAGAGCAGAACCCAGTCGAAGTATGTAAAAGCGCGGCTGGCGCACAACGTCCGGGAGCTGTCCAACGGCGAGAGCGCGAAGTTCTACTTCACGAGCAAGATTGAGGATAACGGGCTGTACCTGCTGGACGAGCCGGAAAACAGCCTGTCGCCCACGCGGCAGCAGGAGCTGGTGCAGTTTCTGGAGGAATCGGCCCGGTTCTTCGGGTGTCAGTTCATCATTGCCACCCACTCTCCCTTCCTGCTGGGCATGCGGGGTGCGAAAATCTACGACATGGAAGCGGATCCGGTGATTCCCCGCCGCTGGACGGAGCTGCCCGCCGTGCGCGCGTATTACGACTTCTTCCGCAATCATGCGGATGCTTTCAGGGAGGATTGACCATGAAGCTGGAGTTTTCCGCCGCCCCGGCCAGCCTTGAAGGCCGGAACATGTACGGTTTTGACTGGAAGGAGCATGTGTGCGCCATTCCCGCTCCGCTGGTGACGGTGACCACCTACAAACCCGACGGCAAGACCAACGCCACCATGCAGTCCTGGCTGTGCTTCACCAACGAGGACGGGTTTTACTGCATCTTCGGCAGCGTAAACCGGCACAAGCACATGTACCAGACCCTGAAGCAGCGCCGTGCGCTGGTGATCAACTTCCCCTCGGCAGACAACTACAAGGCCTGCTACCGCACCATCCGCCACAACCGGATGGAAGACGACGAGATTATCGCTGCGGGGCTGACGGCGGAGCCTGCCGGCATGGTGGACGCGCCCCGTATCCGGGAATGCGCGCTGAATCTGGAGTGTGAGTTTGTGTGGGAGAAGGAGCTTGTCCCCGGCGGCAACAGCATGGTGGTGTGCGTGAAGGTAGTCAACGTGGTCATGGACGAACGCTGGTTTGACGAGCATCAGCAGGGCCGCTACGGCGAAACCGGCTACCTGTACAACATTCACTCCCCCATCAACCCCGTCACCGGCGAGGAAAGCGAGATCTACGCAGCAACGCTCCGCCGGCTGATTCCTCAGAGCGAGATTGACGAAGGCTGATAACCGCAGCATACAGAAGGCCCCGGCAACATTGGTTGCCGGGGCCTGTTTTTCTGTTTACCCGTACATTTCCTCCAGCCTGCGGCACTCCTGCGCCACACGCTCGGGGATCCATTCAGCCATTGCTTCCCAGGTCATGTACTGCACCTCGCCCTCCATGGGTTTGAAGCGCAGCGTGGGCCGGAAGGTCAGCGTTTCCTTCAGATACCGCTTGCAGCGGATATTGTCCTCTTCCGTAGGCTTGTACCGCCCGCCGAAGGGGCCGCCCACCAGCACGTCGCCGCCGGCAAGAACGTTGCAGCTCTCAAACCAGCCGGGAATCAGCCGGAACTGCTGCCCGTCCGCCATGAAGGCATGCTTGCCGGGCTGGCAGAAGGCATGCACGTGGTCGTCGGCAGGCGGCGTGGCGAAGGGCATATCCGGATCGTACAGATTCAGATACTTGCCGTGGAAGCTGCCTTCCGCCCTCACCACATGGCCGTCAGGGACGACGGTGACCCAGATATGCTCCAGATCGTACATGTGCTGGATGTCGTAATCCCAGAAGCAGGCGTACTCGATGACCCTGCAGCCCTGAGGCACATACACCTCGCGCTTGGGGAAGGATCCGCTGCGGCGGGTCTCCTCAAACACGGTGATACCGTAGGCCAGCAGCGGAATGGTCTCGTTTTCATCCACATGGATGATGGGCGCGTACCTGCGCGCCAGCTCCATCATATCCATGGCTTACAGACCGGTCTTCTCCGCAATGTACTTGCGGGCCTTCACGGCGTACTCATAAGGATTGGCCTTGGCGGGATCCTGCTCCGCCTCCACCACGACCCAGCCTTCGTAGCCAGCCTCTTCCAGCACGGCGAAAATAGGCGCGAAGTCCACGTCGCCGTCGCCGGGCACGGTGAACACGCCGTTGCGCACGGCGGTCAGGAAGCTCCAGCCCTCGGCACGGGCCTGATCGCGGATGGCGGTGCGGCAGTCCTTCAGGTGGACGTGCTTGATGCGGTTAATGTACTTCTTCAGCACCGGCACGGGATCCAGACCGGCGAAGGTCAGGTGGCCGGAGTCAAACAGCAGGAAGACCTTCTCGGGATCCACCAGAGACATGAAGGTGTCGATCTCCTCGATAGTCTGCACGCCGGTACCCATGTGATGATGGCAGGTCAGCACCATGCCCTTTTCCTGGGCCAGAGCGCCCATCTCATTGTAGCCGCGGGCGATCACTTCCCACTGCTCCTTGGTGTAGACGGGCTTGGTGTCGCCGAAGATGTTGTCAGGCTTTCCCTGAATGGAGTTGCCCTGCTCGGATGCGCCGATGACCTTAGCGCCCAGCGCATGCAGGCGGTCGCGGTGCTTGATGAAGTTCTGGATGGTCACCTCATAAGGCTCGGAGGTGAACAGGCTGGAGAACCAGGCGTTGCAGATCTGCAGGCCGCGCACGTCCAGCTTGTGCTTGAGTTCAGCCACGTCCTGAGGATACTTGTTGCCGATTTCGCTGCCCTTGAAGCCCGCCAGCGCCATTTCGCTGATGCACTGCTCAAAGGTGTTTTCCTTGCCCAGGTCGGGCATATCATCGTTGGTCCAGCCAATGGGCGCAATCGCCAGCTTGACCTTTTCCGGATTCAGCATTGGTGTCATCCTCCTTTTTGTCGTGGGTATGCCAGGGGCTCTGCCCCTGAACCCCGGCAGAGACGCTGTCTCTGCGCTCTGCTTAGGGAAATAATTCCCCTAAGCACCCTCACAATGCGATGCTTCACATCGCTGGGAATTATATATTTTTTAT
>JAFURI010000032.1 GCA_017471885.1 Clostridia bacterium | reverse complement strand
TGGGCTGCGGCTCCTGGGGCGGCAACTCCGTGTCCGAGAACGTGGGCGTGAAGCACCTGATCAACATCAAGACCGTTGCCCAGAGGAGGGAGAATATGCTCTGGTTCCGCGCACCCCAGAAGGTGTACATGAAGAAGGGCTGCCTGCCTGTGGCTCTGGACGAACTGAAGAACGTGATGGGCAAGAAGAAGGCCTTCATCGTGACCGACTCCTTCCTGTACAACAACGGCTACACCAAGACCATCACCGACAAGCTGGATCAGATGGGCATCACCCACACCTGCTTCTTCGACGTGGCTCCCGATCCCTCCCTGGCCTGCGCCAAGGAAGGCGCCAAGGCCAGGGCAGCGTTCCAGCCTGACTGCATCATCGCCGTGGGCGGCGGCTCCGCCATGGACGCGGGCAAGATCATGTGGGTGATGTATGAGCATCCTGAAGTGGACTTCATGGACATGGCCATGCGCTTTGTGGATATCCGCAAGCGTGTGTATACCTTCCCCAAGATGGGCGAGAAGGCATACTTCATCGCCGTGCCTACCTCCGCCGGCACCGGCTCCGAGGTAACCCCCTTCGCCGTCATCACCGACGAGCAGACCGGCGTCAAGTATCCCCTGGCTGACTACGAGCTGATGCCCAACATGGCCATCATCGACGCCGACCTGATGATGAACGCTCCCCGCGGCCTGACCAGCGCCTCCGGTATCGACGCGCTGACCCATGCTCTGGAAGCCTATGCCGCCATGCTGCAGACCGATTTCACCGACGGTCTGGCGCTGCAGTCCACCAAGCTGATCTTCGACTACCTGCCTCGCTGCTATGACAACGGCCCCAACGATCCCATCGCCCGTGAGAAGATGGCCAATGCCGCCACAATGGCCGGCATGGCCTTCGCCAACGCCTTCCTGGGCGTGTGCCACTCCATGGCCCATAAGCTGGGCGCGTTCCATCACCTGCCCCACGGCATCGCCAACGCGCTGCTGATCGAAGAGGTGATCAAGTTCAACATGGTGGAAGTCCCCGCCAAGATGGGCACCTTCTCCCAGTATGCCTATCCCCACACCAAGCGCCGCTATGCCGAGGTGGCTGAGTATCTGCGCCTGAGCGGCAGCACCGACGACGAGAAGGTGGAGAGCCTGCTGGCAGCCATCCGCGAGCTGAAGCACAAGGTGGGCATCAAGGATACCATCCGCGAGTACGGCGTGGACGAGGCCGCCTTCCTGGCCTCTCTGGACGAGATGGTGGAGCAGGCCTTCGACGACCAGTGCACCGGCGCCAACCCCCGCTATCCGCTGATGAGCGAAATCAAGGAAATGTACCTGAACGCCTACTACGGCAAGTAATCGAATCGACGGGGCAGGGTATCCGCCCTTCCCCGTCGAATCCCATTATCAAAGACACGACCGACCAGTACAGCAGGAGGTCATCTATATGAATCTGGACAACGTGATTGCCGTTCGCTCCAATAAGACCATGTACCGCGACGGCGACAAGGTCATCAAGGTATTCAACGAGGAGTTCGCCACCGCTGATATCCTCAACGAGGCGCTGAACACCGCCCGCGTGGAGCAGACCGGCCTGAACATCCCCAAGCTGCAGGCTGTGACCCAGGTGGACGGCAAGTGGGCCATCGTCACCGATTACGTGGAGGGTAAGACCCTTTCTCAGCTGATGGAGGAAAACCCCGACAAGCTGGACGAGTATCTGGATCGCTTCGTCAATATCCAGCTGAACATCCACCGTCACACCTGCCCCATGCTCAACTCCCTGATGGAAAAGATGCACCGCAAGATTGACGCCACCGCGCCTCATCTGGACGCCACCACCCGGTATGAGCTGCATACCCGTCTGGCCGCCATGCATGAGCACAGGAAGGTCTGCCACGGCGACTTCAACCCCTCCAACGTGATCATCACCCCCGACGAGCAGGCCTACATCCTGGACTGGGCACACGCCACCCAGGGCAACGCCTCCGCCGACGCCGCCCGCACCTATCTGCTCTTCTCTCTGGAGGGCAAGATGGAGCTGGCCGAGAAGTACCTGAACCTCTTCTGCAAAAAGAGCGACACCGCCAAGCAGTATGTGCAGAAGTGGATCCCCATCGTCGCCGCCAGCCAGTCCGTGAAGGGCAAGCCCGAAGAGCGCGAGCTGCTGCTGAAGTGGGCCGACGTGGTCGAATACGAATAATCCCGGATATCCGTACGCAGCAAAATGCCCCTTGAAGCTTAGCTTCAAGGGGCATTGATCATTTGACGCACACATATCATCCAAAAAGTAAATGACCTCCGTTTACTCCTGCATGAAGAGAGGGTCGACTACGCCTTTCTCTTAGTAACAAGTATCTTTTCCGCATGCAGAAAACCCACGCCTTTCGGCTTCTTCGAGCTTCACATATTCAGGGTCAATCATGCCGCTGCAATATTTGTTGGCATGGTGTTTTTTGCCGCTTTTGGGTATCCATACCCACAACTGCTCTTTTGCCTTATTTGAATACAACAATGTCAGGGTTTGGCTTCCGGCCACGCCATCTACTTTCAGACCATTCTTTTTCTGAAAATCCTTTACAGCAGTCTCGGTCAACGAACCGAAGATACCATCTGGCTCTTCTTGCAAATAACCCATGCGTTTTAGCTGAGATTGCATCTCCCTTACAGTCTCACCACTCATTCCCTTTTTCAGTACGGGCACAGGCGAGGGAGTAGGCTTGGCAGTAGGTTCAGCAGTGGGGGAATTTGTTGGTATTGCTGTTGGTTTCGGAGAATCTGTTGGATATGCTGTTGGGGGAACAATTGCTGTAGCTGTAGGAGACCACTGAACAACAAACGTAGGCTTTGGAGTAGGTGAATTATCGTCATAGGTTGATCCACTTGTTAACCAGCCAAAGTATTGGAAAACAAATGGCAATAATAGCAACCAGCAGACAATAACAAGGACTGAAACAATCACCTTGACTTTTTTCTTCCAATTTTTGCATTCTTTCCACATTAGAATGAGCAACAATGGAAGGAGTAGACCGACAAGACCGATTGTCCAAGCAACAAGACCGACAATTAAGCAAAGAATTAGTCCGCCTGCTGCGCAACCAAGTAAATCCGAAACATTAGCAGCCTTGGAAGCTGTAGCAACTCTTCTTCCGCCGGAGAGTTTTCTTCTCATGTCATTCGTTCCTCGTGATCAAAATATCTTTTGTACTAATTCGACGAAATAACATATAGAACCTTCGAATGGAATAATTCCAATCGAAAAATAGGCGTATATCACATAAGCCTGACAGTCTTCACCTGCTGCATCTAATTGCATATTTTACTTTGCATCGTAGTTTTTGATTGCTGCTCTTTCTGATAATCCAAACGGCTCCCCGATCCAAAGATCGGGGAGCCGATATATCTACCTATTTCTGCGGCAGACGGCAGATGAGGCGGATAATCCGCAGATCCGTGCCGTCGATGGTTACCAGCCGCTGCGTGCCGTCCGACCGGAAGCCGAACTGCTCAAACAGGAACCGGGCGCGGAAGTTATCCTTCACGGTCTGTACGCGGGCGATCTCGTACTTCTCAGCCAGCTTATCCATACAGCTGCGCATAAGGATATCCTTCTCCAGCCAGCTGCCGGAGGGCATGATGCCCACCTCCAGAATGAAGCCCCTGCTGGCGTCATCCGGGTCCTGACCGTAGGTGACAAAGCCTTCCGCCTTGCCGTCGATCTCCAGCACGTCCACCTGATACTCGCCTTCCAGCCACCTCCTGACCTCAGGCAGGAAGTAGGTCTCGTGCAAGCCCTTCAGATACTCCGCAGACAGAAAACCGCGGAACAGCGCCTTAACGTAGCGGCTTTTGATCTCCGCCAGCGCTGCGGCTTCCTCCATGCGCGCCGGGCGAACAATGTGCTTCCCCATTGTCACACCAGCCTGATGCCAGATTCCTGCTGCTCCTTTGCATAACGCTGGAGCAGATTGTGGATGCGGTCGGTGGGGGTCAGCAGCTTGCTCAGGGAGCGGTCATGGTTCAGGGTAGCAATGATGAAGGAAATGTACTTGCTCATATCCGCCTGCACAAACCAGGGCGCCGCCTTCAGTTCGGGGGTGCAGTAGGTCAGGTTGGTAGAGATGACGCGGTCAATCAGGCCCTCTTCGTAGGCCTTGTTGTACAGATCCAGACCATTGGTAAACAGCGCAAAGGTGGCCGCCGCAAAAATACGGTTGGCCTTGCGCTTCTTCAGCTCGCGAGCCACGTCGATGATGGACTCGCCGGAGGACAGAATATCGTCCGCCACGAACACGTCCTTGCCTTCCATGGAATTGCCCATGTACTCGTGAGCTACAATGGGGTTGCGGCCGTTGACGATGCGGGTATAGTCGCGGCGCTTATAGAACATGCCCATGTCCAGACCCATGACGGAGGCATAGAAGATGTTGCGGTCGATGGCGCCCTCGTCGGGAGACACGATCATCAGGTGCTCCTTGTCGATCTGCAGATTCTTGTCCCTGTTCAGCAGGGCCTTAAAAATCTGGTAGGAGGGCATCACGGACTCAAAGCCGCCCTCGGGAATGGCGTTCTGCACGCGGGGATCATGCGCATCAAAGGTGATGATGTTGCTCACGCCCATGCGCACCAGCTCCTGCAGACCCATGGCGCAGTCCAGGCTCTCACGGGAGGCACGGCGATGCTGACGGCCGCCGTAGAGCATCGGCATGATGACGGTAATGCGCTTGGCCTTGCCGCCCACAGCCGCGATGGTACGCTTCAGATCCATGAAATGGTCGTCAGGACTCATGGGCACCTTCTGACCATACATGTTGTAGGTACAGTTATAGGCGCCCACGTCGCACAGGATATACAGATCCAGACCGCGGACGCTGTCCTTGATCAGGCCCTTGCCTTCGCCGTTGCCGAAACGGGGGCAGCTGGTATGCACCAGGAAGTCCTCGCGGCTCATACCAGGGGTGGTACACATATCGCCGGGCAGGGTTTCCTCAGTACTCTTGCGCCACTTCAGCAGCCACTGGTTTACCTTGTTACCCATCTCCTCAGTGCCATTCATGCAGATCAGGCCCAGCGGTCCCACAGGGTAGGTCAGGAAAGACTCGTCGCTCCAGGTGCTCACAAAATCAGTCACGGCAAAATACCTCATTCCCGTTGGATTTTCCCCATACGCATATTATTATACAACATTTCCGTCAAACTGAGAAGCCATTTTGTAAAAAAAAGCGAACGTTTTTTGCTTTTCCGGTTTTTTGGTCAGTATTTGGCCATTTTTGCCGTCTCCCAAAACAATTCGCTCCCGTTCACGCTGTAAGCCTGCGCAAAAAGCCGTACATTCCGGCCCGCGCCACGCTTCCACGCCTATTGTCGGCCTTTTTCCACGCTCTCACTCCTGCAAAATCAGCCGCCCGTCCCCGCCTTGACAAAAGCCCGCCAATGCACTACCATGGAGGCCGAATGATTTCTGAAAGGATTCTGATCTCCTTGCTTCCGCGTCTCAAACTGATCAACTGTCTCATGATGCTTCTGGGCGGCTTCATCCAGGCGGTGGGGCTGAGCAGCATCCACGTCTATGCCGACGTGACCGAGGGCGGCGTGCTGGGCGCAACCCTGCTGCTGGAGCACTGGTTCGGCATCTCCCCCGCCGTGAGCAGCGCCGTGCTCAACGCGCTGTGCTATTTCATCGGCTGGAAGACCATGGGGCGGGATTTCCTATGGTATTCAGTACTGGCCGGCGGCGGCTTCAGCCTCAGCTACGCGCTGGCGGAGCCCTTCGCTCCGCTGTGGCCGTGGATCATCGCCCGTCCCTGGGCCGCAGCTGTTTTTGGCGCGGTGTTCATCGGCGTGGGCGCCGGGCTGGCCATCCGCTTCGGCGGCGCTCCCGGCGGCGACGATGCGCTTGCCATGGCCCTCAACCGGCTGACAAAGCTTGACATTCAGTGGATCTACCTGATTACGGATCTCTCCGTGCTGGGCCTGTCCCTGAGCTACATCCCCCTGCCGAAGCTGGCCTGGTCCCTTATATCCGTCGTGCTTTCCGGCCAGATTATCGGCTGGATCCAGAAAATTCCACTCCCATCCGGCAGGAAATGACATGTTCCGCGTAGAATAAACCATCATCACGGGGCGTTCACGTTTTGTTCACACACTGCGCCCTGTTCCGGTTCGGATCTTCGCCGGCTTTACGTCCGGCTGATTACCCCGGTATTACAACACGAAAGGAAGAATCTCCCCATGAAGAAGCTGCTTTCCCTGGTTCTGGTCCTGTGCATGGTGCTGTGCGCCGTGCCCGCCTCCGCCGTCACGCTGGGCGCCCCCTTCACCTTCGACACCACCACTTTCCAGCTTTACTTCAACACCTTCTACACCTCCACCGGCTACGGTTCTGATACCCCCGTGTGGACCAACGGCAGCGACCTGATCACCGTCACCGGCGACGCGCTGCTCCCCGTCCAGATCCACCTGACCAACGGCAAGGTTGCTTACTTCACCACCTCCATGGAGGGTGATCTGAACTCCCTGCAGAACGCCGCCACCCAGCTGGGCGTGACCCTGCCCCTGATCGCCATGTCCTCCCTGATGGCTGAGACCGGCGACGCCAGCGCCCTGCAGTCCAAGGCTGCCACCTTCAACGACGACTTCACCCAGCTGCTGTCCTGCATGCTGAACGCCAGCGACCTGAACCAGACTCAGATGGAAGAGGGCGTGACCTCCTCCGCCAACATCTTCGGCTATCCCGCCATCCTGGGCTATCGCGTGGACTTCTCCAACGCCTCCGCCCCCATGGTTTACCTCACCTTCATGATGGGCCCGGTGGGCACCACCTATTGATTTCCCTGAACAAGCAAACCAGCCCGGCCTCTTCTGCGGAAGAGGCCGGGCTTTTCTTCATCAGTGCTGCTTCTTCATATCCAGCGCAGGATTGAAGGCATAGAAGTTGCGGCTGTCCAGACAATCCTGTACAATGCCCAGGCCCTCGGCAAACCGCTGATAATGCACGACCTCCCGCTGGCGCAGATACCGCAGCACGTCGATCACGTCCGGATCATCCGCCAGCAGCAGCAGGTTCTCATAAGTGGTGCGGGCCTTCTGCTCTGCAGCCAGATCCTCGTGCAGATCGGTAATGGGGTCGCCCTTCACGCCGATATAGGCCGCCGTCCACGGATGACCGCCCGCCGACTGGGGAAACACGCCCTGCGCGTGATCCACAAAGTAAGCGTCGAAGCCGCAGCGGCTGATCTCGTCGTCGGAGAGATTGCGCGTCAGCTGATGCACCATGGCTCCTACAATCTCCAGATGCCCCAGTTCCTCCACCGCCACGTCCGTCAGGAGGCCCTTGAGCTCCTTGTTGGGCATGGCGTAGCGCTGGCTCAGGTAGCGCATGGATGCGCCCAGCTCGCCGTCCGGGCCGCCGTACTGGCTGATGATGGCCGCCGCCATGCGGGGATCAGGTCGGGCGATCCGCACGGGATACTGCAATTCCTTCTGATATACAAACACGCCTTTTCCCTCCCCTTTCAGCAGCCGCAGCTGCAGTCGCAGTCCTGCATTTCCCAGGGCCACGGATCGTCCAGCCATTTCCAGCAATCACCGTGGCAGCAGTCTCCGGTAAAGGCCGTGGCATAGTTGTCCTTGCAGGCGTCGCTGCACAGGCACTTCCACAGGGCCAGCGCCTGCTGATCATCCGGGTGGGTGTTCAGATACAGCCGAAGCTCCCACGCCCGGAAGGCCTCCTGCTGCAGCCTGCTGGCACAGTTGTCCGTGCGGCAGCTGCCGTAGCCCTTCATGGGCTTCACCAGCTCGGGAAACAGGCTGCCCTGGCGCAGCGCCGCCTCAGGCGCAAGCGTACGGGTCAGGGGCTGCTCCTCATGGAACACCATAGCGCTGTGATACGCCTTGCTGCCACACTCGCTGCACTCATCGCAATCCTTACCGCCCCGGCGGTTGTAGGCGCTGCCGCAATTGTCGCACTCATCACAGTCCCTGACGCCCCGGCAGTTGTTGGCGTTGCCGCAATTGTCGCATTCATCACAGCCCCTGACGCCCCGGCGGTTGTTGGCGCTGCCGCAATTGTCGGACTCATCACAGTCCCTGACGTCCCGGCGGTTGTTGGCGCTGCCGCAATTGTCGCATTCATCACAGCCCCTGCTGCCCCGGCGGTTATTGGCGCTGCCGCAATTGTCGCATTCATCACAGC
>JAFURI010000006.1 GCA_017471885.1 Clostridia bacterium | reverse complement strand
TGAAGGTGGTGTGCGTGGGCGGCGGCTTTGTCTACGGCAGCCTGGGCATGAGCCATCATGCCACGGAGGAGATGGCGATCCTTCGCGCGCTGCCCGGCGTGACGGTATTCACCCCCGGCGATCCGGAGGAGGTGGAGGCCGTTGTGCCCGTGATGCTGAAGACCCCCGGCACCTGCTATCTGCGCTTGGGCCGCGGCGGCGAGCCCACCCTGCACGACGGCCCGGTTACAGGCTGGGAAGCGCCCCGTGCGCTTACCCTGCGCGAGGGCTCCGACGTGGCGCTCCTGTCCGCCGGCGGTATCCTGACCCAGACGGTCAGCGCCGGCAGGATGCTGGCTGAAAAGGGCGTGTCCGCCGAGATCGTGTCCTTCCCCTGTCTGAAGCCCATCGACAGGGACAAGCTGATCGAGCTGGCGGGACGCTTCCGCCACATCGTCACGGTGGAGGAGCATTCCATCGTGGGCGGCTTCGGCTCTGCGGTGTGCGAGGTTATTGCGGAGACGGGCGCGCCCTGCCGTGTGCACCGCATCGGCATGGAGGACGTGTACAGCTGCATCGTGGGTACGCAGCAGTATCTGCGCGGCGAATATCATATGGATGACAAGGCTATCTGCGAGCGTACGCTCCAGTGGCTGGAGGCATAAGCAATGGAAGAAAAGAAGCTGTCCCTGCCGGAGATCCACGAGGAGCTGGTCTGCCAGCTGAAGGACATCGCTGCGATCTGCAATCGGCACGGCATCGAATATAACCTGATGTGCGGCACCCTGCTGGGCGCGGTGCGTCACAAGGGCTTCATCCCGTGGGATGACGACGTGGATCTGCTGATGACCCGCGATAATTTTGAAAAGTTCCGCAAGGTATATCCCAGGGAGTGCGACAGGCGCTTCGAGCTGACCTACCTGAACACGTGGACGCCCCGCGTGATGAACCGGGATCCGGAGAAAGCTGCCGCCTTTACGGATTTCTTCATTCTTGATCCCGTGCCCGCGGAAGGCTTTGCGCGCAAATGGTGGTTCCTCAAGCTGCACATCCTGCAGGGCATGATGAAGAAGAACGTGGATTACTCCCGCTTCGGTCTGAAGAACAAAATCCTGCTCTTCGGCACCCATGTGATGGGTCTGCCCTTCACCACGAAGTGGAAGGCCGCCATGTATGAGAAGATCTCCACCCAGCTGAAGGAAGGACGCGATCTGTGCATGTCCAACGGCGCGTTTGAGCTGATGATGCACATCTGGCATCCGGAGCAGTTTGAGGAGAAGATCACCGTGCCCTTTGAGGGCGTGGACTGTCTGATTCCCGCGAAGTACGACGAGGTGCTGACCATCCTCTACGGCCCCGACTATATGACCCCGCCGCCGGAAAGCGAGCGCGTGGCCAAGCATCTGGATCTGTAATCAGGTAAGGATTGTTACTGAATGGATATGATTTTCTGTCCGCTGTTCTCCGGCTCCAGCGGCAATGCGCTGTTTGTGCAGTACGGCTCCACGCGTCTGCTGATCGACGCAGGCAAGCCGGGCAAAACGGTGGCCACGGCGCTGGAGCTGATCGGCGTAGAGCCGGACAGTCTGGACGGCGTGCTGATCACCCATGAGCACTCGGATCATATATCCGGCGCGGGCGTGCTGGCACGCAGGTATCATGTGCCTGTGTACGCCACGGAGGATACGTGGCTGGCCATGGACAGGAAGGTGGGCGAGATCCCTGCCGGGCTCAGGCGCACCTTCTCAAAGGAAACGGACTTCTATCTGGGGGATATCGGCGTGGTGCCTTTCGCCATTCCCCATGACGCGGCTGATCCCGTAGGCTACCGGCTGTGGGGCGGCGCGTCCAGCATCTCCACGGCGACGGATCTGGGCTACTTCTCCAAGGGCGTGAGGAACGCCGTGGCGGGCAGCTCGCTGGTGCTGCTGGAGAGCAATCACGACCCGGATATGCTCATGCGCAACCCGCATTATTCTTCCTATCTGAAGAAGCGCATCCTGAGCAATCACGGTCACCTGAGCAACGAAAGCTGCGCGCAGGCCATTCTTCAGCTGATGGAAACCGGCGTGCACAATATCATTCTGGGCCACCTGAGCGGGGAGAACAATACCCCTGAGCTGGCGCTGTCCGTGGCTGAAAGCCGCGTGGAGGAGGCGGGCGTCCATCTGGGCAGGGACGTATCCATCGACCTTGCGTGGCGCGACCGGGTTGGCGGCGTGTATACGCTGAAGGAGGAAGCATGACGAAGATCCGCTTCTTCCGCGGGCCGGCCCGGCGCATGCTGCTGATGACGCTGCTGCTGATGGCTCTGCGCCCCCTGCTGGCGCGTCTGACAGCTTACGTCCCCGGCGCGGAGGATCAGGCGATGCGCTATGCTATCCTGACCCTGCACAGTGCGGCGCTGTGGGGACTGCCTGCGCTGCTGATGCGCCCATGGCGCTCCGACGCGCTGCCGCACAGCGAGAAGACCGGCGGCGCCTGCGCGGCGGCGCTTCTGCTGGGGATCACGGCGCAGCTGGCCATGAGCCCGGTGACGCTGTGGTGGTCGGAGCTGCTGGGAATGGAGCTGCATCCCATGCCCATGCCCGAAAACGAGGTGCAGTGGATGCTGGCTGTGCTGGCCCTGTGCCTGACGCCTGCCGTGTGCGAGGAGGCGTTCTTCCGCGGCAGCGTGCTGACGGGCATGACCATGTCCGGCCAGAAGTGGTCGGCGCTGGCCATGACTACGCTCCTCTTTGCGCTGATGCACGGCTCCCTTGCCGGCCTGCCCGGTCATCTGACGGTGAGCCTTCTGTCCACGCTGCTGATGCTGCGCTGGGGCAAGCTGCGCGTGTGCGTGCTGATGCATCTGGGCTACAACGCCGCGTCGCTGCTGACGGGGGCGCTGCCGCTGGATCTGCGGGTCTCCGCGCCGCTTGGAATCGTGCTGGCGGCGTCCGCAATGTGGACTGCTGGCGGCGTAAGCTGGTACAGCCGCCGCAGGCTGAACCTGATCAACATTCTGCTGTGCCTGATTGCCCTTCTGGGGGCGGGCGCGGCTTATCTGCCGGAGCTGCTGGGGCTGTGACGCAGCGGCTCCTTTTTTCATATGAAGTAGGCGGTGATTGAACCATGATCTTGCTTTCCCTTCAGGGAGTTACAAAAAGCTTCGGCACCAACGAAGTGCTGAGGGATGCGTCGCTGGTGCTGCAGGACGGGCAGCGCATGGGCCTTGTGGGCGTCAACGGCTGCGGCAAGTCCACGCTGATGAAGATCATCGCGGGGATCGAAAGCTCCGACGGCGGCGTCATCACCATGCAGAAGGGCCTGAAGCTGGGGTATCTGGCCCAGCAGGGCGACGTGGGCGAGGGCCGCACTGTGCTGGAGGAGTTGGAGAGCGTCTTCGATCCGGTGGTGAAGATGGAGCAGCAGATGCGTCAGCTGGAGCAGCAGATGGCCGAGGTTGGCTCGGATGAAATGATGCTGCGCCGCCTGGGCAGCCAGTACGATCAGCTGACCCGCGATTTCGAGCGGGCCAACGGCTACGGCTGGCGCTCCACCGTACAGGGTGTGCTGGCGGGTCTGGGCTTCCGCAAGGAACAGCAGCATCAGCTGGCGAGCCTGCTCTCCGGCGGCGAACGAACCCGACTGTGTCTGGGCCGGATGCTGCTGACCGAGCCGGATCTCTTGCTGCTGGACGAGCCTACCAACCATCTGGATCTGAAGTCCATTGCGTGGCTGGAAAACTATCTGCGCAATTACCGGGGCGCGGTGCTGCTCATCAGCCATGACCGCTACTTTATGGATCACGTCTGCGACCGGATGTGCGAGCTTTTGCTGGGCACTACGGAATGCTACGACGGAAATTATACCTCCTATATGGCGCAGCGTACCGAGCGGTTTGAAATCCGCATGAAGGCCTGGGAGCTGCAGCAGAAGGAGATTGCCCGGCAGGAGGCTATCATCGCCCGTTACCGGCAGTTCAACCGGGAAAAGTCCATCAAGCTGGCGGAGAGCCGCGAGAAGCGGCTGGAGAAGATTGAGCGTCTGGAGAAGCCCAAGGACGAGAGCGCGATCCGGTTCCGCTTTGATATCCGACGCCGCACCGGCGAGGACGTAATGATGGTGGAGGGCCTCTCGAAGGGCTACGACGGGCGCACGCTCTTCCGGGACGTGAAGATGCATCTGCGCGCCGGAGACCGAGTGGCGTTGATCGGCGACAACGGCGTGGGCAAGTCCACCCTGTTCAAGTGCCTCATCGGCGAGGAAAAGGCGGATGCGGGCACAGTTCGCATGGGCAGCGGCGTGGAGATCGGCTATTACGATCAGCATCAGGCCCATCTGCACAATGACAAGACTGTGCTGGACGAGGTATGGGACGACTTCCGCAGGCTTGATCAGACCGAGGTGCGCGGCGCGCTGGGACTGTTTCTCTTTACAGGCGACGAGGTGCTGATGCCCGTCAGCACGCTTTCCGGCGGCGAGAAGGGCCGCGTGGCGCTGACCAAGCTAATGCTGCGCAAGGACAACGTGCTCCTGCTGGACGAGCCTACCAATCATCTGGACATGGACTCCCGCGAGGTGCTGGAGGACGCGCTGGAGAATTTCCCCGGCACGATTCTGGCCATCAGCCACGACCGCTACTTCATCAACCGCTTTGCGGGCAAGGTCTGTGTGCTGGAGCAGGGCGGAATCAAGGAGTATCTGGGCAACTACGACGACTACTTTGAGAAGATCAACCGGGAGCAGGAGCCTGACGGCGATACTGCCGGCATGACCCGCACCGCCATCGAAAAGGAAAAGCGCAAGAGCCGGGACGAGGAGCGGCGCCTGAAGGAGCGCAAGCTGGCGTTGAAGGCTGCCGAGGCGGCGGTGCTCAAGGCTGAGGAGGAAGCGGCGGAGCTGGAGGCGAAGCTGGCGGATCCCGATACCTATGCCGATGCGGACAAGGCTGCCCGGCTGGCAAAGGAATATCAGCTCAAGAAGGACGAGATCGAAGAGCTGTATCAGGCGTGGGAAGAGCTTGAAATGGAAGAATAAACGGCGAGCCGCTGCGGACAGACGAATCCGCAGCGGCTTTTTTGTGAAAACATACGGACGGAAAGAATGAAAATGGTAGCGCTTACATCGAAAAGGCGTGTACACGCAGCGGAGAGTGTCTATCAAAGTGACAAATAGACACGCGCGGAAGAGTGGGCATAAAATTAGCGCGAACCCATTGAAATACAAGGGTTTTAATGAATTGGAAAGTAAAAGAAAAAATTTGGTCATTGAAACCGGATGGAAAAACAGAAAACATGGACACACCGGGCTGCGTGTACATGGATGGTGTGCGCAAACGTATGATTTACATGGGTTTGGCAAAAAAGTACGGCTCAAAAAAGTTTGAAAAAAGTAAAAAAAGATGTGCGAAGGGTATTGCAATTTTCAAAGATATAGCTTATAATATGACTGTTGTCTGTTCAGGGATGAAGTGGTAAGTTGCCGCCAGGCCAGGCGGGTAATTATCATGGACCAGCCCGGTAATCGGGCGACGGACTCGACGTGCGGCGCGGCCTGCACCTGCAGTGGGGCGCGTAACGGCACAAGCGAGAACGACATAGGAGGTAAACCAATGGCCAGCCAGAAAATCCGTATCAAGCTCAAGAGCTACGAGCACAACCTGATCGACCAGTCCGCCGAGCGTATCGT
>JAFURI010000031.1 GCA_017471885.1 Clostridia bacterium | reverse complement strand
TTATCATGTAGCATGGAAGAGGTTTGATAAGTACATGGTTGAGAACTATATAGCTTGGGATGTCGATCCACGAAGGGAATGAAACAGATTGATAACCATCCGAATCAACATTCGCCAATTAGGGAAAAAGCGCAACACCATTAACGCAGTTCCCTTTGTGTTGCCTAAAAAGCCCAATACCGTCCGTGACCTGATAACCTCCGTAGTGATGGTGTGCGCGTCGGCGTACAACGAACGGGTTCGCAAGGGTGAAACCGTCATCCGCCCTATGACACAGGAGAGCCTTTCTAATATGGAGATGATTGGCAAGCTTGCTTTTGGCGTCAACTACGGCGGTAAAGAAGCAAACGAAGCAAAGGCCGTCGCAACGGCTCTGCAAGGCTTTAAGGATGGGCTATACCGCGCGTTCCTGGACGAAACAGAGCTTGTTGATCTCGATGCCCCACTGATGATCCGGGAGAATGACACGATCACGTTTATACGGCTGACCATGCTCACCGGTTCGATATGGTAAGGAGGAAAAACCATGACTGACTACTATCCTCTTCTGGATGTCAGCGACGATATCGGCGTACTCCGCGCCAGGAAGATCAAAGAGAAATTCAAGTCGATTGATCAGGATTGTCAGGCCCTGCTGGGCTTCGGTAATGAACAGGGAAAGCATCAGCGGGAGCTTCGTGCGCTCTACAAGGCGCTGTCGGAGGGCATGAAGCCTTCCGAATATGTGGAGAAACACCTGTCTTGGCTGTTCAAGAAGGAAATCGTCCCAGAAGCCATGAAGCATGTTCTGATGGATGCGGTGGATCTGTGTCTGCTGCAGCCTTATGCGCTGTCATGGCGGCGGCGTTCCTTTCGGTCGAAGAAGCCTACCGTCTATGTGGATAAGATCTGCCGCGTATTGCACTTCTTTACCATCGATCCGCTTCTTCCCTATGCGCTGACTGACTTGTTGACCGGGCAAGTGCCGGATGAGGTGCTGAAATATCTGCCTCGGACCCAGTATGCGCCCAGCATGGCGACTGCAATGCGTATTGCCTCTGCGCTGAACCAGCACGACGAGGCTGTGGAGCATGTCATCCGTGAGATGATCGAAGGCGACGGCAAGCCCTTCCTGATGCATGAGGTCATTCAAGGCATTGTGTGCAGCAGCAGACAGGATATGGTCGAACTGCTGGGGCGACTTCTGCTGGCGGCGCGATTGCAGGAGGGTTTGAGACAGGCCATCTGCGAAAAGGCGGATATGGGCACAGTAGAAGCCTTCCGTTATCTGATCGGAGTCATTGATGACAACGACCTGATTCGCTTTTCTTCCGTCAAGCGTGCTGTGGGAACCTGGCTGGGACTGATCAGCGAGGAAACGGGCGATCTTGAACGCATCAGCAGCAAGTCCATCAAGCTGGTTCGCGGCTGTCTGGAGAGCAAGGAATTCCGGGAAAACTGTCTTCGCACCGAGGACAGCATGCAGATCTACATTGCCTTCTGGGCGGTAGGTGTGACGGATGTCCACGCGGCGTCCCTTTTGGCCTGTATGCTGGCGCTGAAGGGAACGCATCAACACCGGCTGACAGCAGGGTATTTCGTTGAGCAGTTGGAGGAAGAAGAGCTGGCCAATTCGCTGGCGAAAAAGGTGCTGGCGGCGTTTCCTGATGAAATGGACACCGTGGCCGTCTATCTGCCCAGTCTGATGCCCTATCCGGCCATTAACCTGAACAGTATGCTGCGGGACGAGGCTCAGGTCAATCTCACAGATTGTTTTGCGGACGAGGCAGAGGCGCGGAAATTCTATGACCTGCTGAAGAATCTCCGCAGCCAGGTAAAGAAAAAGCTGACCTTCGATCCTTGCATCTTCCCGTGGAACAAAGCCGTGCTGGAAAAGGCACAGCTTGCCGAGCGGCTGTGCGTGATCGCACGTTTGCTGGATGACGATGTGCTGCAGGATGAGGCTGCTTCTTTCTTCCCGGATTGTGAAGCCTATCAGCGGGATACCATCTTGAAATGCTGCTTTGGTCGGATGAAAACGGAGAAGCAGCGTCAGCTCGTGCTGCAATCCATCTGCGACAAGGGCGAATACTGCCGTAAAGAGGCGATGCTGATCGTGGATCAGGCGACCCTGACAGCGGAGGATTACCTTGTGCTGGAAGGACTGCTGCGTTACAAGTATGCCGACGCTCGTATGGGGCTTATCCTCCTGCTGCAAAAGCAGGATAGTCCTGCGCTCATGGGTTCGATCCGTCGATTGCTGGCTGACAAGGTCGCTGAGAAACGGCTGGCTGCGCTTGATCTCATCAAGCAGGTGGTCGAGCAGCCCAGACACGCTGTGCTGCGTCCGGATTGTGCAGTGCTGCTGGCAACCTATACGCCCATCGATGCAGAACGTGCGTTGTATGACAGCATGCAGTCCAAGCTGAGCGGCGTACAGAAGATTCAGCCTGCTGCGCTCTTTACCGAGGAGGATCGATATCAACCGACACTGACCAATACGCCGGAGCTGATGGAGGCTGTGGAGGTGTTTCACCGTTATTTCCCGGACAGCCGTATTCCGGATGAACTCA
>JAFURI010000030.1 GCA_017471885.1 Clostridia bacterium | reverse complement strand
TCACGAGCACATCGTAGCGGCCCTCCAGAGAGGTGAGCGCCAGCGGCTGACGAACGGTCATCTTGAGGGTCTCAAGACCGAAGTAGTTGTCGATGTCGCGGCCATTGATGAGAATCTTGCCGTCGCCCGGAACGAGGCGAACACGAGCGATGGCCTTCTTACGGCGGCCAACCGCCTGATACTGAACCTGTGCCATGTTACAATCTCTCCTTCCTGACGATTACTTCTTCAGCTCGAGCGCGACCGGCTTCTGCGCCTCGTGCTCATGCTCAGCGCCAGCGTAAACATGCAGCTTACGGGCCATCTGACGGCCCAGCGGGCCCTTGGGCATCATGCCGATGATGGCATGCTTGACAGCGAACTCCGGCTTCTCAGCCATGAGCTTGCCATACTTGGTGACCTTCAGGCCGCCGGCGTAGCCGGAGTGATGGTAGTAGCACTTCTGGTCGAGCTTCTTGCCGGTCAGAACGACCTTGGAAGCGTTGATAACGATGACGTAGTCACCGGTATCGCAGTGCGGGGTGAAGGTCGGCTTGTTCTTGCCGCGAAGGATCGCAGCAACCTGGCTGGCCAGGCGGCCGAGCGTCATGCCGTCAGCATCGACAACATACCAGTCATGCTGAGCGGTCTGGGCATTCCCTCGGTACACTTCCTGGGGTCCAAGAGCTGGGCGCTGCCCGTCATCAGCCTGCTGGAGGTCTGGCAGTTCGGCTCGTCGATGGTTATGTTCCTGGCCGCATTGAAGAATGTTCCTGCGTCCCTGTATGAGGCTGCGGAAATCGACGGCGCCGGCTCTGTCGCCAAGTTCTTCAAGATCACCGTGCCCCAGATTTCTCCCATCATTTTCTTCACCCTGCTGAACCAGATGATCCAGCAGCTGCAGAACTTCACCTCGCCCAGCATCATCACCAACGGCGGCCCGCTCAAGTCTACTTATGTGCTGGGCATGCTGCTGTATCAGGAGGGCTTCGGCAACTTCAAGATGGGCTATGCCAGCGCCATCTCCTGGGCCCAGTTCACGGTGATCATGGCGCTGACGCTGGTGATCTTCGGCACCTCCAAGCTCTGGGTTCACTACGGCGACGAATAAGGAAAGGAGAGAAGAATCATGGCCAAGATTGGCAAGAAGGACGGCCGCGCGATCGATTATCTGATCATCGCAGTCGTCGGCCTTGTGCTGCTATACCCCATCATCTGGATGCTCTTCTCGACTTTCAAGAGCAACGAGGAGATCTTCGGTTCCGTCCATCTGCTGCCCTCTACCTGGCACTGGGAGAATTACACCGAGGGCTGGCAGGGCTCCGGCCGCGTCACCTACACCACCTTCTTCAAGAACACCTTTGCCCTGGTGATTCCCACGGTGCTGTTCACGGTGGTTTCCGCCTGTCTGACGGCTTACGCCTTTGCCCGCTTCGATTTCCCCTGCAAGAAGCTGCTCTTCACCCTGCTGGTGGCGCTGATGATGCTCCCCGGCTCCGTGATGATCATTCCCCGCTACATGCTGTACAATCAGTTCAAGTGGGTGGACAGCTACCTGCCCTTCTACATTCCCGCACTTTTATGCTGCAACTCCTTCTTCCCCTATATGCTGATCCAGTTCCTGCGCGGTATCCCCCGCGAGCTGGACGAGTCCGCCTACATGGACGGCTGCTCCACCCTGCGCACGCTGATCAGCATCCTGCTGCCCCTGATGAAGCCCGCGCTGTTCTCCGCCGGTCTGTTCCAGTTCCTGTGGACGTACAACGACTACTTCAATTCCCTGATCTTCATCAACAGCGTGAAAAACTACCCCATCTCCCTTGCGCTGCGCATGTCCCTTGACTCCCAGACCGTGGTGAACTGGGGCAAGGTGATGGCCATGGCTTTTGTGGCCGTGCTGCCGGTCATCGTGCTGTTCTTTGCCTGCCAGAAATACTTTGTGGAAGGCATTGCCACCAGCGGCCTGAAGGGCTGACGCTGCCTCTTTCAAAGGAAAGCCTGTTGTACGGGCTTTCCTTTGATTTTTTTGCGGCCCTCCGGCCGACATTCCGCATCTGTGAGGATTGCTTATGCTTACATATCAGCTGAACGGACTGACCGTAACCCTGCAGTACTGGCAGGACGGCCTGTGGCACGAGCTGCAGGAGGACTGCGCCGACGGCTCCTTCCGGGTGGATTTCCGTCCCGAGGACGACGGCTGCATCGCCTATACCCTGAGCCTTTCCGCCCCGCTCCCCTCCAAATTGCGCCTGATGCTGACTCCCTCCCAGCCGGCTGCGCGGCCCTTCCACCTGATCCCCTGCAATATTTACGGCGACAACAATGCAGGCAGGGTGCGCCCCGGCGGTTATCCGCTGCTGACCAGCCTCCATGCAGGCGTGCGCTTCGCCTCCCCCGTGTGGGAGCTGCGCGCCGACCGCGCCGCCATGCCTGTATCCATTCTCTGCACGGACGATACCACCTGGGGCGTGTCCGTGGAGCCCTATGCTGCCGCCCAGGACGGCTCCGTCGTCCGCTGCGGCGTGGTGGCGGAGCTGCCCGCGTCCTTCGGCGTGACGCTGGGCTACACCAACCGGCCCCGTTCCTTTGAGAACCGGCAGACCGACGGCCATCCCATCGGCGACAGCGCCTGCGAAGCCAGCGTGTCGGGCCGCATCTACCGTGTGGACGGACTGGGACGGCAGGGCGCACACAGGATCATCCGGGCGGAATACACCCTGCGCCGGGATAAGGCAGTCTATCACCGCACCCTGCGCGAGGCCGCCGACGCGCTGTTTGATACATTCGTCCAGCAGAACTGGAATCCCCAGTCCGGCGAGTATACCAACCAGCATTGCCGTCCGAAGGACTGGACTACCCTGCGGCCATGGCGCAACGTCATCGAGATCGGCTGGACCGGCGGCGCAATCCTCGCCCTGCCCATGCTGATGTACGAGCAGCTGACCCCCGGCTTCACCCGGGATCGCTACTGCGGCGCCATGACGGCGGAGGAGCAGTTCAACCGCATCTGCAGCCGCTACAACGAAAAATCCGGCATGATCTATGATCTGATGACCCCCAATGCCGCAGGCAGCGACGTCAACGGCTGGTGGGCAGGCATTGTAGCCAAAGACTGCCACTGCGCCTATAACAGCGGCACTGCCGTGCACGCGCTGCTCTATGCGGCGGATTTCCTCCGCGCCCGTGGCGAACGCTTCCCTGCCCTGTGGGTGGAAACGGCGGAGAAGGTGCTCTGTGCCGCCGCAGACATGCAGCGGGAGGACGGCGCTTTCGGCTACGCCTATGCGCTGGATCGCCGCGAGGTGGTGGACTGGGACGGCTTTGCAGGCTGCTGGTTTGCCGCCGGCATGGCGCTGCTGCACCGCCTGACAGGCGACAAACGCTGGCTTTCCTCTGCCATGAAGGCCATGCGCTACTACGCAGGCTTCGTCCGGGATCTGAACTGCTGGGGCGCGCCCATGGATACATGGAAAGCTGTGGATCAGGAGGGCAATCTGGCCTTTGTCCGGGCTGCCAGCATCCTGTGGCAGGACACCCATGACCCCGAGGCGCTGGAGATGCTGCGCATGGGCGCGGAATACGAATATCTGTGGCGCTACGGCTACCGCACCCGGCCCGAGCATATGCCCATCAAAGAGGGCTGGACGGCCTGCGGCGGCTCGGTGACCTCCGTATCCAACCCGCATATCCATCCCATGGGCGTGCTGATCAACGCCGATCTGCTGGTGCTGGCCGACGCTACGGGGGACGATTATCACCGCATGCGCTCGGAGGACGGCACCGCATGGCTGATGCAGACCCTGGAGCTGTATCCCGACAAGACCGGCTACGGCCGCTACGGCGTGCTGTCCGAGCGCTGGTGCCCCAGCGACGGACTGCTGATAGAGCGCTATGCCGACGGAAGCCCCTATTCCTCCTGGTTCAGCTACAACCTGTGGGCGGCCGCCAACGCCCTGCAGGCGGTCTGCGAGCATTCCGGGCTGTGATGTACCTTTCCCCCGCCAAAGCTGCGGGGGATCTTTTTCTGCAAAAATTCCTGCACAAATCTTTATTTTCTCCGTTGACATTGTCCGCACAACGTGCTATACTTCATATGCATCAACGATTTACCGCGCTAAAGTGTTAAGGAGGACGTATTTATGAAGAAGCTTGCCCGTCTGTTCGCTCTGGTTCTTGCCATGATGATGATTCTGTCCTGCTCCGCGCTGGCGGAGGATACCTCCCTTGCGGATATCAAGGCCAGGGGCCGGCTGGTTCTGGGTCTGGACGCCGCCTTCCCCCCCATGGGCTTCATGAACGACGACGGCGACATCGTGGGCTACGACATTGATCTGGCGAAGGAAGTCTGCACCCGCATGGGCGTTGAGCTGGTATGCCAGCCCATCGAATGGTCCGCCAAGGACATGGAGCTGTCCTCCGGCAATATCGACTGCATCTGGAACGGCATGACCGCCACCGAGGAGCGCCAGCAGACCTACTCTTGTTCCATCAACTACCTGCAGAACGCGCAGGTGCTGGTGGTGCTGGCTGACAGCAATATCACCACCCTGGCCGATCTGTCCGGCAAGACCATCGCCCTGCAGTCCGGCTCCGCCGCCGCCGAGGCCGTGGCCGCTAACGAAGAGTTCAGCGCCTCGCTGGCCGGCGCGCCCGTGGAGTACGGCGACTACGCCATGGCTCTGATGGATCTGGACAACAAGGGCGTGGATGCCGTAGCCATGGACGTGATCGTGGCGAACTACTACATCACCGCCAAGAACGCCAACTACCGCGTGCTGGAGGAGCAGCTGGCTCCCGAGTTCTACGCCATCGGCTTCCGCAAGGCTGACGTGACCCTGACCGAGGAGGTCAACAAGCTCCTGAAGGAAATGGCCGCCGACGGCACCATCGCGAAGATCTCCACCCAGTGGTTCGGCTCCGATATCTCCATCGTGCCCGCCCAGTAAATACAACACCTGCACAATGCAAGGCAGCCTTCCGCCATGCGCGGAAGGCCGCCTTTGCGCTTGCACAGCAAAGGAGCGCCATGCTGACCCTGAAAGATTACCTGCTGAATCCTTGCCGCGCCGCCTCCCTTCCCTACTGGAAGGCAATGACCGTCTCAGTGCCGCCCTTCATGAAAATCATTCATCAGGACACGTTTGATCCCGCCGTCTGTGCGGATTATTCCGACGAGCCTTACTTTCGTCTGTACCACGATCTGAAAACCCTGCCGCATTTTCCGCTGCCCGAAGGCTTCTCCTTCTCCTGCGCCGGGCCTGACGTGCTGGCCGCTTACATCGCGCAGTACTATGAGGGAGGCGGAATCTCCGCCGCAGATCTGCGCCGGTACGAGGAGCATCCCGTATACTGCGCGCAGCTGTGGCTGACCATTCTGGACGAGCATACCGGCGCCGTCGCCGCCAGCGGCATCGGCGAGCTGGATCCGGAAACCGGCGAAGGCATTCTGGAGTGGATTCAGGTATCCCCCGCCTTCCGCCGCAGAGGGCTGGGCCGATGCCTCGTGGCGGAGCTGCTGCGGCGGATGCAGGGCAAGGCGGACTTCGTCACCGTATCCGGGCAATGCCGCAATCCGTACCGCCCGGAGCTTCTCTACCGCGCCTGCGGCTTCACCGGGAACGACGTATGGCACATCCTGACAAAGCGCTGACCAACGGAGGAACATCATGCAGTACCTGAACGATCCTGAACGCCTGATGAAGCTGCTGACCCAGCTGACCCACGGCTTCGGCACCACCCTGTCCATTTTTGCCATGACCCTGATCATCTCCCTGCCGCTGGGCATGATCGTCGCGCTGGGCCGCATGAGCAGGCATAAGCTGATTTCCGCGCCGGTGAGCTTCTATATCCTCATCATGCGCGGCACGCCGCTGATGCTCCAGCTCTTCGCGGTGTACTTCTTCCTGCCCAGGCTGATCGGCCCCATTCCGCGCCTAAACGCCGTGTACATCGCCTTCGGGCTGAACTATGCCGCCTACTTTGCGGAGATCTACCGCGGCGGCATCATGTCCATCCCGCCCGGACAGTACGAGGCGGCGCAGGTGCTGGGCTTCACCCGGAGCCAGACCTTCATGCGGATCATCCTCCCCCAGACCGTCAAGCGCGTGCTGCTGCCCGTGTCCAACGAGGTGATCACGCTGGTGAAGGATACCTCCCTTGCCACCGCCATTGCCGTGAGCGAGATGTTTCTCACCGCCAAGAACATGACCAGCTCCTCCGGCTCTGTGGAGCCGCTGTTCATCGCGGGCGTGTTCTATCTGCTGATGAACGCCGTGGTCACCGCCTTCTTCAACTTCCTCACCAACCGCTTCAACTATTATCATGACTGACAGGAGGACTGAATCATGCTCAGCGCCAGCCACATCCGCAAAACCTTTGACGGCGCGGAAGTCCTGCGCGACGTCTCCCTGTCCGTAAAGGAAGGCGAAGTCGTCGCCATCATCGGCCGCAGCGGCTCGGGCAAGAGCACGCTGCTGCGGTGCATCAACCATCTGGAGAAGATCGACAGCGGAGAGATCACCATCGGCAAGGATACGCTGGTCTCCTCCGTGGACGGCAAGGCTGTCTATGCCCCGCAGGACAGACTCCGCGCCCTGTGCCTGAAGATGGGCTTCGTATTCCAGAGCTACAACCTGTTTCCTCACTGGACGGTGCTGGACAACCTGTGCATCCCCCAGACTGCCGTGCTGCACCGCTCCCGCAGGGAGGCCGAAAAGAAAGCGCTGGCCCTCCTTTCCCGCGTGGGGCTGGGCGACCGGGGCAGCGCCTATCCCTGCCAGCTGTCCGGCGGACAGCAGCAGCGCGTGGCCATCGCCCGCGCGCTGGCACTGGATCCGGAGATCCTCTGCTTCGACGAGCCCACCTCCGCCCTTGATCCCGAGCTGACCCGCGAGGTGCTTACCGTCATCCGTGATCTGGCGAAGGAGAAGCATACCATGCTCATCGTCACCCATGAAATGAAATTCGCCCGGGAGGTAGCCGACCGCATCGTGTTCATGCATGAGGGCGTGATCGCCGCCCAGGGCACGCCGGACGAAATCATGAAGGGCGGCAACGAGCAGCTGCTGGCCTTCATGGGCGATCTGGATCAGTAAAAACGGCGAACCGCCGCGGACCGGAGGAAAGGTCTGCGGCGGTTTTTCTTGCCATTTTCTTAGCGGGCTGGTATAATGATTGCAGCCATTCTTCTCACAGGAGAGGATCCGTATGCAAAACAAAATCAAAGCCTATTGCCGCTATCTGTCCGCCTTTGCCCGCTGGACGCTCATTGCCGTGCTCATCGGCGCGGTGTGCGGCGTCATTGGCGGCGTGTTTGCGCTGGCGGTGGAGCATGCCACCCACCTGCGGGAACAGCATCCATGGCTGCTTTATCTGCTGCCTGCGGGCGGCCTGATCATCGCCCTTGTATACCGGGCGATGAAGCTCCCCCTTTCTCTGGGCACGGATGAGATCATCACCACCGTGCGCACGCAGGGCGGCGTGCCCGTGCTGATGGCCCCGGCCATCTTCATCGCCACCACGCTGACGCACCTCTTCGGCGGCTCCTCCGGCCGGGAGGGCGCTGCGCTGCAGCTGGGCGGCAGTCTGGGCGCCGCCATAGGCCGTCTTCTGCGCCCCAAGGAGGATCTGATCCGCATCTGTCAGCTGTGCGGCATGGCGGCGCTGTTTTCCGCACTGTTCGGCACGCCTCTCACCGCCACCATCTTTGTGCTGGAGATCATCGAGGTAGGCCGCATTTACGAACGCGCCATGCTCCCCTGCCTTGTTTCCGCCGTGACGGCCATGCTGTGCGCCCGCGCTGTGGGCGTGCACAAGGAGCCCTTTTTCCTCGCCTCCGGACTGCAGGCGGTCAACGCCGCCGCGCTGCTGCAGGCACTGGGGCTGGGCGTGATCTGCGCCGTGACGGCGATCCTTTTCTGCATGGTGATGCACTTTTCAGGCAAGCGCGTCCGCAGGCTGATCAGGAACGACTTTCTGCGCATTGCCGCAGGCGGCGCGGCAGTGATCCTGCTGGCGCTGGTGCTGGGCACCCGGGATTATCTGGGCGGCGGCATGCAGGTCATCTTTGCCGCGCTGGACGGTTCCACCCGCCCCGAGGCCTTCCTGCTGAAGATCCTCTTTACCGCAGTGACCCTCAGCTGCGGCTTCAAGGGCGGCGAAATCGTACCCTCCTTCTTTATCGGCGCAACGCTGGGCTGCGCGGCCGCTCCCCTGCTGGGAATGCCCGCTCAGCTGGGCGCAGGGCTGGGCCTCATCAGCGTTTTCTGCGGCGTGACCAACGCTCCCATCGCCTCGCTGATGCTCTCCATCGAGCTGTTCGGCGCGGAATATCTGCCGCTGTTCGGCGTGTCTGCATTGACCGCCTTCATGCTGTCGGGCCACATCAGCCTGTACCACGCCCAGCTCTTCACCGAGCCCAAACTGGGACATCGGATCTGATTTTCTGACCAGCTCCAACGGGCTGGTCTTTTTTACTGCGCCGTGCTATAATGGCATGTACGCCTTCAAAGGAGGATTACTGTTATGAAGATTTCCAAGCAGGACGCGCTTGCGTGGTTTGAATTTTTTGCTCAGCTGCCCGAGGGCGAGGGGCTGATGCCCAATCAGCAGGAGATTGTGCTGGCAACCTTCGCGCAGATCGAAGCGGCGGTGGATCAGCGGATCGAGGGCATGATGGCGCAGATCAGCGGCCTTAAGACCATCGGCGGACGCACGTATTTTGTGGGCGATGAGAAGAAGTTCTCCCGTGGCTGCCGCTCCTGCCTCACCGGCACGGGGCTTTCCGCCATCCGCAAGACCAACAAGTGCAACGTGCAGTGCAAGTTCTGCTACAATTACGGCGAGCTGGACTGCATCCCGCCCATCGGCGAGGGCATGTGGGACATCGGCGGCACCAAGTTCTACGAGAAGGATATCGACCTGCTTCTCTCCATGGGCAACCGGCCCACGGGCATCTCCTATGTGTATCTGGAGCCCTTCATGGAGATTGAGAAGTACTACGGCATTATCCGCAAATTCCACGAGGCGGGGATCCATCAGCACATGTACACCAACGGCACCCTGTGCACGGAGGAAAATCTGCGTGCGCTGGGCGAGGCCGGTCTGGACGAGCTGCGGTTCAATCTGGGCGCGAGCAACTGTGCGGACAAGGTGATCCGCTCCATGGCGCTGGCCAAGCGGTACATCCCCTATGTGGGCATTGAAACGCCCATGACCCCCGAGCTGTACGAACAGTTTATGGCGAAGAAGGATGTGATCCTCGCCACGGGCATTGACTTCATGAACTGCGCCGAGCTGCACCTGAACCCCAACAATATCGGCAATTACGAGGGCGAAAACATGTACGTCTGCCGTCAGGGCTACATTTCGCCCATCTGGAGTCACGAGATCTCCATGCGCTTCCTCAAGATGGCGGATGACGAGCAGTGGCCCCTCGCCGTGCACGACTGCTGCAACCATACCAAGTTCGCCCGTGATCTGAACCTGAAGGCGAAGGAGGGCGGATGGTTCGGCGCCAGCAGCTACGGCTGCGAATTCCCCGGCACGCCCTATGAATTCTTCCTCCCCGTGCTGGCAGATGATGATTTCCGCTTTCTTGAAGAGGAAGAGCTGCCCGAGGGCTACCGCATCGGCGATATGCTGTATTGAGCGGCGGGGCAGAGACGTCAGAGGGCGCTGCACTCTGGACTCCCGGCAGAGACTCTGTCTCTGCACTCTGGTCAGGGCGCTGCCCTGACAACCCGCTTAAGGGTCTTCGACCCTTAAGAATCCCATTTCCGACGGCGAAGCCGCCGGGCTGTTCTGTAGCATGCCCGAAGAAGCGCACAGGCGTAGCCTGTGCGCTTTTGTGCTGGGTTCACGGCTCGCGGAGGGCGAGCCGCGACGCCGAGCCTGCGGCTTTTCTGGTTTGTGTACCCAACCATTCATGCGTGGGTCAGGGTGGGACGCGGAGTACCCCTGAAACGTCGGTCAAGCTGAGCGGAGAAAAGGGCCGAAGGCCCCCGTCAGTCAAGATGGGGCGCGGCATGCCCCTCAATCGTCAACCAAGACAGGCGGATAAAAGGGTCGAAGCCCCCCCGGACGCGAAAGAGCCGCTTCCCTCGTATTGAGGGAAGCGGCTCTTTGTCCATTACAGGTAAATGGTGCGCCCCTGCGCATCCTCCACCCCCGACAGGCGGTGGAAGAACGTGTTGATAATATCGCACCACTCGCGGGCGTTGTGCAGCTGCCTGTGCATCCGCTCGGCAGCCACCTCCCGATCCGGGGAGGGCAGATCGATTCCTGCCAGCACCTCCGCCATGGCCTGCGTTTCCGCAAGGCCCTCGAAGTGATCGTCATAGATCCGCTGAATCAGCGTGCGGCCGTCCGCCATCACATAATCGTAGCGCAGACGGTGATAGAACAGCTTCAGCTCGTCCGGGCAGTTTTCGGGCGTGGCGTACTTTGCCTGCAGCTCCTCCGGATACTGCAGCAGATACCCCGTACCGCCCGCCGTGCGGTCAATGCCCACCGCATTGCGGTCAGCCTTGTGATAGGTGCCCCAGGGTGTGTACTCATAGCCGCCGGGATTGGGGCCGTAGTGGTGATGCGGATAGATCATCCAGCCCAGGCCCAGGGGCGAAGTATACTTCTCATAGGTGCGGCGGCTGCCCATGAGCAGCTGCACCAGCGCATCCTCCTGATCCGCCGGCAGGGCGTAGGTCAGCTTTGCCCACAGGCGGATGACCTCCTCCGGCACGATCTCCGGATTCCACGCCAGACAGCCGTAGGCAAACAGATTCGCCGCCGCAAAGGGATGACCGGTAAAGTTGTCGTCCCTGCCCAGATTGGTCACCGCGGCGATGGCCTGCACGTTGTCCGCAGGCAGCTCGTCGAAGATCTCCTTCCACATGGGCGGCATGGCATAGATATCAATCTGCTGGCCGGTGTACTCCTGCGCCAGCTGGAACTCAATGGCCTTCACCGTGCCGGGCATGGCGTAGAGCAGCGGAGACACAGGCTCGCGCACCTGGAAATCGAAGGGGCCGTTCTTGATCTGCAGGATCACGTTATCCTCAAACTGCCCGTCCAGATAGGCGTAATGCTCGTAGGCGGCCTTGGGACGGTCGGTGGTCAGATCGCGCCAGTCCTGCTGACAGTTGTACACAAAGCAGCGCCACACCAGCACGCCGCCGTGAGGCTTCAGCGCCCGGGCCAGCATATTGGCGCCCTCGGCATGGTTGCGCCCGTAGGTGAAGGGGCCGGGACGGCCCTCGCTGTCGGCCTTCACCAGGAAGCCCGCCAGATCCGGCACCACCTTGTAGACCTTTTCTGCCTGATCCTTCCACCACTGGGCCACGTCTTCATCCAGCGGATCCGCCGTGTCCACGCCGTAGCGCATGGGCATGGAGTAGTCGATGGAGACCATCAGCCGAACGCCGAAGGGGCGGAAAATCGCCGCCAGCTCCGCCAGCTCGGGCAGCCAGGTGTTCACCAGCTGATCCGCCGGGAAGCGCACGTTCACATTGTTGATGCACAGCACGTTCAGGCCCACGGAGGCCAGCATCCGCGCCAGCTGACGCATCCGGGCGGGATCATAATCAAACTTTCCGCCCTCGAAAAACAGGGAACGGCCTGCATAGCCGCGCTCCACGCTGCCGTCGGCATTGTCCCAGCAGTTGAGCATACGCAGGGAATACCGGGGCGCGGATTCCGCCTGAGGCTCCGCACCCGTCTGCTTCGCCATCAGCAGCTGATACGCGCCGTACAATACGCCGCTTTCGCCGCCGCGCAGGGCATAACCGTCCTCCGTCTTTGCTATCTGCCAGCCCTCGCCCATGGCAGGCTCCACCGTCAGGGAAGCCTTCACGCCGCCCTGCTCCAGCTCAAACCGGGCAATATCCGCCGGCGCAGTCAGATCCGCAGGAATTTCCTGTCCGAGAAAAGGAAGCCATGTATGACACTTGACGCTCATATGCACTTTTCCTTTCTGTAGTCATATGGATTTATTATACCATGCAATTTTCATCCACGAAATGCAAATCCTGCGCAGGACTCGTCGCATCGTGCACAAATGCGTCATGGAAAAATTTTATTGTTATTCTGCCAGATTGGACTGTACAAACGCATTCAGTCATGCTAAAGTCATAATGGCAACGTTTGATAAGGAGGGGAAGCGGCATGCACAGCGATCACTTTGCCGCCCGGGAGCTGCTGGCGGGCGTATGGCACATCAGGGATGAAATGGGCGTGTGCATGACGCTGCTGTGCGGGCAGGAGCATGCGCTGCTGGTGGATACAGGCTACGGCGTCTCTGACGTGCAGGCCTTTGTGCGCACGCTGACGGATAAACCCCTGACCGTGCTGCTCACCCACGCGCATCATGATCATGCGCTGGGCGCACGATGGTTTGACCGCACGCTGATGTTCCCGCAGGATCTGCCCGACTTCGCCCTCTATACCGGGGACGCGTTCCGCCGCCGTGTGGCGGATCAGGCCGCCGCCAAGGGCGTCAGGCTGCCGGAGGACTTCCTCACCGCACCCATTGCGCAGCCCGCCGCGCTGACAGAGGGCGATATCCCGCTGGGCGGCATGACTGCGCGGATTCTCTGCGTGCCGGGCCATACTCCCGGCTCCGCCGTGGTATATGTGCCGGAAAGGGAGCTGCTGCTCACCGGCGACGACTGGAATCCCTGCACGTGGCTCTTCTTCCCTGCCGCGCTGGACGTGCGGACGTACCGCGATCATCTGCGCGGTCTGCTCCGTCTGCCCTTCCGGCACGTCATCTGCTCCCATCAGCATCAGCTGTTCGACCGCTCCATGCCGGACGATTTTGCCGCCGCCCTCACCGACGGCGTGCTGTCCGCCGCCCGTAAGGTGGACGTGGGCTACCCGCAGGACACGCGGGAGGCCCGGCTTCCCCATGATCAGATATTGGTATTCGACTGGAACAAATATATCAAGGAGGCATAAGCGATGAGCAGGCACAGCATCTCCGTTCACGCAGGCGACCGGGCTTCCTTCCGCAACAACGCCCCCTTCTGCGTCGGCACGGGCCGCATGGGTCTGGCCCTGCACAGGGAATATCTGGATCAGCTGGCCCTGGCGCAGGAGCTGGCCGGCTTCAGCCACATCCGCGGCCACGGACTGTTCTGCGACGACATGGCCATTTATCAGCCCTACACGGATGAAAACGGCGTCCGGCATGAAAATTACAACTTCACCTACCTTGACCGGGTAGTGGACAGCTACCTTGCGCTGCATATCAAGCCCTTCCTGGAGCTGGGCTTCATGCCTGAAAAGATGGCCAGCGGCACGCAGACCATCTTTTACTGGAAGGGCAACACCACCCCGCCTGCCGATCATGACAAGTGGGCCCGGATGGTGAAGGCCACGCTGCGTCATCTTGCCCTGCGCTACGGTGAGGACGAAGTCTCCTCCTGGCCCTGCGAGGTATGGAACGAGCCCAACCTGGCCGGCTTCTGGGAGAACGCCGACAAGGCGGCTTACCTGCACCTGTACGAGGTTACCGCCCCTGCCGTGAAGGAAGCTCTGCCCCGGATGCAGGTCGGCGGCCCCGCCATCTGCGGCGGCGAAGGCTCGCAGGAATGGGTGAAGGACTTCCTCACCTTATGCCGGGAGAAACAGCTGCCGGTGGATTTCGTCTCCCGCCACTGCTATCTGGGCGAAACCACCCGGAAGCACGGACGGTATACCTACCACACCATGCGCTCCGTGGAGGACGTGTATGAGGAGATGATGACCACCCGGGCACTCATCGATTCCTTCCCGGAATACAAGGGCATGCCCATGCACATCACCGAGTTCAATACCTCCTACAACCCCATCTGTCCCATTCATGACACCAACCTGAACGCCGCCTACATTGCAGGCATTCTCTCCTGCTTCGGCGACGCGGCGGACTCCTACTCCTACTGGACCTTCGGCGACGTGTTTGAGGAGCAGGGCGTGCCTGCCCGCCCCTTCCACGGCGGCTTCGGCATGATCGCCGATCAGCTGATTCCCAAGCCCACCATGTGGACGTTTGCCTTCTTCAACAACCTGAAGGGCGAATGCGTGCACCGCGACGAAAGCAGCGTGATCCTCCGCCGGGAGGACGGCAGCTACGAGGGCGTAGTGTGGAACCTGTGCCGGAAGAAGCGCGAGGCGGCGGAGGTGGAAATCACCCTGCCTGCCGGAGGCGAGACGGCGCTCGTCACCCGTACGGTGGACGAAGTCTGCTGCAATCCGCTCAAGATCTGGCATGACCTGGGCGAGCCCGCCTCTCTGACCCGCGATCAGCTGACGCTCCTGCGCCAGTCCGCCCAGCCGCTTTGCGCATCGCAGGTGATCCCCGCCTGCAGCGAGGCAAAGTTCAGCCTGACGCTGAATGAAAACGCCGTGGTGCACTTCACCCTCACGCCCCGGCAGATGGAGACCGAGTACGGCTACGACTACCAGTGGTATCTGGAGCATGCGTAAGGAGGCTGCCATGAGCGCTTATCCTAACCTGTTTGCTGAAATCGGCTGCACGGAGGAGGAGATTGACGAAAAGCTTGCCTCCTTCGTGCAGACCATTTTCCATGATCCGGAGGAGCGCTTCTGCTTTGACGGGCCTGAGGGTACCGCCTTCATGATGGATACCGGCAACCACGACGCCCGCACCGAGGGCATGAGCTACGGCATGATGATGGCTGTGCAGCTGGATGATCAGGCGCTGTTTGACCGGCTGTGGCTGTTCAGCAAAAAGTTCATGTATCAGACGGACGGCAAGTACAAGGGCTACTTCGCATGGTCGGTCAGGCCGGACGGCGTCCACAATGCCGAAGGCCCCGCACCTGACGGCGAGGAGTACCTCGCCATGGCGCTTATTTTCGCCTCTGCCCGCTGGGGCGACCGTGAGGCTCCCTTTGATTACCTGACACAGGCGCGGGATATCCTGCGGCACTGCGTGCATCAGGATGAGCTTGTCCCCGGCGGACGGGCCATGTGGGCGAGAGAAAACCACTATATCCGCTTTGTACCCGAGGCAGATTACTCCGATCCGTCCTATCATCTGCCCCACTTCTACGAGCTGTTCGCCCGCTGCGCCGACGAAGGCGACCGCGCCTTCTGGCAGGAGGCCGCCCGCGCCAGCCGGGAATATATCGCCCTGTCCTGCCATCCTGTCACCGGGATGGCGGCGGAATACGCCGAGTATGACGCCACGCCCCGTCACATGTTCGGAAAGCAGATGGACTTCTACTCCGACGCATACCGCGTGGCCATGAACATCGCGCTGGATGCGGCATGGAACGGCCGAACCCCCGCTCTTTCCGATGCGGTTACCCGGCTGCAGAACTTCTTCAGCGAGCACACGACGCTGCTGCATTATGATTCCTATATGCTGGACGGCACGCCTATCGGCGAGGAAGCCATGCATCCGTGGGCCATCGTCGCCACCACCGCCGCTGCGTCCATCGCCTCAGACAGCCCCCGGCGCCTTCAGTGGGTCAGGGATTTCTGGAATCTTCCCCTGCGCAAGGGGCCCCGCCGTTATTATGACAACTGCCTTCACTTTTTCTGCCTGCTGATGCTGTCCGGGCGTTACCGCGCCTATGTGCCTGCAGGCCTGTAAGGCGCTTTCACACGCCGCGTCCCGCTGTACCATACCGGTGGAAAGGAGTTGGGCCCAACCCATGCAGCACACGGAAAATCAGGCAGCCCTGCCATCCCACCTCAAGGGGCTGAACCGCCAGCGCATTCTGAAGGTCATCCAGACCGGCCGGGTGCTGACCGTGGCGGACATTCACGCCGAAACCCGCATCAGCCGGCCCACAGTGATGCGCGCCGTGCAGGATTATCTGCACCAGGGCGTGCTGCGCTCCATGGGACAGGGCAGCACCACCAGCATGGGCGGCAAGAAGCCTGAACTGTACTGCTTTGCGGATGAACGGAAAATCCTGTGCATCAACCTGTGGCCGGAGACCGTCACGCTGGCCCTGAGCGGACTGATCGGCGATATCCACGCAGTGAGCCGTACCGATTACCGCTCCGGCGGCAGTCTGGACGAGGCCTTCCGCATAGTCGGAACGCTGGCTGAAGAGTATCTCGCCAAAAACAAACTCGCCGCAGAGAAGCTCTACGGCGTGGTGCTCAGCGTACCGGGCACGGTGGATTACGCCACCCGCACCCTGCGCTATAATTCCCAGTCCCCCGCCTGGGGAACGGACGTTGATCTGGCTGCCCGCCTCCGGCAGATTTTCGGCGATCAGCCTGTGTATTTCATTGACAATGCAGGCAAGGCAGCCGGGCGCGCAGTGCTTATGGAGCATCCCGAGTACGCCGACAGCCGCCTGATGACGCTGTTCACCACATGGGGCGTGTCCGCCTGTATGATCGAGCGCGGACATATCCTCAACGGCCGGGATTCCCTCATCGGCGAGATCGGCCATATGGTGATCAGCGACAGCGGCCCTTCCGGCTGCGGCTGCGGCAAACGCGGCTGTCTGGAGAGCCAGGTCAGCATCCGGCATGCCCGGCAGCTCCTGCAGGAGGCCGGATATACCGGCAACGTGTCCGTGCTGACCTTCCCGGAGCTGTTCAGCCTTTCCGCCGGAGGCGACGGCGCAGCGCAAAAGACGGTGCGCCACCTGGCCCACTGCTTCGCCTCGGCCCTGCACAATCTCTCCCTTGCCTATGATCAGGACACGGTGGTCTTTCAGGGCGATTTCGCCTGGGCGGACGAGGTGTTCGATCAGCAGCTGAAGCGCGAGCTGCAGGAGTTCCGCTACTATCCGCAGGGCCGCCTGTTCGAGATCCGCTACGACCGGCGCGATCTGTCCATGCTGGCGGCGCAGGGCGGAGCAGAACTGATTCGCAGACAGTATTTTTCTGCGCTGGCGGAGGATTAATCCCGGTACTTTTCCCACACCGCGACAATCGCCTCCGCGGCGGCGGCTGTCTCCTCCCCCGTGGTGTGACGGCCCGCGCTGATGCGGATCACCTGCCGGGCTTCCTTTTCCGTCAACTCCATGGCCCGGTACACATGGCTGGCCTCCGCGCTGGATGCTGCGCAGGCCGCGCCGCCGGATACCATCACCCCCATGAGATCCAGCTGGGCGATGGCCATCTCCGAGGAAAGCCCCGGCAGATACACCGCCGCTACGCCGGGCAGACGCTGCGCTTTTTCACCCAGCAGCCGCGCGCCGGGAATCCTGTCCGTCAGACGGCGCAGGAGATCCTGCATCAGTTCGCCCTCGCGCCGCGACCTTTCCTGCATGTCCGCGGCGGCCATTTCCGCCGCCACCCGCATGCCGCATACGGCAGGCACGTTCTCCGTACCGGCGCGCAGATTCATCTCCTGCCCGCCTCCGCTGATCAAGGGCTGCAGCTTCACACCCTGCCGCACGCACAGCGCGCCCGCGCCTCTGGGCCCGCAGAATTTGTGGGCGGACAGGCTCAGGCTATCACACCAGCGAAGGCTTACCGGCACATGACCGAAGGCCTGCACCGCGTCTGCATGGAAGGGGATTCTTCTCTCCCTCGCCAGACGGCCCACCGCCTCCACCGGCTGAAGCACGCCCGTCTCGTTGTTGGCCCACTGCAGGGCGATCAGCGCCGTATCGCTGCGCAGGGCGCGCTCCACTGCGTCCGCCTGCACCACGCCCTGATCATCCAGCGGCGCAAGGGTGACGTCGCAGCCCCAGGCCCGGGCCGCCTCCAGCACCGAGCTGTGCTCCCCTGCGGACAGCACCACATGCCGCCCCGCCGCGCTGCGAAGGACGATATTGTTGCTCTCCGTGCCGCCGGATGTGAGGATCACCCCCGCCGGGTCGCACCCCGCCATGGAGGCGATCACCCTGCGGCACCTGCGCATTTCCCTTCGGGCTTCCCCCGCAGCGGCATAGGCTGAGGACGGATTGGCATATACGTTCAGCATACACTCGCTTACGGCGGATACAACCTCCGCCTCCGGGCGAGTGGACGCGGCGTGATCAAGGTAGATTGGCATAACGGCAACCTCCTGTTTCCTGATGGCTTCCATTATAGCACAGCCGATGATTTTCGCCCAGCCCCCCCTTGACAGCCCCCTGTCAGTTGGTCTATCATATTTGGTAGGTTATAAAATGTTGTTGCAAAACTTGAATAAAACGATTGATTTGCAGAGGAGGATCATCCCCATGACCCGAGAACAGGCCCGCGAAAAAGCCACTGCCCTTGTCAATCAGATGACCGTGGAAGAGGTCGCATCCCAGCTGCGCTACGACGCTCCGGCTATTGAGCGTCTGGGCGTGCATGCCTACAACTGGTGGAACGAAGCGCTGCACGGCGTAGCCCGCGCAGGCACCGCCACCATGTGGACCCAGGCCATCGGCGTGGGCGCCACCTTTGATCCTGCCCTGACGCAGGAGCTGGGCGACGTGGCCGCCACCGAGGGCCGCGCCAAGTACAACGCTTATTCCGCCCACGGCGACCGCGATATTTACAAGGGCCTGACCTTCTGGTCCCCCAACATCAACATCTTCCGCGATCCCCGCTGGGGCCGCGGTCATGAGACCTACGGCGAGGATCCCTTCCTGACCGCCGAGCTGGGCAAGGCCTACGTACGCGGCCTGCAGGGCGACGGCGAGCATATGAAGGTCGCCTCCTGCGCCAAGCACTTCGCCGTGCATTCCGGCCCGGAAGAGCTGCGCCATTTCTTCAACGCCGAAGCCTCTCCCAAGGACATGGAGGAAACCTACCTGCCCGCCTTTGAGGCTCTGGTGAAGGAGGCGAAGGTGGAATCCGTGATGGGCGCGTACAACCGCACCAACGGCGAGCCCTGCAACGGCAGCAAGACCCTGATGGTGGATCTGCTGCGCGACAAGTGGGGCTTTGAGGGCCACTATGTGTCCGACTGCTGGGCCATCCGCGATTTCCACGAGAACCACAAGGTAACCGACAGCCCCGAGGAGTCCGCCGCACTGGCCCTGAAGATGGGCTGCGACGTGAACTGCGGCAGCACCTACGTCTACATGATGAAGGCCTACGAGAAGGGGCTTGTGACCGAGGAAGAGATGCGCACCTCCGCCATCCGCCTGTTCACCTCCCGTTATCTGCTGGGCGAGATGGAAGGCAGCGAGTACGACAGCATCCCCTACTCCGTGGTGGAGTGCCGCGAGCACCTGAAGAAGGCCCATCAGGCCGCGCTGGAGAGCTGCGTGCTGCTCAAGAACGACGGTATGCTGCCCCTGAAGAAGGATCAGCTGAAGTCCGTGGCAGTGGTCGGCCCCAACGCCGACAGCCGCCGCAGCCTCATCGGCAACTATCACGGCACCGCCTCCCGTTACGTCACCGTGCTGGAGGGCCTGCAGGACGCGCTGGGCGAGGACGTTCAGGTGCTCTACTCCGAGGGCAGCCACCTCTACTCCGACAAGGTGGAGCGTCTGGCCGTGGAGGACGACCGCATCACCGAGGCCGTCATCTGCGCCGAGCAGGCTGACGCGGTGGTCATGGTGGTGGGTCTGGACGAGACCCTGGAGGGCGAGCAGGGCGACCACGGCAACGCCTCCGCCTCCGGCGACAAGTTTGATCTGCTGCTGCCCGCCTGCCAGCGCCGCATGATGGACGCTGTGCTCAAGGTCGGCAAGCCCACCGTCATCGTGCTGATGGCCGGCAGCGCCATTGATCTGGCCGAGGCCGGCGAAAAGGCCAACGCCGTACTGATGGCGTGGTATCCCGGCGCCCGCGGCGGCAAGGCCGTGGCGGAGCTGCTGCTGGGCGAGGCTTCCCCCTCCGGCAAGCTGCCCCTGACCTTCTATCACAACAGCCAGCTGGCTGAAATGCCCGACTTTACCGATTACAATATGCGCGGCCGCACCTACCGCTTCTTCCCCGGCAAGCCTCTGTATCCCTTCGGCTACGGCCTGACCTACGGCAAGGTGTCCGTCAGCAAGGCCGAGGCCACGGAGATGGACGGCGTGATCCACGTCACCGCCGAGGTAAAGAACGAAGGCTGCATGGATACCCAGGACGTGGTGCAGGTCTACTGCCAGAATGAGGACAGCGTCCACGCACCCCTCAATCCCCGTCTGGTGGGCTTCCTGCGCGTGGATTGCCCCGCCGGTCAGACCACCTATGTGGCCATCGACGTGCCTGCCGCCGCCCTGAAGGTCGTCAACGACGAGGGCGAGCGCATTGAGGACGGCGCGCCCGTGTTCTACGTGGGCGTGGGCCAGCCTGACGAGCGTACGGGCGAGCTCACCGGTACGAAGTCCGTCCGCATCGAGCTGTAATTTACCAAATCCATATAGAGAACAGGAGGCCTTTCCCATGAAATACCTGCTTGGTATCGACCTCGGCACCTCCGGCACCAAGACCGTGCTGTTCGACGAGAACGGCGTGGCCAAGGCCAGCGCAACCGTTGAGTATCCCCTGCTCCAGCCCAAGAACGGCTGGGCCGAGCAGCATCCCCAGGATTGGTGGAACGCTGCGGTCAGCACCATCAAGTCCGTCCTCGCCGACAGCGGCGTGGACAAGCAGGACGTGGTGTCCCTGGGCATCAGCGGCCAGATGCACGGTCTGGTGATCCTGGATGAAAACTATCAGGTGCTGCGTCCCTCCATCCTGTGGTGCGATGGCCGTACTCAGGAAGAGTGCGACGAAATCACCGCCACCATCGGCAAGGAGCGTCTGATCCAGATCTCCGCCAACCCTGCCCTCACCGGCTTCACCGCCGGCAAGATCCTGTGGGTGCGCAAGCATGAGCCCGAAATCTGGGCCAAGGTGCGCCACATCATGCTGCCCAAGGACTATGTGCGCTACATGCTCACCGGCGAGCTGTACTCCGAAATGTCCGACGCCTCCGGCACCAACCTGCTGGACGTGCCGAACCGCTGCTGGTCCGAGGAGATCCTCACGAAGCTGGATATCAATCCCGAGTTCATGCCTCCGCTGCTGGAGAGCGCCGACAAGGCCGGCACCGTCACCGAGGAAGCCGCCGCGCTGACCGGCCTCAACGTGGGCACCATCTGCGCCGCCGGCGCTGCGGATAACATGGCCGCAGCCGTGGGCACCGGCGTGGCCAAGGCCGGCAAGGCCTTCACCACCATCGGCACCAGCGGTGTGGTGTTCGCCCACTCCGACAATGTGCAGATTGATCCCCAGGGCCGCGTGCACAGCTTCTGCGCCGCCGTACCCGGCGCGTATACTGTGATGAGCTGCTCTCTGGCCGCCGGCCTGTCCCTCAAGTGGTTCCGCGACACCTTCTGCGCCGCTGAAATCGAAGCCGCCAGGGAGATGGGTGTGGATCCCTACAACCTGATGAACCCCCAGGCCGCCCAGTCCCCCATCGGCGCCAACCGGCTGATCTACCTGCCCTATCTGATGGGCGAGCGCAGCCCCATTCTGGACTCCAACAGCCGCGGCGCGTTCATCGGCCTTTCCGCCATGCACACCCGCCGCGACCTGCTGCGCGCCGTGATGGAGGGCGTTATCTACTCCCAGCGCCAGAATCTGGACGTGCTGCGCGGCATGAACGTAGTGCCTGAAACCATGCTGGCCTGCGGCGGCGGCGCGAAGAGCCCCTTCTGGCGGCAGATGATGGCCGACGTGTTCGGCATGCCCGTGCAGACCCTGACCAACGCCGAAGGCCCCGCGCTGGGCGCTGCGATCCTCGCTGGCGTGGCTGCAGGCGTGTACGAGAGCGTTCCCGCCGCCTGCGAGAAGGTTGTGGTGGGCAACGAGCCTCAGCAGCCCGATGCGGAAGCCGGCAAGGCCTACGAGCCCTTCTACGAGCTGTACTGCCAGCTGTACCCCGCATTGAAGGAATCCTACGCCGCTCTGGCGAAAATGTAATGTAACCCCTATCGTGACTTGCATAAGGAGGAGAAATCCCATGGAGATCCTGTCTGTATTTTCTCCTGAATTCCGTCCCTACGGCCGCGTGGTGGAAGGCTATCCCGTGGAGGGCATCGTCGCCGCGCTGAAGACCACCGCCCTGCCCGAAGGCACCGAGTATGTGCCCATGGATCCCGTGCTGCACGCCGCGCCCCATGCCGAGGAAATCGGCGAGGCGCTCTTCGGCGGCATGCCCTTCCAGCTGGGCTGGTGCAACGGCCACAACACGAAGCTGAACTGCCTGGAGTTCCACCGCGACAGCGAGTTCAACCTGGGCACGGAGGATTTCATCCTGCTGCTGGGTCTGCAGGGCGATATCGTGGACGGCAAGCTGGACACCTCCACCGTCAAGGCCTTCAAGTGCCCCGCCGGCGTGCTGATTGAGGTGTACGCCACCGGTCTGCACTATGCGCCCTGCCACTGCGATCCCCAGAAGGGCTTCCAGGTGATGGTGGCTCTGCCCAAGAACACCAATACCGAGTACAAGCCCGGCGGCGTCAACACCATGGACAAGATGCTCTGGGCCCGCAACAAGTGGCTGCTGGCCCATGCCGAGAGCAGCGAAGCCGCCGCAGGCGCGGTAGTAGCCCTCACTGGCGAGAATATCGATATCGCCGCCGATCTGTAATCCGTTTCCCGTGGTATCAAGCCATTCATATATTCTGCAAAGGAGAGGATACCCCATGATGAACATTCCTGTTGTCAAGCTGGGTCTGGTTGCCGTATCCCGCGACTGCTTCCCCATCACCCTGAGCGAGATGCGCCGCGCCGCCATCGCCAAGAAGTGCGGCCAGAAGCAGCTGGAGATCGTGGAGATCAAGACCACCGTGGAGAACGAGAAGGACATGCTCAAGGCCGTGGAAGAGCTCAAGGCCAACGAG
>JAFURI010000029.1 GCA_017471885.1 Clostridia bacterium | reverse complement strand
TCCGGCGGCGTAGCCGCCGGGCTGTGCCGGTGACAGGCCGCTCCCTTGCAGGGGTCACGGCGGAGTCTTCGACTCTTTTCTTTACGGCTGCGCCGCGACGCGGGCGTGCGGCAGGTATCGCGGCAGCGTCGAAAAGGGGCGAAGCCCCCGCCGCGACGCGGAGCCTGCGGGTTTTCTGGCTTGTGTACCCAACCATTTATGCGTCGGTCAAGATAGGACGCGGCATGCCCTTCAACCGTCGATCCAGATGGGCGGAGAAAAGGGGCGAAGCCCCCGTCAGTCAAGATGGGGCGCGGCGTGCCCCTCGATTGTCAACCCCGATGGGCGGAGAAATGGGGCAAAGCCCCCGGAAAAATGGGGCGAAGCCCCCGAAGGCCCCCCTTGTTGTTTTTTTTGATTCGTGGTATAATGAAAAAAATCTGCGAACACCGTTCTCGAAAGAGGGTAATAAAACATGATTCATTCCAATCCGCTGCTGAAGGGCAAAACCTCCAAGAAGTTCATCACCATGGGCGAGATCATGCTGCGCCTGTCCCCTCCCAACTACGAAAAGATCCGCATGGCCAACTCTTTTGAGGCCAGCTACGGCGGCTCCGAGGCCAACATCGCGCTGGCTCTGGCCAATCTGGGCGTAGACAGCACCTTCTTCTCCGTGGTACCCAACAACTCTCTGGGCAAGTCCGCTGTGCGTATGCTGCGCTCCAACGACGTGCACTGCACTCCCGTGGTGCTCTCCACTCCCGAGGAGACCCCTACCCACCGTCTGGGCACCTACTATCTGGAGACCGGCTACGGCGTGCGCGCCAGCAAGGTCACTTATGACCGCATGCATTCCGCCATCACCGAGTACGACTTCTCCAAGGTGAATCTGGATGAACTGCTGGACGGCTTTGACTGGCTGCATCTGTCCGGCATCACCCCCGCGCTGGCTCCCAACTGCCGCCAGTTTACCATGGATATAATCAAGGCTGCCAGCGCCAAGGGCATGACTGTGTCCTTTGACGGCAACTTCCGCTCCAAGCTGTGGACGTGGGAAGAAGCCCGCGATTTCTGCACCGAGTGCCTGCCCTATGTGAACATCCTGCTGGGCATTGAGCCCTATCATCTGTGGAAGGATGAGAACGATCACTCCAAGGGCGACTGGAAGGATGATATCCCCCTCCAGCCCAGCTATGAGCAGCAGGACGAGGTGTTCCAGAAGTTCATTGAGCGCTATCCCAACATCAAGTGCATCGCCCGCCATGTGCGCTATGCCCACTCCGGCTCCGAGAACAGCCTGAAGGCCTTCATGTGGTACGAGGGCCACACCTTCGAGTCCAAGCTGTTCACCTTCAACATCCTTGACCGCGTAGGCGGCGGCGACGCCTTCGCCTCCGGCCTCATCTACGCCATGATGAACGACTACAAGCCCATGGACATGGTCAACTTCGCCGTGGCGTCCTCGGTCATCAAGCACACCATCCGCGGCGACGCCAATATCACCGACGACGTGCGCACCATCCGCAACCTGGCCAACAAGAATTACGATATCAAGCGCTGATCACCGTGCCGATCTCCCAAAAAACGGACTGTTTCCTCACGAAGCAGTCCGTTCTCTTTTCCTGCAGCAGAAGGGAGGCAGTGCCCATGCCACGTGAATTCCGCCTTGTGTTTGACAGCATTGCGGATGATTTCGACCGTTTCCGCCCCACCTACAGTCCTGCACTCTATGAGGCGCTGATCCCCCGCGCCGGCATCGGGCCGGGCTGCTTCCTGCTGGAGCTGGGGCCCGGCACCGGACAGGCCACAGAGCCGCTCCTGCGCACCGGGTGCAATTATCTCGGCATCGAGCTGGGCAAGCATTTGGCCGCACGACTGAAGGAGAAGTTCGGACATTACAGTAATTTCAGCCTGATCCGGGACGACTTTATCACCCACGATTTCGGCGCACAGCGCTTTGACGTAATCCTCTCTGCCGCCACCATTCAGTGGATTCCGCCGGAGATCGCCTTCGACAAGACTTTCCGGCTGCTCAAGCCTGGCGGCATGCTTGCGATGATGATGCTCCACGGCGACTACCGCTCGCACAACGAGGCGCTTTACCAGCGCATCCAGCAGGTGTATGCTCATTATTGGAAACCGGAGGAGCCCTACCGGATTCGCTTTCCCTATGACTCCGCCCCTGATTACGGTTACACGGATTACATCCGGCAGGAGTTCCCCGGCAGCCGCGTCATGGATGCGGATACCTTCGCCGCTCACGCAGGCACCCATGCGGATCATATCACCATCCCCGAGCCGTACAGAACCGCCTTCTTTGCCGGTCTTCGGGATGCGGTGAACGAACACGGCGGCAGCGTAACATGGCACGATACCCATGTGCTGATTACCGCAAAAAAGCCCCTGTAAAATAAACAAGGCTCCGTATGAGAAATCATACGGAGCCTTTGCTTTGATGCGCTTACCTGCCCGCGCGGGTGATATCGATCGCCTGGGCCTGGGCCTGCAGACACAGTTCCGCCGCCTTGAAGGCATGCTGCTGGGTCATGGCGTTCTCGGTACGGTTCAGGCAGTCCAGAATCAGCTGACCGAAGAAGGGATAGCCGGTCACGCCGGTAGCGTCTACATACCTTTCGCCCTTGCCGTTGACAAGGAACAGATGGTTGCCGCCCAGCGTATCCGCCGCCACGTTGATGTTCTTGCGGATCTCGATATAGCCATCCGTGCCCAGAATGAAGGCCCGGCCGTCGCCCCATGCGCGCAGTCCGTCGGGATTGAACCAGTCCACACGGAAGTAGTTGGTAGAGCCCTTTGCACCGGTGATGGCGCAGTCGCCGAAGTCGTCCAGCTCGGGATAATCAGGATGATTGTAATTGGCGATGCGGGACATGGTGACCTTTGCATCCTCCTCGCCGGAGAAGTGCAGGTACTGCTCAATCTGGTGGCTGCCAATATCGCACAGGATGCCGCCATACTTTTCCTTCTCAAAGAACCACTTGGGGCGGGAAGGAGCGTTCAGACGGTGAGGGCCGAAGCCGATCACCTGCACCACCTTACCGATCTCGCCCTGATCGATCATGTAGCCGGCCAGAATCGCACCCTCCACATGCAGGCGCTCGGAGTAGTACACCATGTACTTGCGGCCGGTTTCCTTCACCTTCTGCCGGGCGGCAGCCAGCTGCTCCAGGGTGGTGAAGGGAGCCTTGTCAGTGAAGTAATCCTTGCCCGCATCCATGGCGCGCAGACCCAGCGCACAGCGCTCGGAGGTCACAGCGGCGGCGGCCACCATGTGGGTTTCCTTGTCCTCCAGCAGCTCCTCCAGCGAGGCGGCAGCCTTCGCCTGAGGATAGGTCTCGATGAACTTGGCCACCTTGGCGGGATCCTTGTCATAGACGTACTTCAGGGTACCGCCGGCCTCCAGCAGGCCGTTGGTCATGCCGTAGATGTGCCCGTGATCCAGCGCTGCGGCAGAAAAGATGAATTCACCGGGCTTAACCACCGGCTGGGGCTTACCCTGAGGCGCGTAGTTCATACCGTCGGCAACGTTCACTTTCATGATGGTCATCCTCCTTATTTCGTGTAGCTGCTGCCCAGGGTAATATCGCCGGACAGGTCAGCGGCAGACGTGGTCTTCTCATAGAAGTGGGGGGCGCGGGCCATAATGCCCGCCACCGTGTAGAAGGGGTCATCCTGCTGCAGGGGCAGGGAAACCGTGCCGCCCTCGGAGCCGGACTTGTAAATAGCGGTGATCAGCTCGATGGTACGGCGGCCGTCCTCACCGGTGATGGCCACGTCCGTATCCTGCTCGATGGCGGTCATCACGTTCTCCAGCTGGCCGGGATGGCCCTCGTAGGGCACCGGAGGCAGGCTGTCGGTAAAATCGGCGATCTGCTTCTCCAACTCCGTGTTCTGGATGGGGAAGCCGTTGGGCTTGGAAATGGACGCGTACACCGCAAAGGGCGCGGCGATCTTGGCCTTCTCGCACTGGAAGATCAGCTGCTGCTCCTCGGCGTGATGCACCACGGAGGCGGTCACCTGCGCCAGCGCGCCGGGGTACTGCAGGATGGATACGGACAGATCCTCCACCTCGGCGTTGTCATGGGCGGTATTGGCCAGCACGCTGGTCACCTTATCCGGCAAGCCCATCATCCAGCCCAGCATGTCGATGTGATGCACCGCATGGTTCAGCGTGCAGCCGCCGCCTTCCTTCTCCCACGTGCCGCGCCACCACAGGTCATAGTAGCAATGACCGCGCCACCAGTAGGAATCCACCTGAGCGTGACGCACAGGGCCGGCCAGACCGCTGTCCAGCATGGCCTTCAGGTCGCGGATGGGCTTGCGGAAGCGGTTCTGGGCGATGATGGACAGCTTCACGCCGTTTTCGTCCCGGGCGCGGAGCATGGCGTCGCACTCCTCAAGAGACGCCGCCATGGGCTTCTCACACACCACATTCTTGCCGCTGCGCATGGCGTTGATGCTGATGGAGGCATGCACATAAGGCGGGGTGCACACGTCCACCAGATCGATGTCGTCCCGGTCCAGAATTTTCAGATGATCGTCGTACACGTCCGCATCCAGACCGTATTTCTCCTTCATGGCCTGCGCCTTTTCCGGCACAATGTCCACCAGCGCCACAATTTTGCAGCGCTCCGGGAACTGCAGGTATCCGCCCACATGGGCATGGGAAATATTACCCGTACCAACAATGGCAACGCGAATCATAGTGATCCCCCTCCTTGTGATGTAATCCTATTATACCATGCAATTTGAGCAATACAAATTGCAATTTCGGATTGAAACATTGCAAAACCTGTGCTACCATCATGTCACAGAGGTGATATGATGCACGGCGACGACATCCGCAGCGGCAAGGAGTACGAGATGTATCACAGCACATGGCGCTCCACGCTGCGCTACCCTGCGCTGCATGCCCATGATTTTTACGAGTTCTACCTGTTCCTGCAGGGAGAGGCTACCTATATCATCGAGGATTACGCCCGGGTGCTCTCCCCGGGGGATCTGATCATCGTGCCGCCGGGACGGCTCCACCGCGCCGCCTTTGACAATCTGGACCGGCCCTACGAACGGCTGCTGGCCTACGTCAGCACCGACGCGCTGCGCAGTATCGCCCTGCCGGGCTTCTCTGCTGTGGAACAGCTGGATCATCTGGCCCGGGGACGGCAGTACTGTCAGCCGCTCTCCCCCGGGGAGGTGGACGGCTGGCGGCAGGTTTTCCGCGACGCAGAGACCGACGGCGACGACCCTGCCCGGCGGCTGATCACCCGCTACCAGCTCTTTGCGTTGATCGCCCGCCTGTGCGCCCGCCGCCCCGGCGAGCAGTCCCTGCCCGCCAGCGGAGGCATGGCGGCTGTGGTCAGCTACATCAACGAGCACTTCTGCGAAGACGTAACGCTGGAGCAGCTGAGCCAGCGCTTCTACCTCACCCCCGCCCACCTTTCCCACCAGTTCCGCCGGTACGCCCACCTGTCGGTGCACCAGTACATCACCGCCAAGCGCATGCTGCTGGCCCGGGTGCTGCTGACGCAGGGCGTTGCCCCGCAGGAGGCCGGCAGCCGCTGCGGCTATCAGGATTATTCCAGCTTCTACCGCGCGTTCGTCAAAACAGAAGGCGTCTCTCCCCGGCAGTACATAGACCTCAATACCTGATCCGCCCATCCGGCGGATCTTTTTTGTACAAAAATGTACATTGTTCAAATTATCTTCATCGGGACTTCTTTTTCAGTTCATGAAAGGGCGTGATAATCAACCTGTCAGCCGCCGCGGACGGGGCTGGACGCATACGGCGGTCTTTGTCCGGGCATTCACCTTATTCCTTTCATCGGCAAGGAGGTTATTTATTTTATGCCGAAAAACCATGCCTCGCTGGCAAAGACCGCCAGCTTTCTTTGCGCCGCGCTCCTGATCATTCTGGTCGCGCTGCAGTTTACCCCCTTCTGGACGTACGGAGAGACCGGCGAGAACTCCGCGTCCATCGCAGGCTACGTCTGGTTCCCCGGCGATCACGCCGCTCTGACCACGCACCTTCAGAGCGTGCTCGGCGCAGATTTTACCCTGGGCAGCATTCTGGTTTCCCCCATCCTGATGCTGGTGCTGGGCGTGATCGGTGCGGTGCTTTCCGTGTGGAAGGCCGGGGAACTGCTGCCTGCGCTGATCTCCGGAACCTGCGGCGTTGCAGGCGTCGCGGGCTTTTTGAGCCGTCAGGCACTGCGGCTTGGCTCCGGCTGGGCGCTGCAGCTGACGCTCTGCGTGCTGATTCTCGCCGCCAGCTGCTTTATTCTGCATCAAAACTGGAAAATGACCGTCAGCACCTCCGATTCCGCCGCCTGACCGGCGTCCGGCAGCAAAAAGGAATGTACAAATGTACATTCCTTTTTGTTTGTTCTGTTTTGTTCTTTCGGTTGACAGATCCTGTCAGATTATGTATAATGAATTTGTTCACAATTCGTTCACATAAGGAGGATTCCACCATGAAGAAGATTTCCGCCCTGCTGCTGGCTCTGGTGCTGCTGTTCAGCTGCTCTCTGGCTCTGGCCGAGAATTCCTTCAAGCCCTTTCAGCCCATCATCCTGGCTGATATGGATCTGACTCCCTCTGATTACTTCTCCACCTCCACCTACCGCGCCCTGTACACCCTGCTGGCCGCCGTGGAAATCGACGTGGAATATGACCAGTACGGCCTTGACGTATCCCAGCCCTCCTACGTGGGTCTGGACGAGAACAACGTGATCACCCTGTACTACGACGGCACCCGCTATATCTGCGCTGTGTACATGGGCGCTGATCCTTCCAACCTGTACATGATGGCCACCGAGCTGAATACCAGCGCCGGCGCCAAGGCTGCCATGACCGAGATGGCTGGCAGCTATTACGAGAATGACATTGACGATCTGGCCGCCGTGGCCGAAATCGTGGCCGGTGCGCTGACCGACTGATCCTTTCCTTCAAACCCATAAACACGCATCCCCGCCTCTCCTCAACGGAGAAGCGGGGATGCTTTCTTTTACCATGTTACCTTCAGGCTGCCGTCCGTATCCGCATCCACCAGGAGGGTATCCCCCGGCTTCACGTCGGCGGCGATGATCCGCCGGGCTACCAGCGTCTCGATCTTCGACTGGATGTAGCGCTTGAGCGGGCGCGCTCCGTACACAGGGTCAAAGCCCTGATCAATAACTGCGCTCATGGCTGCGTCGGTCAGCTCCACCTTCAGCTGACGGTCACCCAGACGCCTGTTCAGGCTGCGGAGCATCAGCTTCACGATTTCGCTGATCTGTTCCCGGGTCAGCGGCTTGTAATACACAATCTCGTCGATACGGTTGAGGAATTCCGGACGGAAGTGGCTCTTCAGCATCCGATCCACCTGCGCACGGGCCGCGGGAGCAATCTCGCCGTTCTCGATACCCTCCAGAATGTACTCGCTGCCCAGATTGCTGGTCATGATGAGGATCGTGTTCTTGAAGTCCACCGTCCGGCCCTGGCTGTCGGTGATCCGGCCGTCGTCCAGCACCTGCAGCAGCACGTTGAACACGTCCGGATGCGCCTTCTCCACCTCGTCAAACAGCACCACGCAGTAGGGATGACGACGCACGGCTTCGGTCAGCTGACCGCCCTCGTCGTAGCCCACATAGCCGGGAGGCGCACCGATGAGACGGCTGACGCTGAACTTCTCCATGTACTCGGACATGTCGATGCGCACCATGTTCTTCTCATCGTCAAACAGGGCCTGTGCCAGCGCCTTGGCCAGCTCCGTCTTGCCCACGCCCGTGGGGCCGAGGAACAGGAAGCTGCCCAGCGGACGGTTGGGATCCTGAATGCCCGCGCGGGAACGCAGGATAGCCTCGGAGACCTTCGTCACCGCCTCGTCCTGACCGATCACCCGCTCATGCAGCACGTCCTCCAGATGCATCAGCTTCTCCCGCTCGCCCTCCATCAGCTTGTTCACGGGGATGCCCGTCCACCGGCCCACAATGCGGGCGATTTCCTCGTCCGTCACGCGGTCGCGCAGCAGGCTGTCCTCCTTACTCTTTTCGGCTACGGCCTCTTCCTCCGCCAGCTCCTTGCGCAGCCGGGGCAGCTCGCCGTACTTCAGCTCCGCAGCGCGGTTGAGATCATAATTGCGCTCGGCCTTCTCCATTTCGGCGTTGACCCGCTCGATCTCCTCGCGCAGCTTCGTCACCTTGCCGATGGCGTTCTTTTCGCTTTCCCAGCGTGCCTTCATCTGGTTGAATTCATCGCGCTGCTCCGCCAGCTCCTTCTGCAGCTCCGCCAGATGAGTCCGGGACAGCTCGTCCTCCTCCTTCTTCAGCGCAGCCTCCTCGATCTCCAGCTGCATGATGCGGCGGCTGATGTCGTCCAGCTCCGCAGGCAAGGAGTCGATCTCGGTGCGGATCATGGCGCAGGCCTCGTCCACCAGATCAATGGCCTTGTCCGGCAGGAAGCGGTCGGTGATGTAGCGGTTGGACAGGGTGGCGGCGGCGATCAGGGCCGCATCCTGAATCTTCACGCCGTGGAAGACCTCGTAGCGCTCCTTCAGGCCGCGCAGGATGGCGATGGTATCCTCCACCGTAGGCTCGCCCACCATGACCGGCTGGAAGCGCCTTTCGAGGGCGGCGTCCTTCTCGATATACTTGCGGTACTCGTTCAGGGTGGTGGCGCCGATGCAGTGCAATTCGCCCCTTGCCAGCATGGGCTTGAGCAGATTACCCGCATCCATGGCTCCGTCAGCCTTGCCTGCACCCACGATGGTGTGCAGCTCGTCAATGAACAGGATGATCCTGCCCTCGCTGCGCCTGATCTCCGCCAGCACAGCCTTCAGCCGCTCCTCAAACTCGCCCCGGAACTTGGCTCCGGCGATCAGGCTGCCCATGTCCAGAGAGAAGATGGTGCGGTCGCGCAGAGATTCCGGCACGTCGCCGCGCACAATGCGCTGGGCCAGACCCTCCGCCACAGCGGTCTTGCCCACGCCGGGCTCGCCGATCAGCACGGGATTATTCTTGGTCTTGCGGGAAAGGATGCGGATTACGTTGCGGATCTCCGCATCGCGGCCGATGACGGGATCCAGCTTCTGCTGCCGGGCCATCTCTACCAGATCGGAGCCGTACTTCTTCAGCGCGTCGTAGGTTTCCTCCGGATTATCGGAAGTAACGCGGGCGGCTCCCCGCACCTCCGCCAGCGCCTTGAGGAAGGCTTCCTCCTGATAGCCCATGCCCCGGAGAATCTGCTGGAAGCGGCCTGCAGCTTTGGCGCAAAGGCCCATCCACACATGCTCCACGGAGAGGTACTCGTCCTTCATGCGGGACGCGACGGCCTCCGCCTCCACCAGCGCCTTGTCCACGTCAGGGGAGATATAGACTTTGTCCGCCTGACGGCCGGGGCCGGATACCCGGGCGATGCGGCCCAGCGCCTCCGTCAGCTGACGGCGCATATCCTCCGCGCTCCAGCCGCACTTCTTCAGCAGCTGCGGAATCAGCTCCGCGTCCTGCTCCACCAGCGCCAGCGCCAGATGCTCCTGCTCCACCTGCATATGCTGATATTCCATCGCCAGAGACTGCGCCCGCTGCACCGCAGCGATGGTCTTCTGGGTGAACTGATTTGCATTCATGCGCATACCTCCTGTCAGATCAATAAATTGACTTTCTTTGACCTTTTGACAATGCTATTGTACTATCTTTTCGGCGAATGTCAAGAGGCGCGGCAAAATTTTCTGACCTTTCCTGACTTTTGTCTCCTCTGCCGATGACGGGGTTTGACCAAAGCCTTCATCTGTGGCATAATAACCGTATCATGATGCGAAGGAGGGCGCGCTATGCATAAGGTACGCATTCTGGGCGCGCGTGCGGGACAGATTCTGCCGCAGATTCTGCCGGAAATCAACCGCAGCCGTCAGGCGGGCCGGCGGATTTTCCTGCTGGTGCCCGAGCAGTACACGCTGCAGGCGGAGCGGGAGCTGATCGACGGATTGCAGCTTCCCGGCCTGATTGATCTGGACGTGCTCTCCCCCCGGCGGCTGAACCGCCGCATCCACGAGCGCGGGGGCCGCTCTCCTCTCGCTCCGCTGGACGACCGCGGACGCAGCATGGCGCTGAGTCAGGCGCTGCTGCAGTGCAAGGACGAGCTGGTGTATTATCAGCGCGTGGCCTCCCAGCCGGGACTGCCGGACAAGCTGAGCGTGCTTATGCAGGACATGCAGAAGGCGCATATCGATCCCGACTGGCTGGAGCAGCACGCGTTGACCCTGTCCGGCGCTACCCGCGCCAAGGAGCTGGATCTGGCCCGCATCTGGCGCAGCTATCTGGAGATCGTTTCCGGCCGCTTTGCCGACAGCGCCATGCAGGATCAGGACGTGATCCGTCATCTTGCGCCCAGTCATGTGCTGGACGGCGCGGACGTATGGGTCTATGGCTTCGACGTGCTGCAGCAGCCCTTCTGCGAGCTGCTGGCGGAAGCCGCTCCGCTGGTCAATCAGCTGACCGTGACCCTGACCATGGACGCAAAGGAGGCCGCCGACGGGCGGATCTTCCTGACCCAGCGACGCAGCGCCCAGACGCTGATCAGCTGTCTGGAGCGGAAGGGAATTGCCCACGAGCTCCGCTACCTTCCTCTTCTTCCCGATACGAAGGCCCCCGCGCTGCGCCATCTGGAGCAGCATCTGTTTACCCGGCGGGAGGCTCCCTTCAGCGGCGACAGCGGCTGCGTCAGCCTGCACGCCGCCGCCAACCCTTACGCCGAAGCCGCCTATGCCGCCGCCCGGCTGCGCAGCTGGCATGAGGAGGGCATCCCGTGGCAGCGTATGGCCGTAGCGCTGGCCGCCCCCGGCTCTCTGGACGGCATCCTTGCCGTTACCCTCGCAGCAGCCGGTATCCCCCATTATCTGGCCCGGAAGGACTCCGCCCTTCGCCACGGCCTGTGCCGGATGCTCATCGGCGCGCTGCGCGCCGTCAGCGGCGGTTATGCGCAGAAGGACGTGCTGGACGCAGCCAAATCCGGCTTCTCCCCCCTGACGGAGGACGAGGCCTTCATCCTTGAAAACTATGCGCTGGAGAACGGCGTGAACCGTTCCAAATGGCTCCGGCCCTTCACCCGCGGCGACTGCGAAACTGCCGAGACACTGCGCCAGCGGCTGATCGCTCCTATGGAGCAGCTGCGGGAAGGTCTGCGTCAGGCCCGTAACGCCGCCCAATCCGTGGAGGCCGTGTTCCAGATGCTTGAGGAGATCGGCGCCTACGACAGACTGCTGAAGCGTGAGGAGGAGCTGCTTCGCCGCGGCATGGCAGCCGAGGCCGCCACCAACCGGCAGGTATGGCAGATCGTGATGGATCTGCTGGATCAGCTCCACACGCTGCTGGGCGAGCGCCGCGCCGCCATGAAGGCTATGGCCCAGTTCATTGAATCCGGTCTGACAGGAGCCGTCATCTCCAGCCTGCCGCCCCAGAGCGACACGGTGATGATCGGCGAAGCGGGCCATCTGATGACCGGCTCGCTGGACGCGCTGCTGGTGGTCGGCCTGCAGGACGGCGCACTGTCCGCCTCCATGGACAGCCTGATGACCGAGCACGAGCGGCTGATGCTCTCGGATGCGGCAGGCGTGGCGCTGGGACTGAATCATCAGGAGCAGCAGGCGCTGCGGCAATCCGACTTCTACCGCACGCTGGCGCTGCCGGATAAGTATCTGACGGTCACCTACTCCCAGGGCAATCAGGACGGCGGCGCACTGCGGCCTGCGGGTCTGGTGAGGGATATCCAGAGCCTGTATCCCGGGAAGCGTGTCACCGGCGGCGTAACGGCGGACGGCTCCGCCGACGCACCCCTGTCCCCCCTGCTGGCGCTGGAGGGTCTGGCGCTGCAGCTGCGGGAGGCCGCCGACGGCCGCCGCGACAACCTTGATCCAGCCTGGCAGCAGGCGCTGAGCTGGCTGTGGCGCTCCCCCGAATGGGGAGAACGCATGCGCCAGGTGGCAGGCAGCCTGAACGCACGGGTGGAAGCAGGCCGTCTCACCCCCGAGCAGACGCGGAAGCTTTTCACGCAGGATACGGTCAGCATCTCCCGTCTGGAGAGTTTTGCCGCCTGCCCCTACCGTCACTTCATCGACTACGGCCTCAAGCCCGTCAAGCGCAGGGAGTTTGTGTTTGATCCCGCCCAGCGGGGCGATTTCTTCCACGAAGCCCTGCAGCAGTACGTCACCCTTGCCTCCCGCCTGCCGGACTGGCCCCATGTGGACGAGGAGGAAACTGACCGCCTGATGGACGAGGTGCTCGCCCCCATCACCTCCCGCTGGGAGGATGGCCCCCTGACCGACGACGCCATGGGCCGACAGCTGGGCCGCGGCTATATGCGGGACGTGCGCCGGGCCGCATGGCTCTTTACCCGGCATGCGCAGAACAGCCGCTTCACCACCCTTGGCACGGAAATTGTCTTCGGCGAGCAGGGCGGTCTGCCGCCGGTGATTCTGGAGCTGCACGACGGCCGCCGTGTGGCGCTGCGGGGCAAAATTGACCGCATCGACCGCTACGAGGGCGACGAAGGACTGTATCTGCGCGTCATCGACTACAAGAGCAGCCCCCATGATATGGATCCCACCCGGCTGTGGTACGGGCTGCAGCTGCAGCTGCTTCTGTATCTTGAGGCCGCCATGCACGTCCGCAGCGACGCCCGGCCCGCCGGCGCATTCTACTTCACCGTGCGCGATCCCATGGTTACCGCCCCGGAGGATATCCTTGCGGAGGCGGAAAAGCGCATCGCCAGGGCCCTGCGGCTGCAGGGCGTGGTGCTGGCGGAGACAGAGGTCGTCGCCGCCATGGACGCGGAAGTAGAAGAGCTTTCGCTGGGCAAGGTGTTCAACAAGGATGGCAGCGTCGCCGCCACCGCCAACGCCTACGGGCTGGAGGAGATGAACGCGCTGCTCCTGCACGCCCGCAAGACCGCCGCCGCCCTGACCGATCGCATCCGTCAGGGCTGTCTGGACGTCTCTCCTGCACAGGAGGGAAACTGGTCCGCCTGCGACTGGTGCGACTACGCCGCCGTGTGCAGGCTGGATCCCGCTCTGCCCGGCGGAGAAAAGCGCTGCCTGGAGAAACTTTCCCGGCAGGAATTCGCCCAGCGGCTGGCGAATCAATATGTACAAACCGAATCATCCATGCCCTGACGCGCCGCAGACCAAATACTGCAAAAATTCAATTCCATGGATTGCATCCGGCGTGGAAATGGTATATAATGATTCCACACAATCTCAACTCAAGGAGGCTGACCCCCCATGATTCAGATCATCGCAGGCAAGAAGGGTTCCGGCAAGACCAAGCGTCTTATCGATATGACCAATGAAACCGCCAAGACTTCCAGCAGCTCCGTTGTTTTCCTGGACAAGGACAACAGCTACATGTTCGACGTGGACCGCGCTGTCCGCTTCGTCAACGTGAACGACTATCATGTGTGCAACGCCGATATGTTCGTGGGCTTCCTGGGCGGCATGCTGGCTTCCAACTATGACGTGGGCGTCATCTTTATCGATGCTTTCATCAAGCTGACCCACACCGCGCTGGCTGACGCCAAGAACATCATCGACACCCTGGCTGAGCTGAGCGAGAAGAACCGCGTGAAGTTCGTGCTGAGCGTGAGCGAGGATCCCGCTGCTCTGCCCGAGTTCATGAAGGATTACGTCATCTGATGCTGCCATTCGTCAAAATGCAGGCATTTTGACGAGGGTTTTGCAGTCGAAGAGGCCACGGCCTCTCCGGCGCCTTACGGGGATTCTTCTGGGCGGCGGTTCATGGAACTGCCGCCCTTTTCGTTTTCCGGATGACAGACAGCCATCCGCACATCTTATGCTGGAGTGTGATCTACATGTCTTTCTTTTCCACCCGCGGCGGCGCATGCGTTACGGCGTCTCAGGCCATTCTGTTTGGTCTGGCCAACGACGGAGGTCTTTACGTTCCCGCCTCCTTCCCGGCCCTGACGGCCGAAAAGATTGCCGCGCTGACTGAAATGACCTACCACCAGCGCGCCGTTGCCATCCTGAAGCTTTATCTGGAGGACTTCAGCCTGTCCGAGCTGGACGACGCCATCCGTCAGGCCTACGCCGCCAGCAAGTTTGACGATCCTGCCGTCGCCCCCGTGCGCCGTCTGGATGATCAGACCCACGTGCTGGAGCTGTTCCACGGTCCCACGCTGGCCTTCAAGGATATGGCGCTGCAGGTGCTTCCCCACCTGACCACCCTGTCCGCCCGCAAGAACGGCGAACAGCGCGAGGTCAGCATTCTGGTGGCTACCTCCGGCGATACCGGCAAGGCGGCTCTGGAGGGCTTCAAGGACGTGCCCGGCACCTCCTGCACGGTGTTCTACCCCACCGACGGCGTGTCCGACGTGCAGAAGCTGCAGATGACCACCACCGGCGGCGATAACACCCACGTCATTGCCTTGGACGGCAACTTTGACGACGCGCAGACCGGCGTCAAGCAGCTGTTCTCCTCCGCCGATTTCGCCGCCATGGCGGATCAGCGCGGCAAGGTGCTGTCCTCCGCCAACTCCATCAACTTCGGCCGTCTGGCTCCGCAGATCGTGTACTACTTCTCCGCCTATGCCGACCTGCTGAAGGACGGCGTGATCAAAATGGGCGACAAGGTCAACTTTGTGGTGCCCACCGGCAACTTCGGCAACATTCTGGCGGCGTACTACGCCATGCAGATGGGCCTGCCCGTGGGCCGGTTGATCTGCGCCAGCAACCGCAACAAGGTGCTGACGGACTTCTTCCGGACCGGCGTGTACGACGCCCGCCGCGAGTTCCACAAGACCACCTCCCCCTCCATGGATATCCTGATTTCCTCCAATCTGGAGCGTCTGCTGTTCGAGATGGCGGATCGGCAGGGTGAAACCGTGGCGGACTGGATGCGTCAGCTGAAGGAGCAGAAGACCTACAGCGTGGGTGAAAGCAAGCTGGCGCAGCTGCAGCAGCTCTTCTCTGCCGGCTATGCGGACGACGCACAGTGCGCGGAGGAAATCCGCACCGTGTTTGATCAATACAGCTACCTGATGGACACCCATACCGCCGTGGCCAGCCGTGTGCTGCGCCAGTACCGTCAGGAGACGGGCGACGACACGGTCACCGTGATCGTCTCCACCGCCAGCCCCTACAAGTTTGCCGCCGACGTGCTTACCGCCGTGCGCGGCGAGACCGCCGCTGCGGATCTGGACGCCTTCGGCTGCTCCGACAAGCTGGAGGAGATCAGCGGCATGCCCGTGCCTCAGCAGGTGAAGGCGCTGCGTTCCCTGCCCGTGCGCCACAAGGCCCGCTGCGAAAAGAACGCCATGGCGGAGGCCGTCCTCAAGGCCTTCGACGGCGAATAATCAACACGTTCATCTGACAAAGCCCGCAGAAGCATCAGCTTCTGCGGGCTCGTTTATTTTGATTTCATTCCTTCAGCGCGTATCCGCCCCCGCCCTCCTCGTTGGTCAGGCTGAAGCCGTCCTGCATGGGCGTCAGGCCGCGGATGATCTCCCGGCCCGTGCCGTCGTATACCATTTCCAGCGCATAGGGCGGCTGATTCCAGAAAAGCTGCTCCTGGGGATCATACGTCCGCACCGACCACGTCCCAGTGACGGGCTCCGACTCCGGCAGTTCTGCAGCGAAGCTGCCGTCCGCACGGAAGGTGATGCCGGAGGGGATCATATCTCCGCCCGCACGGATCTCATACGGCCCGCCCGTTATGTGCGCTATGACCTGATCAAGGGAGCGTTCCTGCACCTCCAGCGACCGCAGCGGCACAAAGCCCCGGGCCGGCTGACCATCGATGGTGGTCTCCACATGGGCGTAGTACTGACCATACCGGCCCAGCAGCGTCACTTCCATGCCCCGAGCCAGCTCTGCTGTCGGGTACTGGGATACGCCCGGATCATCGGTGATAAAGGTATCCTCCGCCGCCACCGCCGGAATCGCACAGAACTCCTCGTCCCAGCTGTACCCGTCGTGGATGTGTCCGCCCTGAATGTATCCGATGCGGCTCGTACGGGCGCTGACCTCGTATTCCACCGCGTCCCAGCCGTTCCACCGGCCCAGCAGCGTCAGGCCGTCAAGGCTCTTCAGGCTGACGACAGCCTTGCCCTTCGCCGCGCGGAAGGCCTTTTTATCCGGCGCGGAATACACAGCCTGCTTGCTTTTATCTGTCTTCGTGACCTGCACCGTCGAGTTGAACACCTCATGGAGCATGCTGCTCATCCGGTTCATATGTACCGCATCAGGCACGCTGCGGGGCATCAGGCTGACGTTGAAGTCCTCCAGCTTCAGTCCGCCCCACACATACCAGTATGCGCTGCCCCCGTCATCCTCAGCAAGGTATGCGTCCGTGCCGTTGTAGCTCAGCATAATCATTCCGTCCTCGCCGGTATAGCGGGCCCTTTGCAGCACCATGTCTGCATCAAACCAATAGCTCTCCGCCTCGTAGATCAGACCGAAGCCGCCTGCGTCACGCATGACCACAGGCCTGTCCGCCGCCGCCCTGCCGCTGTCCGGCTGATATACCGCCGTGGTAGATTTGCAGACAATCCGCCACTCGCCGTCCGTCTTTTCCACCCACCACAGCTGCCGGTGATACCGGTTTTCCACAATCAGGCGCGCCGTCTTCTCGCTGCGGCTGTAATCCTCCGCCGCAACGGTGTAATCCTCATACGCTGTATTCTCAAACAGACTCACTGTGCCGCCGGGCGCACCCCAGCTGTTGGCCAGCGCCGTTGCGCATACCGCCAGGCAGAGCGTCAGCACCCATGCAAAAACATGTCGCTTCATGGAAACTCCTCCCTTTCTGACAATACAACGGAAGGCTGCTGCCGTTTCCTTCCATGGACGCAGAAAATCCCCGCATCATACGATGCGGGGACGCTTATCAGATCTCCTCGGAGGATTCGGCCGTTTCAGCTTCTTCGGCGGCTTCCTCTTCCTTTTCGGCGCGGGCTACGCCGATCACCTTGCTGCCCTCCTGCAGCTTCATCACACGCACGCCCTGCGTGTTGCGGCCGCAGAAGCGGATATCCTCCACCTGCGTGCGGATGATGGTACCGTCGTCGGTGATCAGCAGGATGTCCTCGTCCGGATTCACCAGCAGCAGCGCAGCCATGTCGCCGGTCTTGTCGGTGAGATTCATGGCGCGGATACCCTTGCCGTTGCGGCCCTGCTCGCGATATTCGTCGGGGCTGGTGCGCTTGCCGTAGCCGCCCTCGGTGATGGCCAGCACCTCGCTGCCGGCGTTCAGGGGACACATGTCGATGACTACGTCGTCCTCCTCCAGCCGCATGCCGTGCACGCCCATGCTGGCGCGGCCCATGGGACGCACATGCCGCTCGTTGAAGCGGATGGACATGCCCTTGCGGGTACCCAGCATGATCTCGTCGTTGCCGTCGGTCAGCTCCACGCCCACCAGCTCATCGCCCTCCTTGAGGACGATGGCGATCAGGCCGTTCTTGCGCAGATTGCGGAACTCGCCGTAGGGAGTCTTCTTGATCATGCCCTGGCGGGTCGCCATCACCAGATTGTGCTCCTCGGTGGCCATGGGCACGGGCACCATGCAGGTGACCTTCTCGCCTCCGCCGATCTGCAGCAGATTGACGATGGCCGTGCCGCGGGCCTGACGGCCTGCCTCCGGGATCTGGTAGCACTTGATCATATACACGCGGCCCAGATTGGTGAAGAACATGATCTCGTCATGGGTGGAGACCACGCGCATCTGCACGGCGTAGTCCTCATCCTTGGTGGTCATGCCGGAAACACCTCTGCCGCCGCGGTGCTGGGCCCTGTAGGTGCTCTTGGTGATGCGCTTGATGTAGCCCTCGCGGGTCAGGGTTACCACCATGTCCTCCTCAGCGATCAGATCCTCCACGTCGATCTCACCCTCGATGGTGGTCAGCTCGGTGCGGCGGTCGTCGGAGAACTTGTCGCGAATGACGATCAGCTCGTCCTTGATCACGCCCATCAGCAGCGCCTCGTCGTTCAGGATGGCGTTCAGGCGGGCGATGGTGCGCTCCAGCTCCTCATACTCGTCCATCAGGCGCTCCCGCTCCAGACCGGTCAGGCGGGCCAGACGCATATCCAGAATGGCCTGCGCCTGCTTCTCGGAGAAATCAAAGCGTTCCATCAACGCAGCGCGGGCAGAAGCAGTATCGCGGGTGCCGCGGATGATGGCCACGATCTCGTCGATGTGGTCCAGCGCCTTGATCAGGCCCTCCAAAATGTGCGCACGGGCCTCTGCCTTGTTCAGCTCGAACCGGGTACGGCGGGTGACAACGTCCTTCTGGTGCTCCAGATAGTAGTAGATCATCTCCCGCAGCGTCAGGATACGGGGCTTGCCGTTCACCAGCGCCAGCATGTTCGCGCCGAAGGTCTCCTGCAGGGAGGTGTGCTTGTACAGGAAGTTCAGCACCACCTGAGGATAAACGTCCTTCTTCAGCTCGATCACCACGCGCATGCCGTTGCGGTCGGACTCGTCGCGGATATCGCTGATACCCTCCAGCCGCTTCTCATGCACCAGCTCGGCAATCTTCTGCACCAGACGGGCCTTGTTGACCTGATAGGGCAGCTCGGTGACGATGATGCGGCTGCGGTTGTTGGACATGTTTTCAATTTCCGTCTTGGCGCGCACGTCAATATGGCCCTTGCCGGTGTAATACGCCTCGCGGATACCGCGGCGGCCCAGCACGATGCCGCCGGTGGGGAAATCGGGTCCCTTGATATGCTCCATCAGGTCGTCAATGGAGCAGTCGGGCTTGTCGATCATGCAGATGACGCCGTCGATCACCTCGCCCAGATTGTGGGGCGGAATGTTGGTCGCCATGCCCACGGCAATGCCGCTGGAGCCGTTCACCAGCAGATTGATGGCGACAGTGGTCTGCAGCTGAGTCTGGGCGAACAGGCGGTTGAGCACCACCTGGGGGTTGGCGTCGCGCTTGAGCTCGCTGACGATGCGCATGCCGTTGCGGTCGGACTCGTCGCGGATATCGCTGATACCCTCCAGCCGCTTCTCATGCACCAGCTCGGCAATCTTCTGCACCAGACGGGCCTTGTTGACCTGATAGGGCAGCT
>JAFURI010000028.1 GCA_017471885.1 Clostridia bacterium | reverse complement strand
TGTAGGTCTGGAAGGCGTTCGCACCGTCGATGCGAGCGGACTCATACAGATCGTCAGGGATGTTCATCAGGATACCGGTGGCGATCAGCATCAGGTAGGGAATACCGATCCACACGTTGATGCCGATGATGGTGACCTTCGCCCAGGTAGGATCAGTCCAGAAGGGCAGCGGCTTGGAGATCCAGCCCCAGTTCAGCAGCATGGAGTTGATGAGACCGTCAGCCGCGAACATCTTGGACACATACAGCAGGGAGATGAACTGCGGGATGGCGATGGTCATAACCAGAATGGTACGCCACACCTTCTTGAACTTGATGCCCTTCTTGTTGATCATGATAGCGACCAGCATGCCCAGGAAGTAGTTCAGGAAGGTGGCGAAGAAGGCCCACACCAGCGTCCAGAACAGCACCTGCTTGAAGGTGTTGGACATGGAGGGCGTGGTCACGGCCGTCAGGCCGGTAATCGTCATTTCAACGGGAGAGCCGGAATCGCCGTAGACGGTCATGGTGGCGGTGCCGTCCTCATGCTCTTCCACAGCGAACTCGCCGGAGCCGTCAGCGATCAGCGCCAGTGCCGCATCCACCTTGTCCTTCTCGGTGGCCTTGGCGGAAAGCACGTCACCGTTGGAAGCATTGATCGTCAGGGTCAGCACGCCAGACGCGTCTTCCTGCACGTTAATGCCCAGAGTATTCTCCTCCGACCGCAGCAGGGTATTGAAGTTTTCCATACCCACCCAGGAGAAGAGCTTCTGGGGCGGCTGATGGGTAGCGTCGTAGTTAGTGAAGGCAACCAGAATCATGAAGAAGATGGGCAGAATGGTGAAGAACACCACGCCCAGGGTGGGGATGGCCAGCAGGGTCTTGTGGAACTGATCGTCCACCAGAGACGCCATATCCTGCTTGCCGGTCTTCAGCTTCTTGCCGGCCTTGATCAGCTGCTCGGCCATCTTGTTCTGCTTCACGTTCACGCGCCAGGTGTAGATGAACGCCGCGATGAAGAACAGGGTCAGCACGCCGTAGAGCATGATCAGGAAGGAGTTGTCGCCGTAGACAGTCTTGCGGCCCACCTTGTGGGTTTCCACAGTGCCCAGAGTGATCAGCTTGGCCACGTAGGTGCCGCCGAAGCAGGCAAGGTACACATTGAACACCGTCTGGAACAGGAAGAACAGCAGACCGCGCAGCCACTGGCCGCGGGCGCAGGAGCCGAAGCCCATCACCGTGTAGGACACACGGGTCTTCCAATCGCCCTTGCGATAGGTATCGAAGATATCGTACAGCTCATTGCCAACGCCCTTGAAGACGTTCACAACCGCCATCACCAGTCCCTTCAGGGCATTCAGGATGGCCTTGGGCAGATTCATCAGGAACCTGCGCAGCTTGTACAGCATTTTTTGCGGTTTGTTCAGCCGCAGGAAGTCCAGGTCCGTCATGCTTTCACCAACCTTTGTCTATTGTAGCCTTGGACAGCACACCCTCAGTCATGAAAGAAGCGGCGATTGCCCGCTCAGCCTCTTTCATGGCTGACGATGGCTTCTGCCGGTCAACGCACCGGCAGGAAATGCGGAAAACGGGCTGGAGGCATAATGCCCCCAGCCCATGTAACCATTGATTACTTGGACAGATAGGTGCCAGCGGTGGTCTGGAAAGTGGTCAGCACGTCCAGCAGCTGGGCATCGGTCATGCCGTTGTACTTGCCGGCGATGGCGTCATCCACCAGAGCCTCGGCCAGAGACCAGTACTCGTTGGGATACTGACCCTGAGCGATGGTGTTGGGCAGCTGAGCGGCCAGAGCGGACAGAGCCACGTTAGCCTTCACAGCCTCGGACTGCTGAGCCACCAGGTTGGAGGGGCCCCAGCCCACAGCGTCGTAGCGGGCCAGCTGAGCGTCGCCGCTGGTCAGCCAGGCAGCCAGAGCGTCACAGGCAGCCAGCTTGGCGTCGTCAGTCTGGGGCTTGACGCCCAGCATCTTGAAGCCGCCGAAGCCGCCCATCTGATAGCCGTCCACCATGGGCAGCTTGGCAGCAGCGTAGTTGTCGCCCAGCTTCTTCTGCACTTCGCCCTGATCCCAGGTGCCGTCAACGATAGCGCCCAGATTGGTGGCGTTGGAAGCGGAAGCGTTGTTCACGAAAGCGGGATGAGTCACAACCTTGATGATGGACTTCAGAGCCTTGACGCCGTTGTCGGAGGCGTAGTCGCAGTTGATGCCCACGAACTGGCCCTCGGTGTCGGTATCATAGGTCAGGGTGCAGCCGGCACCGAAGAAGAAGGAGGGGTTGTACCAGCCGGAGCGGACGTCCATGTAGAAGTTCTTGCCAGCGGCAGCGCAGTCAGCCAGAACCTTGTCCAGATCGGTGGGATCGGTCACAACGGACTTGTCATAGTACAGGAAGTAGCCGTTGTCGGAGGTCATGGGATAGGCGTACAGCTCGCCGCCCAGAGTCACAGCAGCCACGGAGCCAGCGTCGTTGTTGGCCTTAATGGCTTCCACGTTCTCGGGAGCAACCAGCTCCAGAGCGCCGGCAGCCACCAGACGGGCCAGCTGATCCTGGGCAAAGCCGAAGATGTCAGCACCGGCCTCAACGTCGGTGATCATGTTGTTGGCCGCGTCGCCTTCGCCCACGGGCTCGACGTTCACGGTCATGGCAGCGTACTCGGGATGAGCGGCCTTGAAGGCTTCAACCTGAGTCTTGGTGAACTCAACGGTGTTCTCGGCGACCCAGACCTTGATCTCGCCAGAGAAACCTTCGGCGTTGGCGCAGCCCACCAGGGACAGAGCCATAGCCAGGCACAGGACCATAGCAAGGAACTTCTTCATGGAATGTCCTCCTTTTATTTTCGAGTGCTCCTGCACTCAAGGTAGTTCTTTGGAGCGTTTGGCGCTCCAAAACAAGAGAGAGCTCTCTTGTCGATATGGTTAGTATAGCACCTTTTTTTCCATCTTTCAAGAGGAAATTGGAATCGTTTCCGAAAATTTTCGGTATTTTTTCATTTTGTACTGTTGTTCACAGTTTTATTCATCCATCTTTGTGCATAATCACCATTTTTAACCAGTTCCAGCTTACTTTTCGCGGTTCAGACGCGCATCGTCGATCTTGCCCCACGCCCCCGCTCCTCCGCAGCGGACGTAGACGCCGGCCGTCACCTGATCGCCCTGCGAAACCTCGATTCCCCCGATCACCGGAATATCCCAGCTGTTCCAGGAGGTGATTTTTGCCGGCTGCGTATAGCGGATTTCGCCGTTGATCTTCACATAGCTGTAGATCTCCGTCTCCCCGCCGTCGCCGCCCTGGATGGCAATCTCATAACGGTACGTGCCCGCCGGCAGGCTCTGCACGTCCTGCTCAAGGGTGAACTCCACGCCGTTTGCCCGGGTGGAATAGAAGTGATAATGCATCACGCCCGTCAGGGAATCCGCCTTCTTTTCCTCCACATACAGCTGCTCCGTGCCGGAGAGGTTTTCCGCCCGCCACATGGAGGTATCAGCCTCCTCGAAGCTGTAATTGCGCAGATAGTTGTATTCCACCATGGCGATCCGGCACACGGCCTCCATGCCGCCTGCCTCGCCCGTGACGGTATACACCGCCGGGCCGTGCTGATTCATGGCTGCAAGGTCCGCAGCCTCCCACACGACAGGGATCGCCGTGCGGCTGTTGTCGCTCATGACGGCGTTCACCGTCTCCGGCAGCGTCACAGTCTCCTTCAGATCAAAGGTCAGCAGCGTCTCGTCCAACGCATCCGCCGTCAGGGGAATTTCATTCCCTTCCCGGATCAGCCGGAATACCTTCAGCGATTCCAGCGCATGACCCCCGGCGTCGAACATGGCCTGATTGTCACAGGCGCTGCCGCCGTAGTATTTGCCCGCATCATCCGGATCATACGCGCCCGCATAGCTGGACGCCCAGCCGGAACCGTACTTTTCCCACAGGGCGTGGTTCTCCTCCCAGCTGCCGCCGCCTGCGGTGATCCACGCGCCCTCCCAGTAGAACACGCCGATGCCGCCGATCTCGTGCATGGCGCGGATCACGTCCGCCACCTCGTTGGCCTGGCCCTGCACGGTGAAGGGATAGGGCTTCTCATACGCGCCGCCCTCGCCGACGGAATTGCCGCTGAAGTCGGTATCCTCCAGCGTCCAGGCGTAGCTGGTCTCCGCCACCATCACCTTCTTGCCGTAGGTCTGGCTGATGGTTCCCAGCACTTTTTTCAGGTTGTCCAGCGTGCCGTGCCAGTAGGGATAGTAGCTGGTGGCGAACACGTCGTAATCCAGCTTGTAGTAGTCCAGCTTGCCTGCCCAGGAGAGGTAGTTGTCTCCGCTCTCCGGATTGGCAAAGTGAACGGCGATCAGCGCCTCCGGATACACCTCGCGCACGGCGCGGCTGCCTGCGTTCATCAGCTTGTAGATGTTCATCCAGATCTTCTCGCCGCAGAGCCTGCCGTTGGTCTCGTTGCCCAGCTGCACCATGCCCACGTCCACTCCGGCCTGCCGCAGCTGCATCAGGCATTCCTGCGTATAAGCGTAGAGCGCGTCAGCCTTCGCTGCAATCTTCATACCCTCCCAGGTTTTGGGGACCATCTGCTTGGAGGGATCGGCCCAGAAGTCGGAATAGTGGAAGTCCACCAGCAGCTTCATGCCGTGGGCCGTGGCGCGCCTGCCGATGGCGATTGCCGTATTGATATCGCAGTTGCCGCCGCCGTAGCCGTTGCCCTGTTCGTCAAAGGGATCGTTCCACACGCGTACGCGGATATAGTTGATCCCGTTCGCCGCCAGAATGGCAAAAAGATCCGACTCGTTTCCCTCATGATCGTAATACTTCACGCCGGAAGCCTCCAGCGCCAGTACCGAGGACACGTCCATACCCAGAATGAAGTCCTCCGGCAGATTCTCCACAGCCTCCACATACAGACCGGTTTCCGCCTGTGCGGCGCAGGGCAGCAGCAGCACGAGGGCAAGAAGCAGCATCATCAGGTTGCGCATGGGTGCGGCCTCCTTATTTCAGGATCACGATGGCATAGGGCGGCAGGGTCAGGGCCGCGCCCTCCAGCACAGCCTTGTCAGCGCCGACCTGCAGCTCTGCAGTGATTGTCATTTCCGTTTCGGGAAGCTCCAGCGTCAGAGCGTCCGTGCGGGAAAAATTCAGGGCGATATAGCAGCGCTGATCATCCATTTCGCGCTTCATCAGCACCAGGTTCTTGTCCGAGAAGACAAAGCTGTTCCCGCCGCGGGCGATCAGCGGCTCCGCCAGACGGACGTGATTCACCGCCCTGCAGTAGTTCAGCAGGGAGGAGGGATCCGCCAGCTGATCATCCGCGCAGGGATAGGCGTACTCCAGCTTGGTCACGCCGGGAGGCTGGGAAGTCATGTCTCCGTCGTTCCAGTACATGGCCAGACGCTTGTTGGGATCGTCGCCTGCGCCCACCATGCCGATTTCATCACCGTAGTAGGTAAAGACGTTGCCCGGCAGCATGCCCAGCACACCCTGAGCAAACTTGGCGCGCTCAGGCAGCTTGCGGGCCTGCAGCAGACCGATAGTACGGCCCGTGTCATGATTGCACAGGAAGGGCGCCAGCACGCTGTGCGACGGGATGGCGCCCAGCGCCTCCTCCAGGCCGGATACATACTTCGTCGCGTTGGGACTGCGGCCCAGAAGCGACCGGACGATGAAGCCCTCAGCCTGAGAGGCCGGGAAGAGGAAGAAGCTGTCCACCGCGGATTCGCAGTATCCCGCCAGCGCGCTCATGCCTACCCACGCCTCGCCCACCAGATAGCTGCCGGGCTTTGCTTCCTCCGCCATGGCCTTGAGCTGATCCAGCACGGCCACATTGGCGGCCACGTCGCCGGTGACAAAGCTGGTCACCGCATCCAGACGGAAGCCGTCGGCACCGCATTCCTGCAGCCAGAAGGCCATAATGGCGCGGATTTCCGCCATCACCGCATCGCTGTGCAGGTTCAGGTCAGGCATGCCGCCGCCAGCAAACTGCTCCTCGTAGTACCAGTCCGTGCCGGGAACCTGTACCTTCTTGTCCCCCGCCGTCTGGCTGAAGCAGTAGTAATCCACATAAGGATTGGCCGTATCGCCCTGCTGCAGCGCCTCGCATGCCGCCCTGAACCAGGGATGCTGCGTGGAGGAGTGATTCACCGGCAGGTCAATGATGATGCGGATGCCGCGCTCATGGCAGCCCTTCACCAGCGCCTTGAAGTCCTCCACCGTGCCGTAGAGGGGATCCACGCTCATGTAGTCTGTCACGTCATATTTATGATAGCTGGGACTGGGCATGATGGGCATCAGCCACAAACCGGTATAGCCCATATCGCGGATGTAGTCCAGCCGGCTGATCAGGCCGGGCAGATCGCCGACGCCGTCGCCGTTGCTGTCCTGATAGGAATAAACGAACACTTCATACCAGTTGTAGCTGTCCTCCATGGGCCACTCCGCACAGGCGGATCCCCACAGGCACATGAGCGCCAGAAGCAAAGCCATCAGTCGTTTCATGCAATTCTCCTCTTTCCGGGTTAGTGTATACAGAAATTGTACCACGGGCAGTTCCGTTTGTCGAGAACGGAAAAAACCGGACAGGGAATACCCCTGTCCGGCTCAGATAGATTGCCTTTGCTGCGGTTTACTCCGTGCACAGCCTGATCAGCGCGTTGGCGAAGATCTTCATGGCAGTCATGGTTTTGCTGATGTAAACGTACTCGCCCGCCTGATGAGCCAGATCCTCGTCGTCCGGGAAGGACATGCCGAAGGCCACGCCCTGCTTGAGGCACTTGGCGTAGGTACCGCCGCCGGTGTACTGGGGCTCGGCCTTCTCACCGGTCTCCTCGGAGTAGGCAGCCAGCAGGCTGCTGACCAGCTCGCTGTCCGCAGGCACATGATGGGGCGCCTTGCAGCCCGCTTCATCCACAACGAACCCGGGCAGCGCGGCAATGGCGGTATTCCGGATCTTCTCCAGATCAGCGGTGATCGGCACGCGCATATCCAGCGTGCAGTGCAGATCATCGCCGTCCAGATGCAGAATGCCCATGTTGCAGGTCAGGGAGCCGGACACGTCGTCAGTGTAGGCCACGCCCAGGGACGCGCCGTCAGACTCCATGCCTACCTTGTCAGCCAGCAGGGAGAAGGGGCCCTCCGCACCCAGCTCCTTCAGCAGAAGCAGCATCATACCGATGGCGTTGCGGCGGCCTTCGGGATATGCAGAGTGGCCGGGGATGCCCTCGGCGGTCACCCACACGCCCTCGGCGGTGACTTCAGCCGTATAGGGCAGGCCGGTCTTCTCCGCGTAGGCGGCAACCTTGGCTGCCAGCTCTTCGCCGCCCTCCAGCAGCGCTTTGCTCTCGCCGGGGATCACGTTGGTGCGCTCGCCCGTCCACAGCTTCTTCACCTGCAGACCGGTCTTCGCGACAGGCGCATGCAGGTAGATATGCACCATGCCCTTCTCGGTGTTGATCAGCGGGAAGGACGCATCGGGGGAGAAGCCCACTTCGGGCATCTCGGTGTGAGCGGCATACCACGCCATATCCTCCCAGCCGGACTCCTCGTCGCAGCCCAGGATCATACAGACGGACTTCTTCAGCGGAATGCCGGCTTCCTTAATGGCCTTCATGGCGTACAGCGCGCACAGGGAGGGGCCCTTGTCGTCGCTGGTGCCGCGGCCAAAGAGCTGATCGCCCTCGATCACCGCGCCGAAGGGATCCACCTGCCAGCCGTCGCCGGCGGGCACCACGTCCAGATGGCCCAGCACAGCGATGGCCTCCGGAGCGTCGCCCAGGGTGATATCGCAGGCATAGCCGTCAAAGTCGCGCACGGCAAAGCCCATCTTCTTCGCATCGTCCATGGCGCAGTCCAGCGCACGGCGGACTTCCTTGCCGAAGGGTGCGCCCTCGGCAGGCTCGTCCTTCACAGAGGGGATGCGGATCCACTTCTGCAGATCCCGAACAAAAGCGTCGCGATAGGAATCGATCAGCTCGTAAACCTTCTTGTTCATTGGTGTATCCTCCTTATTGTCACAGTCAGACCGTCAGTTCCTCACAGGCCCGCAGCCACGCAGCGGACTGCGCGTCGGAGGGCATCGTCCAATCGCCGCGGGGGGACAGGCCCACCGAGCCGATCTTCACGCCGTCGGGAGAGCAGCTGCGCTTGAACTGCTGCGTCCAGAAGCGGCGGTAGAAATTCTTCAGCCACTTGAGGATGGTCGCCCGGTCGAAATCCTCTCTGAAGGCCAGGCAGCACAGCTCGTATACCTTCCGGGGCTCGTAGGCGTAGCGCACCGCATAGTACAGGAAGAAATCATGCAGCGCGTAGGGGCCGACCAGATCCTCCGTCTGCTGGGCGATATTGCCCTTCTCGTCCGGGGGCAGCAGCTCCGGGCTGATGGGCGTATCCAGAATACGCTCCAGCACAGCCTTGCTGGGGGCAAACTCCTCCTGCTGGCTGGCGATCTTCACCACCCAGCGCACCAGCGTCTTGGGCACGCCGCTGTTCACGCCGTACATGCTCATGTGATCCGCATTGTAGGTGCACCAGCCCAGCGCGATCTCGGAAAGATCGCCCGTACCCAGCACGATGCCGCCGAACTTGTTGGCCATGTCCATCAACACCTGCGTGCGCTCGCGGGCCTGGGCATTCTCATACGCCACAGAATGATCCTTTTCATCATGCCCAATATCCCGGAAGTGCTGGCGCACCGCCTCGTGAATCGGGATCTCCATCTGGGTGACGCCCAGGGTGGTCATCAGTTCCAGCGCGGACTGATACGTCCAGTCCGTGGTGCCGAAGCAGGGCATGGTCACGCCCAGAATATTGGTACGGGGCAGCCCCAGCAGATCCGCCGCCTTCACCGCCGCCAGCAGCGCAAGGGTGGAATCCAGACCGCCGGAAATGCCCACCACCACCTTGTTGCCGGTGATGCTCATGCGGCGGGCCAGCGCCCACGCCTGCATCTGGAAAATCTCAAGGCAGCGCTTTTCCCTTTCCGCCCTGTCGGCAGGAATGAAGGGCTGTTTGGACACCTGCATATCCGGCTCGATATTTTCATCCAGCATCATTGCAGGCAGATAGCCGCCGTCGCCGCATTCAGCGCCGTAGCGGCGGGCTGCAGCGGCAAACTCCCGGCTGCGAAGACGGTCGGCGCGGATGCGCTCCACGTCGATATCCGCCAGCAGCATATGGTCGTCCTGAATGAAATCAGCGTTTTCCTTCAGCAGTTTTCCACACACGGCCGCCATGCAGTGACCGCTGAAAAGCAGATCCGTGGTGGATTCGCCGGGTCCTGCGGAAGCGTACACATAGCCGCACAGCCCGGCTGCGGACTGCCGGCACACCAGCTCCCGGCGGCGGGCGCGGCCCTCCACCAGTTCCGGCACGGCGGCAAGATTCAGCATGATTTCCGCGCCGCCCAGCGTCAGCACGGTGGATGCGGGCACGGGCGAATACAGATCCGTGCCGATCTCCACGCCGATGACCACGCCGTCCTCGCTGGAGAAGACCTTCTGCGCATCCATGGTGACGAAGCCTTCCTCGTCAGACAGCTGGGGAACCTCCATGTCCTCCACGCCCTCGCCGCTGACAAAGGGCGCTTCAGCGCAGATCTTCGGGATCACCGCCACCACGCCGTCCTGATGATTCAGCGCCACGGCGCAGTTGTACAGGCTGCCCTTCACGGCCAGAGGCGCGCCCACCACGGCCGTAATGCCGTCGGGCATCTCCTCCGCCAGCATGCGGACGCCGCGGACGACCTCCGCCAGCAGCGTCTGCTGATAGAACAGATTGCCGCAGGTGGAGCCCGTCAGGGACAGCTCCGGGAACACCGCCACGGATGCATGCCTTCCGGCTGCTTCCCGAAGCAGCTTCAGATGCTCTGCCACGTTCTTTTCCACGTTTGCCAGATGCAGATGGGGCGTCACAGCCGCCACGCGTACCAGTCCGCGCATATCCTCATTCCTCCTGCCAGATCGTTTCAATCAGAAATCCATTATCTCCGCGCTGACCTTTCCGTCCCGGATGGTCAGCACCGCCATCGAATCGTTTGCCGCGCTGCCAGGATTCACCAGCAGCACGCCCCGCTGCTCCACGCACGCCACATGAGTATGCCCGAAAAGCGCCGCCGCGCATCCCCTGCGCCGCGCTTCCAGATCCAGCGCGGCGTAGGTGCTCTTGACCTGAAAGCGGTGGCCGTGGGTGATCAGCAGCTTTGCGCCCTCCAGGGTGATCTCCTCCGTATCAGGCAGATCTGCGCCGAAGTCGCAGTTGCCCTTCACGCCGATGAGCAGCGCATGGGGATCACGCGCCCGGATGAAATTTTCCGCCCGCTGGAAATCAGCGTTGCCGTCGCCACAGTGGACGTACACGTCCATTCTGCCGTAAAACTTCCAGCATTGCTCCATCAGCCACCGGAGATTGACGTCCTCGCCGTGGCTGTCCGAAAACACAGCAGCTCTGATCAATCGTGCAGCTCCTTCATGATGGCCAGCATCTTTTCGCAGGCACGGGCACGGTGGCTGACCTGATTCTTCTCCTCTTCGGTCAGTTCCGCAAAGGTCTTGTTCAGAGGCTCGTAGAGGAACAGCGGATCGTAGCCGAAGCCGCCTTCGCCGCGCTCCTCATCCAGAATCACGCCGGGGCATGCTCCCTCGGCAATCAGGGTATCCTTTCCGGGGATCTTCAGCGCGATGGCGCACACAAAGGACGCGCTGCGCACGCTCTTGCCGTTCATCCTCCGCAGGAGAAGGGCGTTGTTGGCTGCGTCGTCGCCGTGATTGCCGGCATACCGCGCGGACATCACGCCGGGCTCGCCGTCCAGAATATCCACCGCAAGGCCGCTGTCGTCCGCCAGCGTGGGCAGTCCGGTCGCCTCGCACACGGTTTCAGCCTTGATGGCGGCGTTGCCCGCAAAGGTGTCGGCGTTCTCGTCGATCATGCCGTAGAAGCCAGCGGCTTTCATGGAGACCACCGTATAATAATCGCCGAAGATGGACTGCAGCTCCCGCAGCTTGTGCTCGTTGCCGGAGGCCACCACCAGCGGAGGCTTGGGTGCGATGTGCCGGGCCGCCGTGCCCAGCGCCTCGATCTGCGCCGCCTGCAGGCCCATGATGCCCTCCCGGCCGTAGGCAATCAGCGCGCTGAGCTCCTCGGCGGTGTAGGCCCGGCCCTCGCCGGTACCCTGCAGCTCGATAAATTCGCCCTTTTCGTTCATGATCAGGTTCATGTCCACCTGCGCCCGGCTGTCCTCCTCGTAGCACAGATCCAGGCAGGGCACGTCGTCCACCACGCCGCAGGAAACTGCCGCCACCTGATGGATGATGGGCGACTGCAGGAGCTTACCCTCCTTCAGCAGCTTGTCCACTGCCAGAGTCAGCGCCACAAACGCGCCGGTGATGGACGCAGTGCGGGTGCCGCCGTCGGCCTCCAGCACGTCGCAGTCCAGGGTGATGGTCCTTTCGCCCAGCTTTTCCATATCCACGGCCTGACGGAGGCTGCGGCCGATGAGACGCTGAATCTCCACGCTGCGGCCGTCCTTCTTCACGCCGTCGCGCTTCTTGCGCTGGGAGGTGGAGGCGGGCAGCATGGCGTATTCCGCCGTAACCCAGCCCTGACCCTTGCCGCGCAGGAAGGGAGGTACGCTCTCCTCCACAGGGGCAGTGCAGATGACCCGGGTATTGCCGGTAGCAATCAGGCAGGAGCCTGCCGCCGTGCGGACAAAGTTGGTCTGAATCGTTACAGGACGCGCCTGATCAGGCGTGCGGCCGTCAATTCTCATATCAATCCCTCCGGACAAATCATTTGGTTGACTGGTATAATTTCGCTCCGCCACCTGATAATTCCTGCATTTCCTGCCGAAGCGGAACGCAATTCGCCTCAAGCAGGCATTGTTCGTTGATGAACAGTTGAAGAATGTATGACATAATATGTCCGTAAACCGGAAAAGCTTACCTATATAAGAAGGGTTTTCCGGTATGACCGGCGAATACTGTAAAGCCGTATCGCCGTGATACTTGCTGCCCCCGGCAGCGGAAAGGGCTGACACCGTGAATAAGGTTTTCCGGAAGTATACCCAGAACATCTGGAATGTTCCCAATGTGCTGACCATGATCCGTCTGGCACTGATCCCCGTATTCGTGCTTTTATTTGCCGCGGGTCATGACAAAATCTCCCTGCTGGTGTTTATCATCGCCAGCCTTACCGACCTGCTGGACGGCTACCTCGCCCGCAAGCACAATCAGATCACCGATTTCGGCAAGCTGATGGATCCTCTGGCGGACAAGCTGATGGTAGTGACCGCGCTGATCTGTCAGGGCGTGAAGGGCGTGTTTCCCTGGCCCGCCATCCTTATCGTGATGCTGAAGGAATCCGTTATGGTGTACGGCGCAACCTACATGCTCAACCATGACATCGTGGTCTACGCCAACTGGAGCGGCAAATCTGCGCAGTTCAGCTTTGTGCTGGCGCTGGTGCTGTCCTTCTGGCATGCAGAGTTTGCCGCCATGTCCTTCCCGGTGGACCGGGTGATCCTGTGGATCGCCGTGGCGCTGGCCATCGTGGCGCTGGTGGATTATACCCAGAGCGCGCTGAAGAAGATCCGCGAAGTGAAAAACAAATAACCGTATTTATCAGCGAGGAGCAGTTCGATGCGGACTGCTCCTCGCTTTTGTTTATTGCACCGGATTCTTTCAATGCTCGATCCAGTCCAGCGCGCGGCCTACAGCCCTGCGCCAGCCGTGCATCAGTGCTCGCCGGCTTTCTTCGTCCATCTCCGGCTCAAAGGACAGATCCTTCTGCCAGACCCTGGCCGTATCCTCCGCAGACGCATAGACGCCCACCGCAAGGCCCGCCAGCAGCGCTGCGCCCAACGCGGTGGTTTCCATCACCCGGGGACGCACCACGGGCACGTTCATCACGTCCGCCTGGAACTGCATCAGGAAGCCGTTGGCGCTGGCTCCGCCGTCCACCTGCAGCCGGGTTGGCACAAAGCCGCAGTCCTGCGTCATGGCATCCATCAGATCCGCCGACTGGTACGCAATGGCCTCCAGCGCCGCGCGGACGATGTGCGCCCGGCCGGTACCTCGGGTCAATCCCACCAGCGTGCCACGGCTGTACATATCCCACCACGGCGCGCCAAGACCCGTGAACGCCGGCACCAGATACACGCCGCCCGCGTCCTTCACAGACTTGGCCAGCCGTTCGGTTTCCGCTGAAGTGCTGATCATCTTCAGCTCATCCCGCAGCCACTGAATGGTGGCTCCCGCCATGAACACGCTGCCCTCCAGCGCGTAGCAGGGCTTGCCGCCGATGCGCCACGCCATGGTGGTCAGCAGGCCGTGGGAGCTCTGCACCAGCCTGTCGCCGGTGTTCATCAGCATAAAGCAGCCGGTGCCGTAGGTATTCTTCACCATGCCCTGATTGAGGCACGCCTGCCCGAACAACGACGCATGCTGATCGCCCGCCAGCGCAGCCACGGGAATAGGCCGGCCCAGTATGGAGGGATCCAGCATGCCGATCACCTGACTGGAGTCCACCACCTGCGGCAGACAGGCCCGGGGGATATCCAGCATCGCCAGCAGCTCGTCGTCCCAGTCCTGCGTCTCCAGATTGAACAGCATGGTGCGGCTGGCATTGGTGGCATCGGTCACATGGGGACGGCCGGATACCAGCTGCCACGCCAGATAGCTGTCCACTGTGCCGAAGCAAAGCTCGCCCTTTTCCGCCCTTTCTCGGAGGTTCAGTTCATCCAGCAGCCAGGCCAGCTTTGTGCCGGAGAAGTAAGCGTCCGGCACAAGGCCGGTCTTTTTGCGGATGACGTCCGCCTTGCCGCCCCGGATCAGCCTTTCCACATAGGGAGCTGTCCTGCGGCACTGCCACACAATGGCGTTGTGCACGCACTCGCCGGTCTCCCTGTCCCACAGGAGCGTGGTTTCGCGCTGATTGGTAATGCCGATGGCCTCGATATCCCGCACGTTCACGCCGCTGATGGACACCGCCTGCCGCAGCGCCTCAATCTGGCTGTTGAGGATATCGTGAGGCTCGTGCTCCACCCAGCCGGGCTTTGGGAAATGCTGGGGAAACTCCACGCCGTGGGCTGCGAGCATCCGCCCCTGCGTATCAAACACCACCGCGCGGGAGCTGGTCGTACCCTGATCCAGCGCTACCAGTACCTTTGTCATCGCTTGGCCTCCTTGCCTGTATGCACAGCGCCCGCCGGTCATGAGGGCCGGCGGGCGCTGCGGGTATTCCAATATTACTCGGCAGCCTCCTGAGGATTCAGGCTGATGCCATAGATGAAGCTGGTGTTCTTGCCGGTGGTGCCGATGACCATCATGTCCTTATACACCGCAGGAGAGCCCTCGATGGTGCCCTCCACCTCCAGCGTATCCACCACAGCGCCGGTCAGGCCGTTGTACAGGGTGATGGTACCCTTGCCGGTCGCCTGCACAATCCAGCCGTCGCCGTAATCGGAGTAGGCAGCCACGGGAGAGGAGAAGGCGTAGCTGTCCAGCTCACGCTGCCACACAATCTCGCCGGTGGTCTTGTCGATGGCCAGCAGAGCCGCCTCAGCGTTGTTCTCCGCATCCTCACCGAAGACCTTCTCGGTGCCGGCCTTGTTCAGCCCGGTGATGGTGAAGTACACCAGATCGCTCAGCGCATGATCACCAATGACAGGAGACGCCATGCCGCCGGTGATGGAATTCTTGCTCTTGGTCACGCCGATGGGCAGGTTCCAGCTTTCCTCGCCGGTCAGGGCATTGAAGCGGCGGATGGTCGCGTCGCCCTTGGAGCGGTTCTGCAGGGTGTTGACGGTGTACAGCCACACATTGCCTTCCTCATCCATATCCAGCGCGATGGCGGCCTGCACGGCGTCGCCGGTATCCACAGCCCAGGCGGTGGTCATGGTGGAGGTATCCACGCAGCGCAGGATACCGTCCATGTCGGCATAGTAGGCATAGTTGGCATACATGGCCAGAGAGGATTCCACAGCGGTGTAGGCGTTCTTCTGCTTGGAGGAGGTACGGCTCTTCATCACCACGGATTCGGGCTCGATCTCCAGCGTGAACTCATTCACGTCCAGCTCGGTATTGAGCTTGGTGACGTAGAGCATGCCGTTGGTACCGATGCTGACGGCGGTATCGGTCCTGGGATCAATCAGGGAGGAGGAGTCAAACGCGCCCACGGAGTAGTAGGGACGCTCGTCCTTGCCGTCCAGGCCGTCGATCATGTACTCCTGCTCCTGCGTCAGCAGGTTATAGAAGCGCAGGCCGATCTTGCCGGTGCCGCTGGCCATCTTGCGTCCGTACTGACCCACGGTCATCACGGGATAGCCCAGGGAATGGATGCTGGGAGAGCCCTTCATGGGATAGCCCAGGTTGATCGCATCGCGGGTAGGCTGGCCGTCCGCCAGATCCAGGAAGTAGATCCGACCGTCCAGACCGGCCACGATGACTTCCTTCAGGGCGGAGGTGGAGCGCTTTTCATCCACGATGTTGGAGTTCTCGCGGATCTCCTTGCTCCACTTGATGATGGCAGGCTGGCCGTACCAGCCGATGCCGTAGTAGGTGCTGGACGCGCCCTTGACGCTGCCGGCTTCCGCCGTCCATGCCAGCTCCAGACCAGTGATGCTGTCAGAGGTGCCGGAGGCGGCGTTCTGGCGGAAGGCGTTGCCGCGGAGGGTCAGCACGCCGTAGGGCATGGTGGTGTAGGCGTCGCCCGCAGGCATCTGCAGCACGTCGCCGATATCGCGGCTGTAGGATTCCACCTTCTTGGTGCCGTCGTAGATCACCGTGTTGCCGATCAGCTTGGGATCAGCAGCGTCCACAGCCTGCACCTCGGGCGCCACAAAGGGTTCGGGCGTGGCGGTGGGCTCGGCAGTGGGTTCGGGGGTAGCGGTAGGTTCAGCCGTCGGCACGGCGGTGGGAGCGATGGTGGGAGTCGCGGTGGGAGCCAGCGTAGGCTCAGCCGTGGGTTCCGCAGTAGGCTCGGCAGTAGGTTCAGCCGTCGGCTCCGCAGTAGGCTCGGCCGTCGGAGCGGGCGTGGCAGTCACCACGGGAGCCAGCGTGTACACAGGCTCCACCGTGGGCTCAGCCGTGGGCGCCTCCGTCTCCACCACTGCCATCACAGACAGGGGGGTAGCGGTGGGTTCAGCCGTAGGCTCGGCAGTGGGCTCGGCAGTGGGCGCAGCGGTAAGCACCGGAGCGGCGGCAATCTGCAGCGTCACGGTCTTGCCGGTCTGCTGCCATACGCCGTCCTCGCCCTGGATTTCCGCCTGCACGGTTCCCTCATAGCCGTCCTGAACGGCCATGTTCAGCATCCAGATGCGGGAATCGGCGTTATCCATGGAGAAGGCGGTGGAGGTACCCAGCGCAGCGCCGGTTTCATCCACCATGCGGACGTTGTTCACGGACAGGCTGGTGGTCAGCGTAAAGGCCACGTCCAGCGGAGCGGTACCCTGTACCGGCGCGGCGGACAGATCCAGCGCAGCCACCGCGGGGGCGGATTCCTGACCCAGCAGGCCGGTGATGCTCTTCTTCACCTTGCCCAGCGGAGAATCATCCTCGGGGATGAGCATCAGGCCCACCACAGCCAGCGCAAGCACCAGCACAATGATGACCAGCGTCACCAGCAGGCCGCGGCCCTTGCGCTTCCTGCCCTGCTTCTGGCGCTGGGAGCGGCTGTCCTCATACTCGTCATAATCGTCCATTGCAGGCTGCACGGGACGGCGGGTCTGAGGGGCGGCAGGACGGGCGTTCACCGGCTGACGCTGGCTGTAGCCCGGAGCGGGCACAGGACGGCGCACACCCTGACCCTGCGCGGTGCCTGCGGGCTGCTGCGCGCGGTTGAGCGCAGCGGGACGCGGCACGGGCGCTTCCTCGGCGGCGCGGCCGGCATACTGCACGCTGGCAGGGGCGCGGCGGGCGGCGCTGCGGGGCGCATAAGCCGTCGTCTCCTCCGCCGGCGCTTCGGTCTGCACGGGGGCGGACTGCATTTCCGCTGCTGCGGCTTCGGCATGACGCTCGCTGCGGCGGCGACGAACGTAAGTCTGCTGACCCTCCGCACCGTTCATCATCTGCTGCCGTGCGGCGTCGTTCATGGGATTCATGACATCCATTCTATCGTTATTCAACGCTCTTACTCCTTTGCGTACAAAGTGTCAGATGTTCACCATGTTATTATAACTCAAAAAAAACGCCTCTACAAGAGCAAAACGGTCATCATTGTAAAACTTCACGAATTTTCTCCCTCTCCAGGCATGATTCCCGTTTCAGTGGGCATACTGCTGCCAAACAGAGCAAAGGAGGCTTCACCTGACATGACCATCCATTTCGACGACAGCCGCACCCGCGCAAACCTGATGCGCGCCTTCGCAGGCGAGAGTCAGGCCCGCAACCGCTACACCTTCGCCGCTGCTCTTGCGGATAAAAACCAGCTGCGGGTGGCTGCGGACGTATTCCGCCTCACTGCCGCGCAGGAAAAGGAGCATGCTGAAATCTTCTATGACCTGCTGGCAGCCAGCGCGGGCCAGACCATCCACATTGACGGCGGCTATCCCGTCAACCTGAGCATGGATCTGACCGTACTGCTGGACACCGCCGTGCACAACGAAACCGAGGAAGCGGAGGACGTGTATCCAGCCTTCTCCGCCGTTGCCCGCGAGGAGGGCTTCCAGCGGGCGGCGGACGTGTTTGCCGCCATCGCCCGGATCGAGAAGACCCACGCCGAACGCTTCGGCCGCTACGCCGCGCTCCTGAAGGACGACGGACTTTTCTCCGCCTCCATGGATACCCGCTGGCTGTGCCTCAACTGCGGCCATATCCACACCGGCGCGCAGCCGCCCGCCATGTGCCCTGTCTGCAGGCACGATCAGGGACACTTCATCCGCGCAGACTGGACGGATCTCAGCTGCTGATCCTCCGTCATCGCCGCGTCAATTACCCTTGTCAACGCTTCCGCCCGCTGAAGATCGCCCTGCTCCCATGCCCGTTCAATCAGGCTGCGCAGCAGGGCGTAGCTGACCTTCCCCCGCTCCATGTCCGTCACCTCACAAATCGCCTTCATCTACAGGATAGCGGTTTTTCCGACGAAGGGCAACAGCGAATCTTCGCTTCTTTTGTCGAAGGCTGTCGGCTCCCCCCTTTTTTCCACAGGAAATGTGTGCTATAATGACGGCAGTTCACTACGGAGGGTGCATCCTGCCATGAAGGAATCCGTCGTTGCCCTTGTGCCGCTGTCCACCTATAATCAGGCCCGGACGGATCAGGCCGTCCGCACGGGCATAAATCTGCTGGGCGGTATCGGTCGGTTTGTCCGCCCGGAGGAGAAGATCCTCCTGAAGCCCAATCTGCTGGGCCGCGCGCTGCCGGAGAAGGCCGTCACCACCCATCCCGCGGTGTTTGAGGCCGTGGCGCGCCTGCTGAAGGATGAGGGCTTCGCCCATGTATCCTACGGCGACAGCCCCGGCAATCCCACCACCACGCCGGACAAGGCCGCGCAGGCCTGCGGCATTGCGGAGGCAGCCGCCCGTCTGGGCATAGGCAAGGCCGATTTTGACAGCGGCAGCCTCGTGCATTATTCGCAGGGCCGCGCCGCAAAGAGCTTCTACCTGTGCAGGGGCGTGCAGGAGGCGGACGCGCTGATCAACATATGCAAGATGAAGACCCACGGTCTGGAGCGCATCACGGGTGCTGTGAAGAACCAGTACGGCTGCATCTGCGGCGTGAACAAGGCCACTGGCCACGCCCAGTATCCCAACAGCGAGATCTTCGCCGAAATGCTGTGCGACCTGAACCTGTGCGTAAAGCCCCGCCTGCACGTGATGGACGGCGTAGTAGCCATGGAGGGCAACGGCCCCTCCTCGGGCACGCCCACCAGCATGAACGTGCTGCTCTTCTCCGCCGATCCCGTGGCGCTGGACAGCGTTTTCGCCGCGCTGGTGCATCTGGATCCGGCCGCCGTGCCCACCTGCGTCCACGGCGAAAAATCCGGTCTGGGCGTGATGGATCACCGCCGGATCCGCGTCCGCACCCCCGAAGGGGATATCACCCCCGCCCAGGCCGCCGAAAAGTACGGCAAGCCCGATTTCGACGTATTCCGAGGCGTAATGAAGAAGGGCTTCCTCTTTAAGGTGATGCCCATGCTGCCCTTCCTGCAGCACCGTCCGAAGGCTGATATGAGCAAGTGCATCGCCTGCGGCGTATGCGAGGAATCCTGTCCCGTGGAGGGCAAGGCGGTGCATGCGGGCAATGGCCAGAAGGCCCGCTACGACTACAGCAAATGCATCCGCTGCTACTGCTGTCAGGAAATGTGCCCCGCCAAGGCTATCGAAGTCTACCGCAGCCCGCTGAACAGGCTGCTTGGCGGAAAGTAAGCGCCGCCGGAGATACAGGAGAGATCAATCATGCGTAAGAAAAAAGGCTTCCGGATCAGAAAAGCGCTGTTCATCCTGTGCGCAGTCCTTTTGCTTGTCACGGCAGGAGCATATGCCCTGACCGTGACGATCTACAACGAAAGCTTTAACGTGCGCTTCCAGAGCTACGAGCCGCTGATGCTGCGCGTGGAGGATTTCGACGGGCTCGAGCGCACGCAGTACCGTTTTCCCTCCGACAGGGGCCAGCAGCTGACCGGCTATCTGTACAGCGCAGGAGAAAGCCCGCGCGGCTTGCTGGTCATGGCCCACGGTTTTGGCGGCGGCGGACACAACTCCTATATGGACTGCGCTGATTTCTTCGCCCGCCGCGGCTACCTTGTTTTCGCCTATGACGCCACGGGCAACGACGAAAGCGACGGCGAGGGCGTGGGCGGACTGCCTCAGGGCGTGATTGACCTCGACCATGCCCTGTCCTTCGTGAAGCAGTGCGAGGATATCCCCGATCTTCCCATCGTGCTGTTCGGTCACAGCTGGGGAGGCTACAGCGCCTGCAGCGTGCTGGCCTTCCACCCGGACGTGAAGGCTGTGATCTCCTGCTCCGGCTTCAACGACTCCGCAGGCATGTTTGAGGCGGAGGGGCAGAAACTCGCCGGGGACGGCGCGGCCATGCTGCTGCCCTTTTTCAATCTGCACGAGCGGCTGAAGTACGGCGGCTACGCCTCCGCTTCCGCCATGAACGGGTTCGCCGCATCGGATGCGGCCGTCCTGATCCTGCACAGCGCGGACGACGACGTGGTGCCTCCCCCCTACGGCATTGATATCTACTCGGCAGCCTACGGGGACGATCCCCGGTTTACCTTTATCCGCGCAGAGAATCGCGGGCACGGGTACGTTTATCATGATACGACCTACCTGCGCCAGTTCAACGCGGAGCTGGATGCATGGCTGCAGACCCTCCCCTACGATCCTGAAGCCGACGCCAACAAGGAACGCTTCGCCGCCGACAAGGCTGACTACATCCGCCTTCGTCTTGACCGCACGAAGTGGGCCTCCATGCTGGATACCGATCTGCTTGACCGTTTTGCCGCCTTCTACGACGCGCATCTGGAATGAAAAAAACCTTCGCAAAATGCGAAGGTTTTTTTCTGTCAGTTCTGGAAGGTGCGCACGCGGATCACGCCGGGCAGGACCTTGATGGCCGCCAGCGCGGAATCCGTAGGCAGATCCTGCATCTCCAGCACGGTGACCGCCATATCCTTGCGGGACTTGTTGGTCAGGTTGTCGATGTTGATGCCCTCTGCGCTGACGCAGGCCGTGATGGAGGACAGCATGTTGGGGATGTTCTCATGGATGACCAGCACGCGGGCCGCTTCCGGCGCGCCCATGATCACCTCCGGCATATTCACGCTGTTGCGGATGGAGCCGCACTCCAGATAGTCGCGCAGCTCAGCCGCAGCCATGGCGGCGCAGTTGTCCTCGCTCTCGGGCGTGGATGCGCCCAGATGCGGGATGCACACCACCCGCTCCTGACCAAGCATGGCCTCGGAGGGGAAGTCCGTCACATAGGCGGACAGCTGACCGGAGGCCAGCGCGGCCTTCACGTCGTCCGCATTCACCAGCTCGCCCCGGGAGAAGTTCAGCAGATACGCGCCCTTTTTCATCTTCGCCAGCTTGACAGCGTCGACGCTGCCGCGGGTCTTGTCGTTGAGCGGGATATGATAGGTCACATAATCCGCCTGCGCCAGCACCTCATCCTCGCTGGCGGCATGGCCCACCGCGCTGGACAGGCTCCACGCCCGATCCACCGAGATGAAGGGATCGTAGCCGATAACCTTCATGCCCAGGCCCAGCGTAGCAGCGTTGGCCACAATCGCGCCGATGGCGCCAAGGCCCACCACGCCCAGCGTCTTGCCTCGAACCTCCGGGCCCACAAACTGGCCCTTGCCCTTTTCCACCAGCTTGGGCACTGCATCGCCCTCGCCCTTGAGGCTCTGCGCCCAGGCCATGCCCTGCGCCACGTTGCGGCTGCCGATAAACAGGCCTGCCAGCACCAGCTCCGCCACGGCGTTGGCATTGGCGCCGGGGGTGTTGAACACCACCACGCCTTCCCTGCTGCAGCGCTCGATAGGAATATTGTTCACACCTGCGCCGGCGCGGGCAATGGCCAGCAGATTCTCACCGAAGGCCATATCATGCATGGCGGCGGAGCGCACCAGAATGCCGTCCGGCACAGGCTCGTCCTTGCTGACGGTATAGCGGTCAGCGGTCAGCTGGCCGTAAATCTTATCGGAAATCGCATTGAGCGTCTGAATCTTGAACACGAAAAACCCTCCTATCATCATTTCCCCTCGCGCCGCAGCCTCCGCTCTCCCTCACCGGAGCAGCCCGGCGGCTTTGCCGCCGGAAACGGGTCAAGGGGTGAAACCCCTTGCGCGGGGTGCAGGGGGCAGCGTCACCCCCCTGCCAGGGTCAAGGGGTGAAATCCCTTGCGCGGGGGTGCAGGGGGCGGCGTCAGCCCCCTGCCGGGGTCAAGGGGCGGAGTCCCTTGCGTCCCTTATGCGTTCTCTGCCTCAAACTGCTTCATGAAGGCCACCAGCGCCTTCACGCCGTCCACGGGCATGGCGTTGTAGATGCTGGCGCGCATGCCGCCCACGGTGCGGTGACCCTTCAGGTTCACAAGACCCCTGGCTGCGGCAGCCTTGACGAAGGCCGCGTCCTTGTCCGCATCGCCGGTGACGAAGGTCACGTTCATGCGGCTGCGGTACTTCGCCTGCGCGGTGGGCTTGAACAGCTTCGATTCATCCAGATAATCATAGAGCAGCTGCGCCTTTTCGATATTGACCTTCTCGATGGCCTCCACGCCGCCCACGGATTTGAGCCACTCAAAGCCCAGTCCCGCCAGATAGATGCCCCAGGTGTTGGGCGTGTTGTACATGCTGCCCGCCTTGGCCTGCACCTCCCAGTTCAGGAGCTTGGGACACAGGGGATTGGCCCTGCCCAGCAGATCCTTGCGGACGATCAGCACGCAAAGGCCGCTGGGGCCAATGTTCTTCTGCGCGCCGGCATAGATCACGCCGTACTTCGTCACGTCCATGGGCTCGGAGAGAATCATGCTGCTGGCGTCGGTGACCAGAGGAGCCTTCACGTCCGGCAGCTCCACAAAACGGGTGCCGTAGATGGTGTTGTTCTGGGTGATATGCACATAGTCGGCCTCGGGATCAAAGGCCGCGGAAGACAGATCCGGCACATAGGTGTAGGTGTCAGCGCGGCTGGTAGCGGCGATATTCACCTCGCCGTAACGCTTCGCCTCCTCCGCCGCCAGGTGGGCGAAGTTGCCGGAATCCACATAATCGGCCTTGCCCTTCACCATCAGGTTCAGGGGAATGGCGGAAAACTGCTGCGTCGCGCCGCCCTGCAGGAACAGCACCTCATAATCCTCGGGAACAGCCATCAGCTCCCGCAGATCCGCCACGGCCTTGTCATAAATATCCGTGTACATCTTGCTGCGGTGGCTCATTTCCATCACGGACATACCGGTGGAGCCGTAGGCAAGCATCTCGGCCTGCGCCTTCTTCAGCACGGGTTCTGCCAGCATCGAGGGTCCGGGAGAGAAATTGTAAACGCGTTCCATATGAGCTGCCTCCTTTATTGCTGCCGATTGATCGTTTTTTTAATCGGGACACTTTTTGCCCGCCGGACATTTTTCGTCCATGTCCATAGTATGCCACTACCCGGAGGAAAATGCAAGCATAATACAGGATAAATACAATTTCTTTTCCTGTTTATCACAATAAAGCGAATAGCGCGGAGAAAAAAGCGGCCCGAAGGCCGCTTTCATCGTCATACTTTGCAGATCATCTGGCTGTACACGCTGTTCTGGGGCTCGCCGCCGGGGATGAAGACAGCGCCGATGGTCTTCTCATAGAAGCGCACGGCATCGTCCACCCAGCCGATGACGGCATAGGCGTAGCCGTCGCAGCGCATATGCTCCAGCGTGCGCAGCAGCAGCGCCGTACCCACGCCGGTACCGCGGCAGTCCTCCGTCACGCCGATGGGGCCGAAAAAGCCCTTCGCCGTTGCGTCCCAGCAGGCAAAGCCGACGACCTGCTCATCCTTTACCGCAATGATGCAGCGGCTGGGGCAGCCCGCCAGAGCGGTCTCCGCCTCATTGGCCCAGCCATCGCTGAAGTTTTCACGGATGAACTGCAGAATCCTGCGCCTGTCCAGCGCCATGGCGCGCTTGAGTTCCACGCCTTCGGGCAGCGCAGGCCCGTCGGGAAGCCGCATGATGTTGACGATCATATCGCCGGAACGACCCATACCGATCTCCTCCTGAGTCAGAATAAAAAAGAAGGCCGCTGATTGATCAGCAGCCTTCCTGGTGTGACTTATGCAGTCAGCCTCATGACCTTGCCGGTCGCCGCTTTCAATTAGAAGCGGTTGGCGCGCTGGGCCTCGAAGCACTCACGGCAGTACACGGGACGATCGCCGCGGGGCTGGAAGGGCACCTGGGTGGTGCAGCCGCAGCCGTCGCAGATCACTTCGTACATCTGACGGGGAGCAGCAGCGCCGCCATTGGCAGCACGACGGGCAGCACGGCAAGCGGGGCAGCGGGAGGGCTCGTTCTGGAAGCCCTTCTCAGCGAAGAAAGCCTGCTCGGAAGCGGAGAACACGAATTCGTTGCCGCAGTCACGGCAGGTGAGAGTCTTGTCCTGATACATGGTGG
>JAFURI010000005.1 GCA_017471885.1 Clostridia bacterium | reverse complement strand
GCCCCAACCCATGCAGAAGGTGTTGGCGAACTCGTCGCGGTCCAGCAGCTTGATGATGGCCTTACGGACGTTGATGAACTGGGTGGGACCGAAGTCGCAAGCGAAGTTGATCATGCCGTAGCCGGGACGATCGAACTGGGTGTACTCAAAGCCATAGCCCAGAGCAGCCTTGGTAGCCTCGTCTTCCATGATGTCCAGAGCGGTGTTGATCTGGACGCCATCGGTGATGGTGTCATAGAAGTTCATGGCGCCGGTCTTGATAGCGTCGGCCCAGGTAGCATCCTCAGCGCGGACCACAACGATCTTCTGCACAGAGGGCTTCACGCCTTCGAAGTTGCCGTTGTAGTTCTCGTTGATGGTCAGGGTAGCCTGCAGAGCAGACTTGTCGAAAGCAACCAGGTTGTAGGGGCCAGCGGACACGCGGTCCTCACCAGCGTAGAAGCGAACCTTCTCCACATGATCCTTCAGAGCAGCGGAGGTGAAGTCGCCGGTGAAGTAGCAGCCTTCGCCGTCGTCAGCCAGGTCGATGCCTTCGCCCAGCCAGTACTTCATGCTGTGAGCGCCGTAGGAGGCGTAGGACAGATCATAGAAGTAGGGCAGCTTCTCAGCTTCGACGGTGATGGAGAAGGTGTACTCGTCGATCAGGCGCACGCCGGAGACGTAGTTCACTTCGCCGTTGTAGTAGGCCATGCCGCCCACGATGGTGGAGTTGGCAGTGGACTTCACGCCCAGCTCAGCAGCAACCTTGGAGCAAGCCCAAACGGCGTCCCAAGCGAAGTCCTTAGCGGTGATGGGCTCGCCATTGTTGTACACCAGGCCCTCGTTGATGGTCATGGTGTAGGTCTTGGAGCCGTCAGCGTTCTCCTCCATCACCAGTTCCTTGGTGACGGTGGGGTTCACGACCAGAGCGCCGCCCTGATCGGTGACCACGGTAGAGCAGTCATCGGACAGTTCGCGCAGCATCATGTCGGTCGCGCCGTTGGTCCAGTAGGAAGTGTACCAGAAGTCGCCGCCAATCTCGGTGGTAGAACCATAGATAACGGTGCCCTTCTCGGCAGAAGTCGTGGTCTCAGCGACGGCAGCAGTCATGGAGAACACCATGGCCACGGTCAGCAGAAGAGCAAGAAACTTCTTCATGTGAGTATTCCTCCCTTGCAGATTGTTTACCAAGCATATCTCACGCCTTGGTTTGTATATTGTCTCACATTTGCGTGGAAATTGCAAGTACAAATTTGCTTCAATGCGATTTTTCAATCAAACACCTTGCAAAATCCATTTTTTTTGCTGTTTTCTGTTGCTCCCGGCATGCAAACTTGCCGTTATTTCCAGTATGTGCTATACTTCGCTGCAGGAAAGGAGGGTGAAAACGCCATGGAAAGGGATCTGACGCATGGCTCGCCCGCCCGCAGCATGATACTTTTTTCCCTGCCGCTGATGGCCGGCAACCTGCTCCAGCAGCTCTACAACCTGGCCGATACATGGATTGCAGGGCGTTTTCTGGGGCAGACCGCGCTGGCCGCCGTGGGCAGCGCCTTCACACTGATGACGCTGCTGACCAGCATCCTCCTGGGGCTGTGCATGGGCGCGGGCGTGGTGATCAGCCGCTTCTACGGTCAGGGCGACCGGGAGATGATGCGCCGCAGCGCCGCCAACGCCTTCCTGCTCATTGCCGCAGCCGCCCTGCTGCTGACGCTTGTGTCCTATGCGCTGCTGGATGAGGCGATGGATCTCATGCGGATTCCGCCGGAGGTCCGGTTCAGCCTGCGCACCTACCTGAAGATCATCTTCGCCGGCATTCCGGCTACCTTCCTGTACAATTATTTCGCATCCGTCATGCGCAGCGCAGGCAACTCCCTCACGCCGCTGTGGTTCCTGATGGTCTCCGCAATTGTGAACATCGTGCTGGATATCCTGATGGTCACCGTCTTCCATCTGGGCGTGGGCGGCGCTGCGCTGGCCACCGTGCTGGCCCAGTGGCTTTCCGCGACGGGGATTGCGGCGTACTTCTTCATCCGCTGTCCGGCTCTGACGCCCGGGAAGCGGCACTTTACGTCGGACTGGAGCCTGATGCGCCGCATCGCCTCCGTATCCGCCCTGACCAGCGTGCAGCAGTCGGTGATGAACTTCGGCATTCTGATGATCCAGTCGCTGGTGAACAGCTTCGGCGTGCCGGTGATGGCGGCCTTCGCCGCAGGCGTGAAGATCGACGCCTTCGCTTACTCCCCCGCGCAGGATTTTGCCGGAGGTTTCGCCACCTATGTGGCCCAGAACCGGGGCGCAGGGCGGATGGACCGGGTACGCCGGGGCTTCCTCATCGCCTGCGCGCTGTCGCTGAGCTTCTGCACGGCGGTATCCGTGCTGGTGGCGGTGTTCGCCCGTCCTCTGCTGTGCCTGTTCATTGACCCTGCCGCCGCGCAGGTGCTGGAGATCGGCATGGGCTATCTGCGCTCGGAGGGGCTGTGCTATGCGGGCATCGGCATGCTCTTCCTGCTCTACGCCACATGGCGCGGACTGGAAAAGGCGGGCATGTCCGTGGTGCTTACCGTCATCAGCCTCGGCCTTCGCGTGCTGCTGGCCTATACGCTGGCTCCGGAGCTGGGGCTGTACGCCATCTGGTGGGCTATCCCCGTAGGCTGGCTGGCGGCGGATATCACGGGCCTTCTGTTCCTGCGCAGACCCTTTACTGCCCGGGCATAAGCATCACGCAGCCCTGCGTATAGGAGCAGGTGACGCCATAGCTGCCCCAGAAGGGCGCATCCGGGTTTTCTTCATTATACATTACGATATATTCGCCCGTGTTTTCCGCAAAGGCTGCCGCCGCTGCTGCGTCCTCAAAGCGCAGATTGACGGCGGCCTTTTCCGTTGCCATCAGGCGCAGCGCACGGCTGAGGACCGCATTCCCGCCCTCTGCGGGGACCACCCATCCCTCCCTTGCATGCCAGGATGCGGATGCGTCCGTGCAGGCAGGCCAGAGGATCCCTGCATCCGCCGCATGATCCGCCCGCATCTGTGCGTCGGTCAGGTTGAAGTACCAGCGGGTGTTTACGCCCATGTGATCCTGATCGTTCCACGTGGGGTCAGCCTGCGTCAGCACGCCGCCCACGGAGAGAATACACCATGCGTGGGACTCCCATACGCCGTCCGAATACGCCGTGCCACTCACCAGTCCGCAGGGGATTCCGGCCAGGCGGCACAGCAGCACCATCGCCCGGGCATAGCCCTCGCAGGCGGCCCGGCCGCCCACCAACGCCCCCCAGGCCGTGGACTGTCCCTGCGCGGACAGATCATACACCGTGCCCGCGCACAGCTGATCATGCAGATAAAGCTCCCGGCTGTATGCGTCTCCCTGCGCCTGCGAGGCAAGCAGCAGCGCCCGTTCCATCAGCTCCCGATGGGCGGTGGGCGGCAGCTCCCACGTCAGATCCACCGCGGTGGCCGTACCCGGCTCCTGCTGATAATACTGCACGCTGTAGCTGCTGCCCAGTGCACACAGCTCCGGGCAGTCGTCCAGCAGCGCGTCCATGGCGGCTACCGTATCGTCGTAGGACGTGCCCTGAGGCAGCTCCACCCGCTCCGCGCCCGCCGCAGCGCCGGCATAAAGCAGATCAAACACCGCACGCTGGGCGTCCGTCAGCATATGGTAGCGCAGCATCAGCCCTGCGGGATAGGGCGTATCCGGCTCGCCAAGCGCCGCTGCGGGCATGAGGCAGACCGTCAGCAGCAGCGCGATCACCTTCTTCAGCATCAAGGCGCACCTTCCTTTCAGGACGTGTTTCTTCAATTATAATCTTAATCGTGCCCCGTGTCCACCTCACTGGCAGGCATTGGATCGATCCTGTCTCTTTTCAAAATGCGACAAACATGCTATAATGCTTTTGTATTCCCTTTTCGGAAAGGACGAAACCATGACGAATCAACGCTATGTGGGGATGATTTCCCTTGGCTGCAACAAAAACCGCGTGGACTCCGAGCTGGCTCTGGGCCTGCTGCAGGAGCGGGGCTGGCTCTTCACCGGCGACCCTGCCCAGGCCGACGTGCTGATGGTGAACACCTGCGGCTTTATCGATCCGGCCAAGGAAGAATCCATTGATACCATTCTGGAGATGGCCCAGTACAAGCAGACCGGACGCTGCAAGCTGCTGGTAGTCACCGGCTGCCTGGCCCAGCGCTACGAAAAGAGCCTGCTGGAGGAGATTCCGGAGATTGATCTGCTGATGGGCGTGAACCAGTACGAGCAGCTGGCCGACGCCATTGAAGAGGCGCTCGTCTCCCGCTCCCGTCCCAGCCTGTGCGCCGAGAAGTTTGACTTCTTTGAGCACGACCGCGTGCTGACCACTCCCTCCTATACCGCCTACACCCGCATCGGCGACGGATGCGACAACCGCTGCACCTTCTGCGCCATTCCGCTGATCCGCGGTCACTACCGCTCCCGCAGCGAGGACAGAATCCTCACCGAGGTGGCGAAGCTGGCAAGGCAGGGCGTCAGGGAGCATATCCTTGTGGCGCAGGATACCACCCGCTGGGGCACCGACTGGCAGGAGCACACCGCCCTGCCCGACCTGATGCGCAAGGCTGCCGCCATCGAGGGCGTGGACTGGCTGCGCGTGCTGTACTGCTATCCTGATGAAACCAGCGAGGAGCTGCTGGACGTGATTGCCTCCACGCCCAATATCTGCAAGTATCTGGATCTGCCCATCCAGCACGTCAACGACAGGATCCTGCGCCGCATGCACCGACGCGGCACCAGCGCGGACATCCGCCGCTGCATCCGCATGGCCCGGGAGCGGGATCTGACCCTGCGCACCTCCATCATCGTGGGCTTCCCCGGCGAAACCGAGGCGGAGTTCGAGGAGCTGCTGGCGTTCCTCAAGGAGGTCGAGTTTGACCGGCTGGGCGCCTTTGCCTACTCCGCAGAGGAGGACACCCCCGCCGCCCGCATGCCCGACCAGATTCCCGAGGAAGTGAAGCAGGAGCGTCTGGACCGTCTGATGACCCTGCAGCAGGAAATTTCCCTCAAGTGCAATCTCCGCCGCGTAGGCACGGTGGAAAAGGTGCTGGTCACCGACCGGGACGATATGGGCAATATCCTGGGCCGCAGCCAGCGCGAAGCCCCCGAAACCGACGGCGAAATCCTCTTTACCGGCAACCGCATTCCCGCGCCCGGCGAGTTTGTGAATGTAAAGATCACCCGGGCTGACACCTACGACCTGATGGGAGAAATGGTATGAATCTGCCGAACAAGCTGTCCCTGACCCGCATGGCACTGATTCCGCTGATGGTGGCGCTGATGTACCCCAACAACACCTTCTTCAATCTGCTGTCCGCCGCCGTGTTCGGCGCAGCCGCCTTCACCGATTATCTGGACGGCCACATCGCCCGCAAGGAGGGCATTGTGACCGACTTCGGCAAGTTCATCGACCCCGTGGCCGACAAACTGCTGGTGCTCTCCGCCATGGTGATGCTGGTGAATCAGGGCCTGATGCCCGCCTGGATCGTGGTGCTGATTCTCGCCCGCGAGCTGTGCGTGGACGGCCTGCGCATGGTAGCCTCCGGCAAGGGCATGGTGATCGCCGCCGGCAAGCTGGGCAAGATCAAGACCGTGACCCAGATTATTCTGGTGCTGTGGCTGATGATCCTGCGCCTGCCTGTGGCCGGCAACTTCTTCAGCGCTGTGCTGGCACTGGTTGTGGTGGCCATGACCCTGTGGAGCGGCGCGGAGTATTTCATCAACAATCTGCATATCATCAGGAACGCGAAGTAACGTTTCATGCAAAAAGGCTGCGCCGCAAGGCGCAGCCTTTTTGTTATGGATACAGCTGCATCAGCCCCAGCGCAATCAGGAACGACGCAGCGCCGTGCACCGCCTGCCACAGCAGCTGCTCCAGAAGGCTCATCAGCCCCCGCGGCCATACCGAGCGGTTCTGCAGAAGAATCGCCGCGCCGCCGAAGCCTGCCGCGCCTGCAATCAGCGCCGTACGCAGCGGCAAAGGCAGAGGCAGCGCCGCTATTTCTGCTGCACCGCCGCTCACCTCCATAAGCGTCAGCAGCACAAGCCTCAGCGCGGGGCTGATCCCGGCAACAGCCCCCGCCGCCAGCTCCGCCAGCACACGCATCAGCGCCATAGTGGCACATACCGTCAGCAGCGTCCGCGCCGTCTGATCCGCCGCCTCACCCAGCGTCAGGGGAGCAGGCGGCTTTGTCATTGCCGAGTCATCCGCCCTGCGCGGAACCCGACCCGCCAGCCGTCCGGCGATCCATCCGCCTGCCAGTACAGCCCCCAGCGCGCATGTCCCCGCCGACGGGAATCCCAGCCACGCGCCGACGGTTCCCAGCAGAAACATAGGGCTCATGGTGGAGCAGCACACCGCCAGCTCCGCTCTCCTGCGAGCATCAAGCCCCGGGCACAGCCCCAGCAGCCGCCCTCCGGCGGGCGATCCGCCGCCCCACCCCAGCAGCACGATCAGCACAGGTTTCATCTGCCTGATGCGGCTGACCAGCATCTGCGACAGGATCATGTAGGGCAGAAGGCCCGGCATCACGCTGCGCACGAACAGTCCGCAGGCAGCGGACGCCGCGTTCATTACCTCGGCAGGATGCAGCAGAAGCGTGATGAGCAGCACGGTCAGCAGCACGGGCATGGAATCACCTCCTGCGAAAGTCTATGCGGAATTTCTCCCGCGTTCCCTTGTGCCGTGCCGGAAAAATTGGTATACTGACCATATCCCCATTTGCGAGGTGACATTCTGTGCAGGATATTTTTCTGCTGGTGGATGGCAACAGCCTGATGCACCGCGCCTTCCATGCCCTGCCCGTGATGGACAACGGCGAAGGCGTGTACACCAACGCCCTCCACGGCTTTCTGAACATGCTGCTGAAGGTGATCAGGGAGGAGAACGTCCGTTATCTGGCGGTCTGCTTCGACGAGCACGGCCCCACCTTCCGTCATACCGTATATGCCGATTACAAGGCCGGCCGCTCCGCCACGCCGCCGGAACTGCGTCAGCAGCTGGAGACCGTACGCACCCTCCTGACCGATCTGGGCGTGAAGTGGTATGCCCTGCAGGGCTGGGAAGCGGATGATCTGCTGGGCACGCTGTCCCTGAAGGGCGCGCAGGCCGGCGTTACGCCGCTGCTGCTTACCGGCGACCGCGACGCGCTGCAGCTGGTGGGTCAGGGCGTGGAGATGATGTTCACCCGCAAGGGCATCAGCGAAACCATCCGCTTCACCCCCGCCTCCGTGCACGAGGAGTACGGCTTCACCCCGGAGCAGGTAACCGACTGGAAGGGTCTGGCCGGCGACAGCAGCGACAACATCCCCGGCATTCCCGGCGTGGGCGACAAAACCGCGGTGAAGCTGCTGAAGGAATACGGCACGCTGGAGAATATCCTTGCCCATGCAGGCGAGGTGAAGGGCAAGCTGGGCGAAAAGCTGACAACGTGGGCTGATCAGGCCCGGCAGTGCAAGGAGCTGGCCACCATCCGCCGCGACGCGCCCGTGCAGTGGACGCTCTGTGACGTGGCGCTGCCCGATATGGCTCAGGGCCTGCCCACCCTGCGCAAACTGAAGCTGAACGCCTTCATCCGCCGCCTGACCGGTGAAGCCGCCGCACCCGCGGCCGCTCCCTCCGCGACAAAGCCCGCAGCCACCGAGAATCAGCCTTCCGCAGAGGAAGCCCTGACGCTGCTCCCCTTTGAGGACAATCAGCAAGCCGGCACGCTGGACGCGCTGAATGCCTGGCTTGCCGCGCTGACCGAGGCCTCCCGCCCCGCCGCCGTGTACGTGTCGGACGTGGCAGTATCGCTGGCCTCCTCGGACGGGCGCAGCCTGACCGTCACCCTCGGCGGCGATCTGCTCAATCCCGGTCTTGATCCGGATGAGGTGCTGTGCGCCCTCGCACCCGAGCTTGCCGCGCATCCCGCCGTGGTGCACGACGGCAAGCGCCTGATGCACATGCTCCATCGCCGCAGCCTGCCCCTGCCAGAAAAGTTCCATTGGGACGGCATGCTGGGCGCGTACCTGATCAATCCTCAGGAGAAGAGTTACAGCCTTTCCGCCCTGTGCCCCGATATGCCCGAGGACGCGCGGACGCTCCTCTCCCTTGCCCGCTGGCAGGAGCGAAAGCTCCGCCGGGACGATATGCTCAGCCTGATGCTGGATATGGAAATGCCCCTGTCCCTGGCGCTGTTTGACATGGAGCGCCACGGCTTCACGGTGGATCTGGATTTCCTGCGCCAGCTGGGCAAACGCTACACCGCCGAAATCGAGGAAATGCGGCAGCAGGTATTCCGCGCCTGCGGCGTGAAGCCCTTCAACCTCAACAGTACCCAGCAGCTGGGCGAGGTGCTGTTCGATCAGCTGAAGCTCCCTCACGGCAAAAAAACCACCCGAGGCTATTCCACCTCCGCCGAGGTGCTGGAAAACCTGCGGGATATTGCGCCGGAGGTGATCGATCCCCTGCTGCGCTACCGCCAGCTGACCAAGCTCAACTCCACCTATGTGGAGGGGCTGCTGCGGCTGACGGATGACTCTGGTCGGGTGCATTCCACCTTCGATCAGGTGGCCACCGCCACGGGCCGCATCTCCTCGCTGGAGCCCAATCTGCAGAACATCCCTGTGCGCACCGACGAGGGCCGCGAAATCCGCCGCGCCTTCCTGCCCCAGGAGGGCTGGGTGCTGCTGGACGCCGACTACAGCCAGATCGAGCTGCGGCTGATGGCTCACTTCTCCGGCGACGACGCGCTGGTGGAGGCCTTCCGCACCGGACAGGACGTACATGCCCGCACCGCCAGCGAGATCTTCGAGGTACCGCTGTCCGAGGTGGATTCCACCCTGCGCAGCCGGGCCAAGGCCGTCAACTTCGGCCTGATTTACGGCATCAGCGGCTTTGGTCTGGCACGGAACACCGGCGTGAGCCAGCAGGAGGCGCGGGAGTTCATCCGCCGCTACTTCACCAAGTATCCCGGCGTGAAGCGCTTCATGGACGAGTGCGCCGACAGCGGCATGCAGCACGGCTACGCCCTGACGCTGATGAACCGCCGCCGCTACCTGCCCGAGCTGCAGTCGCCCAAGTCCGTCATCCGCGAATTCGGCAAGCGCGCCGCCATGAATACCCCCGTGCAGGGTACTGCGGCGGATATCATCAAGCTGGCCATGGTGCGGGTGCATCAGGCGCTGAAGCGGGAGAACCTGCGCAGCCGGCTGATCCTGCAGGTACACGACGAGCTGCTGCTGGAGTGCCCGCCTGAGGAGGTCGGCAAGGCCGCGCAGCTCCTGCGGGAATGCATGGAGCAGGTCATCACCCTGAACGTACCGCTGCAGGCGGACGTGCACGAGGGCAGCAACTGGGCCGAAGCAAAATAACCGCCCGGCAGGAATCCGCGCCCCCGGCAGAGAATAATATATTGTTACCCCCGGAATTCGACATCATACGCTATCATAAAGGAGAAAATACCATGCTGGAATTCAAGTTTGACACGCAGCTGCTCATCGAGGGCACCGGCCTGGACGAGGACGCCATCAACGATTACTTCACCAACAACTTCAAGGGCGACTGCCTGCTGGCTGTGGGCGACGATGAGCTGATCAAGATCCACTACCACACCAACGAGCCCTGGAAGGTGCTGGAGTACTGCGCCTCTCTGGGCGAGATCTACGACGTGGTCATCGAAAACATGGAGCGTCAGGAGCAGGGCCTGCAGGGCTGATCCCCTTGTGCCTGTGCCCGTCACGAAAAGCTCTCCGCTGAAATCAGCGGAGAGCTTTTTTGTGTGAAAACGCCTGCGCCGGCGCTGTAAATTAACAAAACGAAAACATAAATCAAAAATTCCGAAAACACCGCTGCGATAAGATCATTCCTGTCACCAGGACAAAACGTCAACCTGATTATGAGGAGGATATCACCATGACTGATTTTTTCAAGAAGGCATTCAGCGATATGAAGGAAAGCGCCCGGGCGCAGCACGAAGTGGACAAGGCGAACTTCGCCGCAGCCAAGGCCGAGAGCAAGGCCCAGCGGGAGGAAGCCAGGGCCATGGGCAAGCCCGGGACCCGCAAAGCCATGATGCAGGCCGAGCGCGACAGGCAGATCGAAGAGGCCAATGCCCGCAAGGCTGAAGCCGAGGCCCGCATCAGCAAGGCGCAGGGCAAGTAAAGATTTGATACAGGCACCGGAATCGCTTTCCGGGCCTGTTTTTTATCCGGCATAAACAAAACGGAAACATATCTGTGCTATACTGGGCAGGTAATCTGGGAACAGGAGTATTTGTCATGTTCAAAATTCTTGTTGTTGAGGACGACCGGGATCTGAACCGCACCGTATGTGCGTTTCTGAACCGTTCCGGCTTTGAAGCCGCCGGCTGCCTGAACGCCGCCGAAGCCTACGACGCCATGTATGAAACCGTATTTGACCTGATCGTGTCCGACGTAATGATGCCGGGCACGGATGGCTTTGAGTTTGCAAAGAACGTCCGCGCGCTGAACGAAACCATCCCCATCCTGTTCATGACCGCCAGGGACGATATCGCCTCCAAGCAGCGGGGCTTCCGCATCGGTGTGGACGACTATATGGTCAAGCCCATCGATCTGGACGAATTGTTCCTGCGTATCGGCGCGCTGCTGCGCAGGGCGAAGATTTCGTCCAGCCGCAAGCTGGAGGTAGGCGCGTTCGCCATGGATGCAGACGAGTTTTCCGCCACTCTGCGCGGCGAGGAAATCAGCCTGACCAAACGGGAATTCAATATCCTGTACAAGCTGCTGTCCTACCCGAAGAAGACATTCACCCGTCAGCAGCTGATGGACGAATTCTGGGATGCGGATTCCGACACCGCACCCCGGGCAGTGGACGTGTACATGACCAAGCTGCGCTCGAAACTGTCCGGCTGCGATGATTTTGAGCTGAAAACCGTGCACGGACTGGGCTACAAGGCGGTGCTGAAGCAATGAGGAAATTCCTGCGGGGGCTGAACAACTACATTGTGTTTTTCCTGCTGGCGGCCTTTTTGGTCACATGCTGCATTCTTTTGTTCACCAGATCTTTGATTGCTTCTCTTGACATCGTGCTGACAAAAGAGAATCTGGCTACCGCCGCCAAGCTGACCTTCATGAACGTAGTGGGTCTGAGCCTGCTGTTCACAGTCTTTGACGCACTTCGCCGCAAGCTCACCGTGGAGCGCACCGCCAAACGCATCGCAGAAGCCGCCAAACGCATTGTCGCCGGGGATTTCTCCGCCCGGGTCACCCGCCCCAGCCGGTTCAGCAACGACGAGCATTTCGTGGAGATCATCGACTGCTTCAACCGCATGGCGGAAGAATTGTCCAGCGTGGAGACGCTGCGAACGGACTTCATCTCCAACGTATCCCACGAAATGAAAACGCCTCTGGCGGCGATGCAGAACTACGGCACGCTGCTGCAATCGCCCGATCTGTCCGACGGGCAGCGCATCGATTACGCCAAGGGCATCACCGACAGTTCCCGTCGTCTGGCGGACATGGTGACCAACATCCTCAAGCTGAACAAGCTGGAAAACCAGCAGATCTTTCCCCATGCGGAGACGTATGATCTGGGCGAGCAGCTGTGCGAAAGCCTCCTGCAGTACGAAAGCGTGTGGGAGCGGGAGAATATCGAAATCGAAACAGACATTGCCGAGGATGTGCAGGTTTGTGCCGACCGGGAGCTGCTGTCGCTGGTATGGAATAACCTGTTGTCCAATGCCTTCAAGTTCACCCCGGCAGGCGGAACCGTCTCCCTGACGCTGACCGCCACGGAGCGTCACGCCGTGGTAAAGGTGCAGGATACCGGCTGCGGCATGTCTGCCCAGACCGGCGCGCACATCTTCGAGAAGTTCTATCAGGGCGATACCTCTCATGCGACGCGGGGCAACGGTCTCGGCCTTGCGCTGGTGAAGCGGGTGGTGGATATCGTCCACGGCGAGATCAGCGTTGAGAGCGAGCTGGGCAAAGGCACGGCCTTCACGGTGAAAATCAGGAGAGCATGATGGACTGGAAAAAGATCGGGAAACAGCTGCTGTTTCCGCATCCGCTGATCGCCGGGCT
>JAFURI010000027.1 GCA_017471885.1 Clostridia bacterium | reverse complement strand
GGGGCTTCGCCCCTTTTCGACGCTGCCGCGATACCTGCCGCACGCCCGCGTCGCGGCGCAGCCGTAAAGAAAAGAGTCGAAGACTCCGCCGTGACCCCCACAAAATGGCGCGCCGGCTATGCCGGTTGCGTCTGCAGACCAAGCTGCATCCCACCCGAACGGGATTCTTAAGAGTCAAAGACCCTTAAGCAGGGGCGTCGGGGACAGCGTCCCCGACCGAGGTGCAGGAGGCAGCGCCTCCTGCACGGGTTGTCAGGGCAGTGCCCTGACCAGCGTGCAGAGACAGCATCTCTGCCAGGAGTCCAGAGGGCAGAGCCCTCTGGCAAAGAAAGGTCGATACAATTGCTGAAATCAAAAATGGTCAAACGCCTGCTGCATGCGCTGATCATGCTTGTAGGCGCAGGTCTGGGCGTAGCGGCTACACTGGGATCACTGCAGGTGTACCGGTGGCTTCATCCGGCAGGGCCGTTGCCGCTGATTTATCTTGCCGCAGCGTATATTCTTATGGCCGGGCTGGGCGCGCTGGTGTTCCATCTGCTGTCGGAGCGGATTCTCCGCCGGATGTCGGAAAGCGCCGCGGCGCTGGAGCATTATCTGGACAAAATGAGCTGGCCCCAGCTGGTAACCTGCAGCCTTGGCCTGCTGACGGGACTGATGATCGCCGCGCTGTTGAGTCAGATATTCACCTTCATGGGCGAGAGCATCTTCACCACCGCATCGTCGGGCATCCTGTATGTGGTGCTGGGCCTGACAGGCTTCTCCGTGGGCCGCAGGCGCAGCGGCGATCTGTCCGCGATGTTCGACAAAGCCATCTCCCGCAGCGGCAAACGGCGTACGCGCACGGGCGATGCAGCCGCTCCCCGCAGCAAGGTGCTGGACTCCTCCGTCCTGATCGACGGTCGTCTGCCGGAGATCTGCAGGGTCGGTTTTATGGAGGGCGAGCTTGTCGTTCCCGGCTTCATTCTGGAGGAGCTGCGCCGGGTGGCTGATTCCGCCGATCCGCTTCGCAGGATCCGGGGCAAGCGCGGGCTGGATTCCGTACAGAAGCTGCAGTCCCTTACCGGAATCACCCTGCGCGTGGACGATACGGATTATCCCGAGTACACCGAGATCGATATGAAGCTCCTGCGCTATGCCCGGGAGAATGAATCCACCGTCGTCTCCGGCGACGCAAATCTCTGCCGCGTGGCCCGGATGTCCGGCCTTTCCGCCCTGAACCTGAACGAGCTTTCCGCTGCGCTGCGCCCCGCCGTGTCTGCCGGGGAGGAGATGTCCGTGCAGCTGGTCAAGGAGGGCAAGGAGCCCGGTCAGGGCGTGGGCTATCTGCCGGACGGCACCATGATCGTGGTAGAGGGCGGCAGGGCGCTGCTGGGCAGGACTGCCGCGGTTACCGTGTCCTCCGTGCTGCAGACCAGCGCGGGCCGCATGATTTTTGCCCGGCTGAAGGAGGATTCTGGCATTTCATGACAGAAATTACAAATAATACGTTATTTGTGGATAAAAACACCTCTGTCAGCCGTCCTATCTGTAGAACGATATTGATTCCCTCTGCCGGAATAGGCTGCGTCCGATCCGGCCAGAATGATGGATACGCCCGCGAGGAGGAATGATCCATGCGTTATCAGCAGCCCATGCCCCAGCCCCCCATGCAGCAGCCCATGCCCCAGCCCCCTGTGCAGCAGGGCGCGCCCGGCATGCCGCAGCAGGAGGGATATCCCTTCCAGCCTACCGGCGCACAGCCGGTCATTCCCCCGGTGCAGGACTGCCCTGTGCCGCTGGATCGCGGCTACAAGCGCGTGGCCGGGCTGTACATGCGTGACTCGTGGCAGATGCTGCTGGGCGTGACCGGCCTGCTGCTGATCATCTTCGTGGCGGTGCGTCTGGCTACCCGCGGCTACCTGTGGGGGCTGATTTTCCCGCTGCTGGCCGCTGTAGCGCTGGAAATTCCCGCGCTGCGCTATCTGCCCGCCAGCCTGATGGACAAGCTGAGCGGCAATATGCTGGTGCGCACCATCTTCCTGCAGGGCGTGGAGCTGCAGGCGCCCTCCCTGCTGGCCCGGCTGGGTCTGTCCTCCCGTTCCCGCTATACGCTGGTGGACGAACAGGGCCGCCGTTATCTCTTCACCGCTGCCAAGGGGCTGGAAACCGCCTTTGCCGATCTGCAGGGCATGGAAGTGGAAATCGCCTTCCTGTCCAAATCCGGCCTGATGACGGGCATCCATCCCGTCCGCCGCACAGAGCATATGAGCGTGTTTGATTCCGCCCGCGAGCGGCATCTGCGGCAGGTGTTTCAGGAGTATCTGCCCTGATTCTCCGCTGCTTTCCTTACTGCATGAACCAAAGAGCCGGTCAGCTGTCGCTGACCGGCTCTTTCTTTACACCGCACCTGTTCTGGTATATAATGGAAGCGACCATTCTCTGTATAGGAGGGTTTTCCCATGAAGGTCGATTTTTCCGCCATCCGCTCGTCGGAGATCATCCCCTGCAGCGACCGTGTCGGCTTTCGTGACCCGGCAGCCATATTCCACAACGGCAGCGTCTACTGCTTTTATTCGCACGTGGAAAAGGGCGGGGATGGCTGGACGTATTTCCGGCTGGGCCTGAGCATCAGCGAGGATCTGATCCACTGGCGCGGGCCGTATCTGCTGACGGAGGCTGACCGGCGCGTCAATTATTCCAGCCCGGGCTGCATCATCCGTCAGGGTGATGAATTCGTTATGTGCATCCAGACCTATCCCACCTTCGACAACGCGCCGGGCAAGGTGTGCGGCAACCAGCTCAGCCGCATTTACCTGATCCGCAGCCGCGATCTGCTCCACTGGAGCGAACCGGAGCTGATGCGCGTTCACGGGGACGAGGTATCCGAAGCGGACATGGGCCGGATGATCGACCCCTACCTGACAGAGGATATGAGACAGCCGGGGCGGTATCTGGTCTTTTACAAGCAGCCGCCGAAGAACGCTCCTGCCCGCCGGACGGAATCCGGCTATCCGGTGGAATACATGTCCTATTCCTCCACCGTCGATTTGAAGCATTACCGCTACGAGGGCTATGTGGAGTGCGGCGAAAATGTGTGCGTACTGCCCACAGAGGAGGGCTACCGCATCTACAATTCCCCGGAGAACGGCGTCGGCTGCCTGAAAACAAAGGATTTTATCACCTTCCAGAGGGAAGCTCCCCTGACGCTGGGACAGGCCGGCTGGCCCTGGGCGGCCGCGCGGCTCACCGCAGGCTTCGTGCTGGACGGGCGCAGCGAGCCCGGCGTGGGCAAATACCTGATGTTCTTCAACGGCGACACGCCCGACGCATTCCCCTTCTGCGCCAGCCTTGGCCTGGCCTGGAGCGACGATCTGATCAGCTGGCAGTACCGCTGATCAGCCGCTCTGCTGCCCGCTGCTCCGGTACTGCCGAGGGCTTTTGCCCGTCTCTGCGCGAAAGGCCCGGTAGAAGCTGCGCTCGCTGCTGTAACCGCACCGGACAGCCACGTCATAAACAGTCATGTCCGTTTCCTGCAAGAGCCTTTTTGCCTTGTTCATACGCAGCATGCGTACATGCTCTGAAAAGGTCAGCCCCGTCCGCTCCCGGTACAGTCTGCTCAGATGCTCGTAGGATACGCCGAAGCGCCGCGCCGCCTCGCGGATGGTCAATGGCTGATCATACTGCTCATTCACATACTGAAGGATGCGGCGGAAGCCGTCATAAGCCGCCGGCTGCCTCTGACAGGGAGGAAGCTGCGCTGTCAGCAGCGTGGTCATGACGTACAGATACCCCTTAATCAGCGTCTGCGGATCCGTGCTGATATTCAACTCTGCCAGACAGTTCGCTGCATGGAGGTATTCTGCACTAACGCCGCGCCACACGAGGGATTCATACGTCCCGCCGTGCATCGCCCGGTGCATGGACGGTACCAGCGACGGATCAAAAATCGTCAGCAAACAATGGCATCCACAGGACTGGTAGCCATGGATGCTCTCCGGCTGAATCAGTGCGCTGTCACCGGGCTGAAGCCCGTACCGCGAGCCGCCGACATTCAGGATTATTTCTCCGCTGATAACGGTGACTATCTCCGCTTCCCTGTGCAGGTGAGGCGGGTAGTTCAGATCATGCCCATGGATGCTCACGCTGCTGTGCGTCAGCGATTCCACATAATAATCCATCATTTCCTCCTGCATATCATATTTTGTCATAAAACATCCGGTTTTTGTCCTTTGATGATATCATCATCTATGCTATGATGCAAGCGAAATCTTCTATCATGAAAGGACGGAACGCCATGCGCAACGATCGCTACTATACCAGATGCATTACCTTCGGCCGTGCCCGGGAGGGACTGCATGCAGATTTTCAAGAGCAACTGCGTGAACTGCAGCAGGAAATCGGTTTTGATTACGTCCGATTCCACGGTCTGTTCCATGACGATATGGCTGTGTACGACGAGGACGGGAACGGCGAGCCTGTGCTATGGTTCGGCTATATTGACAAGCTGTTCGACTTCCTGCTGTCGGTGAACATCAAGCCCTTTGTGGAGCTGGGCTTCATGCCTGTGCAGCTTGCTACCGTTCCCAACACCACCTTCTGGTGGCAAGCTAACGGCTGCCCTCCCACGAATTACGACAAATGGCGCTATCTGGTCCGCTCCACCGTGCTCCATCTGACGGAGCGCTACGGCATAGAGGAAGTCAAAACCTGGTACTTTGAGGTGTGGAACGAGCCCAACCTGTCTTCCTTCTTCCAAGGAACACAGGAGGATTACTTCCGCCTTTACCGCAGTACTGTGGCGGCGGTGAAATCCGTCTGTGCAGATTACCGCGTGGGCGGTCCCTCTACCAGCGGCGCTGATTTCCGCGAAGGCCTGGGCTATCTGAAGGCCTTCATCGACTTCTGCGCCTCCGAAGATCTGCCGGTGGACTTCTTCTCCGCGCATCCCTATCCCACCTACTGGCCGCTGGATACCAAGGGCATGCAGCGCATGGGCTACATGAAAAAGGAATCCACAATTGAGCATATGGACCATATCCGCAGCATCGTGGATGCATCGCCCTATGCCAATGCGGAGATTCATCTGACGGAGTGGAATTCCTCTCCCAGCCCCCGCGATCTGATCCACGATACGCCCTTCATGGCTCCCTATATCATTTACAACGTTGCCCACAACTTCGGTAAGGCGGACAGTCTGGGCTTCTGGACGTTCACCGACGTGTTTGAAGAAAACGGCCCCGGAAAGAGCCCCTTCCACGGCGGTTTCGGCCTGATGAATGCAGACGGTGTGAAGAAGCCCTCCTACTGGGCATACTGGCTGCTGAATAAGCTGGGCGACGAGGTTGTCCAGGCAGATGATCACGTCGTCATCACCCGCAGCGGCGAGGATTTCCAGATCATCCTGTACAACTACTGTTATTACCGTGAAAACTTTGCCAGAGGCGACCGCAGCGACCTGACGGAAACCTCCCGGGACAGCGTGTTTGAGAACCGGCTTGCGACGGTGGATCTGGAGCTGGAGCTGCAGGGAACCTACCGGCAGACGGTTTATCGGCTGGACCGCGATTCCTCCGCGCTGCACAACTGGGTGGATATCGGCGCGCCGAAGTATCCCACGCAGCAAGAAATCGCTTGGCTGAAGCAAAGCAGCCGCCCTGCCGAGAGCTGCAGCGTAACGGAACATTTTTCCTTCCATCAGCACCTTGTGCCGCAGGAAGTCAGGATGTTTGTGCTGAATAAAATCCGGTAACCGTCTTTCAACGCAGAAAGGAGAACTTTGCCATGCAGAAGACGTACGATCAGCCCAGCTATCCGCAGCTGGGGCATATCTACCCCGGCGATTATTATGAGGCGCTGCCCTTCGGGGAGTATATCGATCCCCGCCAGCCCCTGCCCGAAGGCGATAACGTATTTGATATCCGCCGCTTCGGCGCGGTGCCGGAGAAGTATCTCCTGAACACGGACGCCTTCCGTGCGGCGGCGCGGGCCTGCGAGGCTGCCGGCGGCGGCACCATTCTGGTAAGCGGCGGCTCCTACTGGACGGGCGCGTTCAGCCTGCCCTCCAACACCACGCTGTTTGTGGCGGGGGATGCGGAAATCGTCGCCTCCCGGAACATGGCGCACATGGAGCAGTCCGGCGGCGCTGAGGGCAACGAGCACGGCGCGGACGGCTTCCTGCTGATCGCCCATGCGCAGAACGTAACCGTCACCGGCGGCGGACGCATCAGCGGCAGCGGCGAGTGGTATGTGTATGAGCCCCGGCAGAAGCCCAGCCTCACGCCGTTCCCTGTCACAGCGCTCCCCCGGCGGGATCAGGCGCGGGAGATCAACAACGTCCCCGGTACCTTGCGCTATCATTACCGGCAGCGCATCCGCTATGCGGAAGACAAGTACGGCGAGGGTCAGCCTGATCTGAAGCGTCCCGGCTTCTTTATCCGGGTGCAGGAGAGCAGGCATGTGCGGTTTGAGAATATCATCCTCCACGCCTCCATGGCCTGGACGCTGAATCTGGAATGCAGCCGGGATATCACCGTGCGCAACGTGGTCATCGACGACAACCGTCATGTGGCCAACACCGACGGCGTGGACGTTACCGGCAGCAGCGACGTGCTGATTGACCACTGCTTTATTTCCTGCGCAGACGACGGCATCGTGCTGAAGAATCCCGCCCACACCCTCCGGACCATGTCGGACGTGCATGTAAAGGACTGCACCGTCACCACGGTGATGAGCGCCTTCAAGATCGGTACGGAAACCTGTCACGACATCAGCCGCGTGCTGGTGGAGGACTGCCATTTCTGCATGCCGGATATCTATCCCGGCACGGTCAGCGGCATCTCGCTGGAGTCCTGCGACGGCACTCATCTGTCCGACGTGACCATCCGCCGCATCACCATGGACAAGGTCTGCGCACCCCTCTATATCTGCCTGAACATGCGCAACCGCTACGGCGATCCCTATACGGACGAGGTGGGCGCGAACCGCTACTGGGGCGGCAGCATCCGCGGAATCCTGATTGAGCAGATCAGTGCGGCGGAAGCAGAAGTGCCCAGCATCATCACCGGTTTTGAGACGGGCAAAATCAACGGCGAAAAGGTTCGCCGCCCCGTGGAGAACGTGACCCTCCGGGGGTTCCGCGTGGCGTATCGCGATAATCCGGAGTATGTGAACGTGCCGGAATACGTCCCGGAGTTCCTCTACGATTATCCCGAGAGCAACGCCCACGGCGACGTGGACGCCTGCGGCCTCTGGGTCCGCCATGTGGACGGACTAAAGCTGGAGGATATCGACATCACGCCCCGCAGCTGCAGCCGCCGGGAGATCATCGCCCTGCATGACGTAAACGCATAAAGAAAAACCCCTTCCGGCAGGCACTCCGCCGGAAGGGGTTTTTTCGCTTACAGCATGATTTCATCCACCGGGATCAGCGCCGCATCCAGCAGCTCAGCTACCAGGCCGCTGGCCTTCTCCATGCGGCCCGCCATCGCGGAGGACACGTCCACCACCACATGCTCCTTGGTGGGGGTGATGTAGACGGTCAGCGGGGAGGCTGCCAGCTCGTCCGCATAGCAGTCCAGACGTACGTCCCACGCCGCGCCGTTGCAGAAGTTGTCGCTGATCATCCGCCCGTTTACGAAAGCATGGCCGATATCGCCGGCATAGTTCATCCGCAGCAGCACCTGCTTGCGGCCCCGCAGCAGCTCCTGCGGCACGTCCACCACATAGCGCCCGATGCCAACTTGACGGAAGGCTGCCTGTACCGGTTCGCGTTTTTCGCCAAGGGTGCGTGTCTGCCATGCGTCGTCCTGCCACTCGCGAATGGTGACGCAGCCGTCGTCGGTTTCCGACTTCAGCGTATCGCCGTCCAGCAGAAGAGGCTTGTCGCAAAGGTACGCCCTGCCGCCCAGCAGGTAGAACTGATTTGCCTCGCTGCGGGTCAGGGTGACGATGGTCAGGCCATTTACATGCAGGATTTCGCCTGCCTCCGGTGCATACTCGCGTCCGCCGACGGCGTAGACCGGCTTCATGCCATCCGGAGCCATGAAGAACCATGTGTCGCCGATATGCGTCATGGGCATGGCGGTTGCCCAGTCCAGACGCACGTTCCCCAGCATTACGCCGAAGGGCAGCACGGCATTCTCGCCCGCCGCGATGGAGAAGCGGAAGGTCACGCTGCCGCCGGGCAGCGCCAACGCGACGGTTTCATCCCTGCGATCCACCATGGCGATGTGATCCTGGAAATTGTTCACAAACAGGAAGCCTGTATCGCCCTTGACGCGCACACAGTACCGCAACGGAGCAAGATCCTCCGGCTGAAGGCTGTGCATATGCTCCGGCAGGACGGTTTTCGCCTCCGCCAGCATGTCTGCAAAGCTCTGGCAGAACAGGTGCAGCGCCTTGAGGCGGCCGTAGCTTTCCCGCACCTGACCGAACTCGCCCAGCGCCGCCTGATAATCATAGCTGCGCTTGCTGACCTGACCTTCGTTCAGATAGGGCGTGCGCAGGCCCGTAGGATTGGTGCCGCCCTTGTACATGTAGTAGCCCAGCATATTGCAGCCGCTGCCCAGCTTGGTGTTGGCCAGCGCGTCGATGGCGCGCATGTCCATACGGAAGCGATAGTTGTAGGAGCACATCATGCCGCCCATCATCTCGCAGCAGGCGTAGGGCCGGGACTCCGGAGGATAGGCCGGCTCAAAGTTATAGGTTTTCGGATTGGCGTTGTTGTGGTTATCGCGGTAGATATACTCCGGCGTAGCGGGATGCTCGCCCGTCCTGTTGTAGAAGATCCACGGCTGATAGGAATAACCTCCCCACAGCGGCAGCGCCTCCTCCACGGGAGTAACGGCTCCGCCCCAGGCTGTGGTGGTATAGAAGGGCGTGACAATGCCCTCCTCCTGCATGATCCGCTTGAGCGCCAGCATGTACCTTTCGCCGGAGCGGCCGCCGTTGACCCACTCGGAGGACACGCCGGTCGTAATCTCCCACGGCGCGGAGGAATGCTGGTACTCGTTTTCGATCTGCGCGGCGACGATGCATCCGCCCTGGGCGAAATAATGCCCGTCCATCTGCCCGTGAAGGACGCGGAAAAACCTGCGTACAGCCTCCAGGAAGTCCGGATTATCCTCGCGCACGTCATACGGTTTGCCGTAGAGCCAGTCCGGCAGGCCGCCGTTGCGGAATTCGCCGTGGCAGAACGGGCCGATGCGCATAATCACCATCATGCCGTGCTTCTCGCAGATTTCAAGGAAGCGCCGCACGTCCCTGCAGCCGTCAAAGCGGAATACGCCCTCCTCCTCCTCGTGAACGATCCAGAACACATAGGTGCTGACAATATTGACGCCGCCAGCCTTCATCTTCAGCACCGCATCTTCCCACTGATCGGGAGCTACGCGGCAGAAGTGCATTTCGCCGCTGATCCCGAAGAACGGCCTGCTGCCCGCAGCGCTCCCGCCGCCAGCCATCATGGCATAGTTGGTAAAGCTGATTTTCCTGCCGTCCGGGCTTTCTCCGCTGAACCTGTCTCCCAGCGGATAAATCTCCTTGGGAGCAGTACGGCGCAGATCAAGCGTATACATCACAACACCTCCGTCAAACCCGTCTTTTTGATCAGCCGCATGCAGATCACGTTCAGTATAGCATACCGTTAATTGTTCGTCAAACAGCCCTGCCGTCCGGCTTCCGTTTCTGCTGCGGCAGAAAAACCTGCACAAAAAGGATGATATTCCGAAGAAAAACTCCTGCCACAATTGCCTTAAACTG
>JAFURI010000026.1 GCA_017471885.1 Clostridia bacterium | reverse complement strand
TACACCATCAGGATGGGCAGAGCGGTCACCATGGTCACAGCAGCCTTGATGGTCTCGCTGGTCTGCTTGGCGGTCACGTCTTCACCGTACATGGCAACCAGCTGGTTGGTGCCTTCCAGCACGATACGGCGCAGGGTAACCTGCAGCACCTGGCGCTCGGGATCTGTGATGTAGATCATGGAGTCGAACCAGGCATTCCAGTGGCCAACGGCGGTCCACAGACCAACGGTGGCGATGATGGGCATGGACAGGGGGAAGATGATGCGGTACAGGATGGTCAGGTCCTTCGCGCCGTCGATGCGGGCGGACTCTTCCAGAGACTCGGGCATGGCCATCAGGAAGTTACGCATGATGGTGATGTTGTAGGCGGAAATCGCGCCGGGCAGCACCAGAGCCCAGATGGTATTGCGCAGGCCCAGATTGCGGACCAGCAGGTACTCGGGCACCAGACCGCCGCCGAAGAACATGGTGATGACCAGGATGGTGGTCCAGAAGCCGCGGTTGGGCAGGTAGCGCTTGGACAGGGCGTAAGCGTAGTGATAGCTGAACAGAACCGCGATCACAGTACCCAGCACAGTACGGATGATGGACCACAGGAAGCCGTACCACACATAGATGGAGGACAGCACGTTCTGATAGGAATCCAGAGAGAAGTAGCTGGGCAGGAAGTAGATGGCGGACATGGCCTGCTTCTCTGCGTCGGCGATGGACACGGCGAACAGGTACCAGAAGGGATAGATGAACGTGAAGCACAGAAGGCCCAGGAACACACAGTTGAACACGTCAAAGGCGCGCTCGCCGAAGGTCTGCTTGATCTTCATCTGGCCCATAGCGGGAGTTTTCTTACTCATGATTCTCTACTCCTTTCTTACCAGATGCCGTAGTCATTCACGCGCTTGGACACGGTGTTGGTCAGGATCACCAGCGCGAAGTTAATGACGTTCAGGAACAGGGACACAGCGGTGGACTCGGCGTACTTCATGTTCTTCAGGCCCAGCTCGTAGGTGTACACGCCCAGCACGTTGGCCACCTTGTACATGGCGGCGTTGGACATGTTGTAGATCTGGTCGAAGTTATCGGACAGCACGGAGCCTGCGCGCATGATCAGCATGATGGTGACGGTGGGCATGATGGAGGGCAGGGTGATGTACCACACGCGCTGGAAGCGGGTAGCGCCATCGATCAGCGCAGCCTCGTACATTTCCTGATCCACGCCGGAGAGGGCTGCCAGATACACGACGGAGCCCCAGCCCACGCCCTTCCAGGCGTTGGTGACCACCAGCACCCAGCGGAAGGTATCAACCTCGCCCATGAAGTAGTACGGCTCTGCGCCGAACAGACGCCAGATAGCCGCCACAGGGCCGGTAGAGGGAGACAGCAGCTGAATGAACAGACCGGACAGGGTGATCCAGCTCACAAAGTGAGGCAGGTAGGACACGGTCTGCAGAACCTTCTTGTAGCGCTCGTTGCGGATTTCGTTCAGCAGCAGCGCCAGCAGGATGGGCAGCGGGAAGCCTACCAGCAGGTTCATGCCGCCCAGAATGGCCGTATTCTTGAACGCCGTCCAGAACACGGGCATGGCGAAAACCTTCTCAAACACGTCAAAGCCGACCCAGGGGCTTCCGAGGATGCCCTTGCGGAGCTTGAAGTCCTTAAAGGCAATGGTCACGCCGTACATGGGCACGTACTTGAAGATGATCAGCATGATCACGCTGGGGATCATGATCATCATCAGGCCGCGGTACTTCCAATACTGGCGAGCCAGTACCTTCAGCTTCGAAGGCGCGTTCACGACCGGGGTTTTGGTTGTCATGTCACATTTCCTCCTTTTGCTTCTCCCACGGCAGCAGATCCTTTTTAAGGAAAGGACGGGTGCTGAAGTGAAGAACTTTATCGACAGGCGTATACGCCGTCAGATACACGGTAAAGTGCTTGTCGCTCTGGGCGAAAGCGCCGCCCATCTCGGCCCGGCGCATGTTGCCATGCTCCGCAAAGCCGGGAGAAACGGTAATCACGTCGCCGGAGGGGCCGGTAACCTCCAGCGTGCCGTCGGCGAGGATGAGGCTCTGTCCGCCCTTGCCTTCCATGAGGAAGCTGTCGTGGCGGAGCATGCAGCCCTCCGGGAAGCCCAGCTCCACGCGCAGGGGCAGGGTGTCGATGCCCTCGGTGCGGATGTGCACGTCCACGCCGTCGTCGGTCATCACGGCCTCCACCGTGGTATCCAGCGGCGTCTCCTGGAAGCGCCTGCGGGTGTTGGGGTTATCCATCTTCCACCAGTCGGTGGTGTCGGGCTTCTCGGGATAGAAGGGCAGGTAGTACCAGCTGTCTGCGTGAGCCTTCATGCGGTAGCCGTTCTCAATGGGCTCGATGGACTGGGGCATGAAGTTGCGCTTGTCGCAGATATTGGAGTAGATGACCATGTACATGGGCGTCGCCCCGTGCTGGAAGTAGAGGAAGTTGGCCTTGTCCTCAATCACGGTGAGGGACTTGTCCCCCCGGCGCATACGGGCGATGCGGGAGCCGCGCAGGTACTTGTCGTAGTTTTCAAAGGCGCTGCGGTCCAGCGGCGCATCCGCGCCATAGCCGTCCAGATCGTCATAGAGCAGCAGCCACGGCAGGGCCATGCTCATCTCCATGGGAGACTTCGCGCACTGGTAGCAATACTCCGCCAGCGCGCCGTAGCGGGGCTCTCCGGTCAGATAGCCCAGCAGCAGATACAGGATATAGTAGCCGCCGGGATAGGCCTTGGTGCCGCGGTCCTGGCGGGTGGAGTTGTTGGTGAAAAGGGAATTGTCCGGCTCCAGGAACTTGAGCATCAGTTCCAGATTGGCCCGCGCCGCATCCAGGAAGCGCTGCTCCCCGGTAGCCAGGTAGAGCAGGATCATGGCGTTGTCGTTGACCTTGTTGTAGCCCGCCACGCTGCGCTCGGCGAACTCGCCGTCCTCATCCACGTCCAGACCCTCGAACAGGTACTGATCCGCCCGCTCGGAGAACTCCGGACGGTCCGCGACCTTCGCCATCTGCTTGAGGCAGGAAGCAATGACCCAGCGGTGATTGGGGGTGTGGAAGCCGCCCCGGGCGATACCCTCGGAGCATTTGGTCATCAGCCGCAGCAGGGGCTCGCGCAGCCACTGCGCCTGCGGAGGATTGTACTTCTCCAGCAGCCGCCATGCCTGCAGCAGGGCGTTGACCATAAAGCCGGTATCCGGCGGGGAGGCAAAGTTGCAGGCGGACAGGTCAATACAGCCGTCCGGCCGCAGGTGACGGAACATATAGCAGAAGGCATTCTGCAGCGCCGTCTTTACCTTTTCATCCAGATACAGCCTGCCGTGGGGATTGAGATACGCCACGGCCAGCTGCGCCATGTTTCCGCCCACGCCGCGGGAATCGGTATGATACCCGAAGAGCATGAAAGCGCCGAAACGCGGATCCTCCGGCTCAAGCAGCTGTCGGTCAAGCATTTTCTCCGCCATCTGATCATAAATCCGGGTCAGTTCCTGCAGGTGCAGCACGGTTTTCCACTTCCTTCTTGTATATAAATAAGCATAACAGAAGCAATTGCTGACGTTTCCACTGTGCCCAAGTCTAAAAAAGGGCGCACAAAATTGTGGAACCCGAACGAAAACCATATAATTACTATAGTCGAGGGAGAGGCGTTTGTCAAGGGGCTTTTTGAGCAATTTGAGCAAAACTTGTCCATTTCCTCCTGTTTTTTCCTGTCCGGCTCCAGCTTTTCCCGTGTGATTTCGTCCGGCACATGAATTTTATTTGCTTTTCTTTTGGGCAGTTTCGCCAACATCCTCCCCCGGCTCTCATGCACAATGGCATCCGTCTCCCGGCTTTTTCCTGCAGAGTTGGAAGATATTCCTATTGACACATCTGTCCGGGCTGTGCTAACATAATCAAAAGTTTACCATAATTTGCCCTCCCGTGCCGAACTGAAAAAGGAGTGATCTCTTTGACTGCGCAGCCTCGCAGGAAGCTCTCCGTGCCGCCCTATGTATCCTTCCTGCTGTTCAATCTTGTGTTCTTCATGATGGACACCACGGGCAGCTATTTCCAGATCTATCTGAACGATATCGGCCTGAACAAGACCATGATCGGCACCATCACCGGCACGGCCAGCCTTGTAGCGCTGATCTTCCAGCCCTTCTTCGGCGTGCTGACGGACAGCGCGCCCTCCAAGAACCGCATCCTGCAGCTGCTGGTTATCCTGACCGCCGTGCTCTATCCGCTGATCCTCGTCAGCAAGAGCGCCGCATACATCCTTGTGATCTATGTGCTGTACACCATCTTCCGCAATTTCCAGCATCCGCTGAATACCACCATGTCCGTGGAATTCTCCGAGCGCTCCGGCCGGCCCTACGGCCCCATCCGCATGATGGGCGCTGTGGGCTACGCGCTGATGATGTCGCTGGTAGGCGTGGTATCCGCCCAGGAGCAGGGTGTGGAGAAAACCTTCTTCCTTTACAGCGGCGTGTGCCTTGTCAACGTCCTGCTGATCTTCCTCATGCCCACCATGAAGGGCTACAACCGCCGCAGCGAGGGCAAGCGGATCTCTCCCCTGACGCTGCTGCGGAGCCGTCCCATTCTGACGCTGATGCTCTTCCAGATCCTTCTGGGCGTGTCCAACAGCATCTGCCGCAATTATTTCGGCATCTACTTCACCGACGATATGGGCGGCTCCAACCAGCTGTACGGCACCATGCTGTCCGTCGCCGCTGCGGTAGAGATTCCCTTCCTCTTTATGGCCGACCGGTTCCTCAAGAAGCTGGGCGCCCGCCGGATGCTCTTCATCCTGGGCATCGTTACCTCCATCCGGTGGTTTGTGTGCTTCCTTGCGCAGAACACCGCCACGCTCTTTGGCGTATACTGCCTCAACTTCATCAACATTCTGGAGACCATCACCTACAGTCTGCTGCTCAGCCGCATGGTGGCGCCCCAGCTCAAGACCTCCGTACAAACCCTGTCCGCCACCATCCAGAACGTGGTGAGCATCCTCATCTCCTCCTATCTGGGCGGCTTCCTGGCAGATCTTGTGGGTATCCGGCCGCTGTTCCTCGCCGGCGGCATCCTCTCCGCCGCCGTGACGGTAATTTTCTGCACCTTCGTCTTGAAATTTGACGTGGAAAAGCCTATACTGGACGCGAACGAGTGACGATTGCAAAACAGCTGAAATCACACATAGGGAGGATCCGTATGTACAGCAGCTACTTTCATACCCTGAGCCGCGAAGGCCAGACGCTGGTGCTTCAGGCCATGGAGAATCTCCGCCCCAAGTATGATCCCCAGGCCGGCCGCATCGCCCGGCGCCACGGCGAGCGCGTATTCTACTCCAACCGTTCCAGCATGTACTACGCCCTTGGCTTGATGCTGCTGGACGAGGAGGGCTGCGCGCAGGAGGCGGAGAAGATCTGCAACGCCGTCATCGCCCAGCAGTACGACGCGCCAGAGGAAATCTATCACGGCGCCTTCCGCAACGATCACAACCCCGTGTGTGTCCCCGGCGCGCTGGATCACAAGCGTCTGGGCGTGTACGGCCGCTATCTGACCGACCTGTTCTACGAGCGGGTGGTCAATCAGTTCCGCCTCAACATGGAGGACGATCCCCAGCTGGCCCCCCTGTCCCTGAAGATTGAGCAGCTGCTGGGCCGCTCCGTGCTGGAGACCTATCCCGTGGTCTGGTCCTGCTATGATCCCAACTACCGCGAGTTCATCATCATCAGCATGGCCATGCTGATGGAATACTTCTCCGACAAGCTCTCTTCCCAGTGCGTGGAGAACCTGAAGAAGAGCTGTCTGCGGGCCATGGAGGCCTGCATCTACCGCAGCAGGAGCAACTTCACCCCGCTGAACACCAACGTGCAGTGCATGCATGTGTTCCTGCTGGACTTCTTCGGCGTGCGCTTCGATATCCCCGAGTACCGTGAGTACGCGCTGGAGTACGCCGAAATGGTGGTGGGGCAGTATCTGGCCCATCATTCTGCTGCGGAGTTCAACTCCCCCACCTACTGCGGCGTGGATCTGGCCACGCTGGGCTTCTGGCGGCGCTACGGCTCCTGCGAGCGTCTACGCGAGCTGGGAACCATCATGGAGGAGGGCATCTGGGAGGACATGATGGCCTTCTACAACCCCGCCATGCAGACCTTCTGCGGCCCCTACTCCCGCGCCTACGAGCTGGATATGAAGATCCACACCAACTTTCCCTCTCTGCTGCACATGGCGCTGGGCGAGGAAAAGTATCCCGAGCATCCCTTCAATATTGAGAGCGACGGCGACCTGCTGCTGGTCTTCGGCGATATCCTGATGCCCGAATCCGCAAAGAAGGCCGTCTTCGAGCCCAAGGAAGACGTGGTGCTCACCCGCCAGTTCCGCGAGCTGTCCGAGCGCGGCGATCCCGACAACAACAACGCCCTGTGTACCGCCACCGCCTGGATCTCCCCCGACATGATGACCGGCGCCATGGCCGGCAGCGAGAACCCCAGTCATCAGCTGCACCCGCTGGTCGCCTTCTGGCGCGGCGAAAAGGGCATCGGCACCATCAAGGTGCTGCGCTCCACCCCCGACGGGGATATGAACCATCTGCACACCGTGTACTTCAACGGTGTAGCCGACCGTCAGCACCTGACCCTGGACGTGGATTTCGCCGTCAACCGGGACGTGAAGCTGTTCTTCGAGATCGAGTACCCCGACGTGTGCAATACCGCCAGGATCACCGCCGATCTGTGGAAACTCCCCTGCCTGAACCTGCACATGCAGTCCCGTGCGCCCGAATTCTTCCTTGAAAAGGGCCGCAATGACAATGTACTCAAGGTCTGCTACCTCTCCCGCGCCCGCATCCCCGAAACCAAGCAGATGTCCTTTGACATGACGCTGGAACTCGTCAAATAACGCCCGCAAGGAGGCCCGCTATGAATTATCAGGAAATCGCCCAGCTGGTCATGAGCCGACTGGTTGCCACCACCGCCGGCGGCGCCGGCAATCCCGAGGATCACATGAACCTTTCCACCTGGGAGTGGCCCCAGGGCGTGGCTGTGTACGCCATGATGAAGATCTATCAGGCCACCCGCGACGAAAAGACCCTCAAGGACATCAAGGACTGGTATGCCCTGCACCTGGAGCGCGGACTGCCGGTGCGCAACATCAACACCACCGCTCCCATGCTGGGCATGACCATGCTCTATGAAGAGACGAAGGATGAGCGGTATCTGCCCCTGATCCGCGACTGGGCCGAATGGGTCATGACCGGCCTTCCCCGCACGGAGGAGGGCGGCTTCCAGCACATCACCACCCACGATATCAACGAGGGCCAGCTGTGGGACGACACCCTGTTCATGACCGTGCTGTTCCTCTACCGTGCAGGCCTTGCGCTGGACGTGAAGGAATGGCGCGAGGAAGCAAAGTACCAGTTCCTGCTGCACATCAAGTACCTGCACTCCCAGAAGACCGGACTGTGGTTCCACGGCTTCTGCTTCGAAGGCCGCCATCACTTCGGCGAGGCTTTCTGGGCCCGCGGCAACAGCTGGTACACGGTGGGCGCGGTGGACTTTGTGGAATGGCTGAACGAAGACCCCGACACCAACGACTGCGTGAAGCGTTTCATTCTGGGTTCCTGGAAGGAGCAGTGCCTGAAGCTCGTCGAGCTGCAAGACAAGGAGACCGGTCTGTGGCACACGCTGCTGGATCATGAGGACAGCTATCTGGAAACCTCCGCCAGCGCAGCCATCGCCTACGGCCTGCTCAAGGGCGTGCGTCTGGGCCTGCTGGACGAGAGCTGCCGTGAGAGCGCACAGAAGGCGCTGGACGGCGTGGTGGCGCAGGTAGCCGAGGACGGCACCGTGCTTAACGTCAGCTACGGCACGCCCATGGGCTGGGATCTGGACTTCTACCGCAACATTCCCATCGAGCCCACCGCCTACGGTCAGGGTCTGGCCTTCCTGATGCTGACGGAGGCACGCTGAGCGTGTCATTGAAAAACTTGCAGGCAAGTTTTTCAATGAGTCTGCACTCCGTCGCTGGTCGCCGCTTTGCGGCTCCCGGACGCTCCTTCGTGTAAGGCATGTTTTCAGCAAAGCTGAAAACGACCCGCCCGACCGGCAAAGCCGGTCGATACGATTGCAGTCTGCCGACGGCGAGTAAGCAACACCAAACGAAAAAATCCGCTGCATATTACATGCAGCGGATTTTTTCCGTTCCTGCAGCCTGAACGCTGCCGTATCAAAGTGCGGCGCTCCTTGCCTTGTCCAGCGCCATCATGCACGCGCCGTCGCAGGCGTCCTTCTCCGGCAGGATGATCTTCGCCCCAGGGTACTTTGCCTTCACGTTTTCCGTGAAGTACTGCATGTGCAGCTTGCTCTTCACCAGCGCGCTGCCCCATACGCCGACCCGCAGCTCTTCCTCCTGATCCAGCTTCAGCAGCCGGATGATCTCATCCGCCAGCGTGGCGGTGCAGCGGGCTGCGTCCTTCATGATTTCCAGCGCGTAGGGATCGCCGTCCAGCGCGGCCTGATTCACCTCCACCGACAGGGAAGGCGTATCCCACGGGGGCGTGGCGATCTTCGTGGCGAAGAGCATCAGCTCCTTGCGGCCCAGATTGCCCAGCTTGCCGCGGATCAGGCCGATCAGCGGCGTTTCCTCCACGCAGCCGTCCAGGAAGCGGGAGTAGTGGAACATGGCCTTGCGGGTGATATAGGAGCCGCTGCCCTCGTCGCTGAGGATGGTGAACAGCCAGCCGCCCACGCGGGCGCTCTTTCCGGCGGAGTTCCTGCCGAAGGCGATGCTGCCCGTACCGGCGATCACCAGCGCGCCCACGCCGCCGGTGACGGCATAGTGGGTCATCTCACCGTCGTTGAGGCAGGTGATCGGGCAATCGAAGCCCTTCAGCTCCTCATAGATATGATGCACGATCTCCTCGTCCTCTGGCGAGTCGATGCCGCTCACCGCCGCAGCGATGGCGGCGCAGTCCTCACGTCTGCCGCCGAACAGCCCCAGCACCGCATCCATATTCAGCTCAATACGACGGATGGTTTCCTCCTCGCCCAGCTGATAGTGCCTGCAGGGCACGCCCTCGTACTCTGCCAGCACCTCGCCCTCCAGACTCATGGCCCGTACCTTGAAGGCCGTACCGCCGCTGTCCACACCCAGGATATACTTCATACCATCACAACCTTATCGCTTTGCTTTCATCCTGACCAGATCGTCAAACGCCCTGAACTGCTTCATGCCCTTGTTGACCGTGCCCAGCTTCACCGGAACCTCAGAAGAAATAAACTGCGGCAGCAGGATCACCTCAAAGGGCACGGTCGCATCATCGCCGGAGGTAAGCAGCTTCAGCACCCGGTCGCCGTCCTCCGCATTTTCGCCGGCAATGACGTAGCTCCTGCCGTTCATGGCGTCATGAGCCTGCGCCATCTTCAGCATGCGCTCCCGATCGCCGTCCTCCGCGATCATGTAGAAGCCCGCCATTTCCCCGTCAATGGCACACAGCGGGCCATGGAGATACTCCTCAAACTCATAATGGATGGCGGGGACCAGCAGGGTCTCCAGCACCTTCAGCGCGCCTTCCTTCGCCATCTCCGCGCCCACGCCCTTGCCCGTGAAGGCCATCTTCTTCATGGCGCAGAATGCGTCCAGATGCTTTTCCGTAAAGGCCTTCGTGCGCCGGATGTTCTCCTTCACCTGCTCCGGCACGGCGGCAAACATGGCGGTATGGGCTGCATAAGTCTGCTCATCCACCTTGCCGCTGCGGTACCCCGCCTCCAGCGCCAGCAGGCTGAAGGTGAAGATGGTAGCCGTATAGCCCATGGTTTTCGGGCCTACGGTTTCCATCCGGCAGCCCATGGGCAGACGGCGGTCGCACAGGGTGTTGACGGTGCATTCGTCCCTGCCGGTGACGGCGATGAGCGGGTACTGCTTCATGGCCTGAATCGCCGAAATGGTGTTGGTGGATTCGCCTCCCTGGGACACGGCCATCACCAGCGGACGGGCCGCGTTCACCGCAGGAATCTGGGACGGGCAATGTACCGTCACGTCCACGCCCAGCGCACGGCGCATATAGACGCTGGCTGCGCAGGATGCGTTATAACTGCTGCCGCTGGCCACGATATACACATGATCCGGCTGCACCTGCTGATAAAGCGCCAGAAAGTCCCGGAGATTCTCCTCCCGGCGGTCGAAAATCTCCTGCAGCGTCTCCGGCTGGAGCAGGATATAATCCATCATGGTCATTTCCTGATTCATTTGCGCTCTCCCCTTCCGTCATGGCACGGTTTTCCCTATTGTACCGCACATGCATGCCCTGCGCAATGGAGTAAATGGGCATATTTACCAAAACATGCCCAGCAATTCAGCAAAAGGAGAGGGAATGTCCCTCTCCTTTTGATTTATGCCTCCGGCACGAAGCGCAGGGTCTGCACCTCGAAGGGTCTGAGCGTCGCCGTGACGCTTTCGCCCTCGCCCAGATATTCGCCCTGCACGCTCTCGGGCATATCGCACAGGTACCACCTGCCCTTTCCGGACGCAGTCACGCAGCCTGCGGCATGCATCCGCTGACTCTCGTACAGGCGCAGGATCACGCCGTTGCCGTCGTCGGCAGGCTTCACGGTTTCCAGCACCACGCTGCTGCCCTCGCAGCCGAAGCCGCGCGTCTCTCCGCAGCTGCCCTGCATAACCTCCACCGGGCAGTTCAGCTCATAGCCTGCCTGCACCACGCCGCTGTCCGCAAAGGCAGCGGCGAAGGGATACAGGGAGTAGGTCAGGTCATGCTCGCCCCGGTCGCAGGTATCGTCCGGCACCAGCGGCGCACGCAGCAGGGACAGCGCGGCCTCGCCCCGTCCGGTGCTTACGCCGCAGCTGCTCTCATTGAGCAGCGCAAAGCCGCGGCTGCTCTCGCACAGCGCGGTAAAGCGCTGATTGCAGGTCTCATAGCGGTCGGAGGCGAAGGCATGGGAATCATGGGTGGGCCGGGTTACATGGCCGAACTGAATCTCATGCACTGCCTCGCTGCACAGGATATTGCTCTCGAAGTGGGTCTTCAGCAGCTTGTGATGTTCGTGCCAGTCCACATGGGTGATGAAATCCACCCGGCGGCTGGAGGCGTGCAGCACGATCCGCTGCACAGAGGAGCTCTGGCCGAAGCTGCGCTCTACAGTGATCACCGCGCGCTGGGGCGTGGCTTCCGTCAGCTCCGCATGGGCGGTGATCGCGCCGGGCAGGATGCACTCCTTCCAGTCGCTGCTCATTTCCCACGCATCATAAACAGATTCCACGTTCTGGTACAGCCGCCAGTCGTTCATCTTCATGCCGGGAGCCATCAGCGGCAAACCGTTCTCCTTGTCCGTGAGGGCGGTAATGCGGCCCTCGCCGTCCACCGTCAGGCGCATGAAGCGGTTCTCCAGCACGAAGCCGTCAGCCGTCTTCACGGCGGATACGTCGTCAGGCTGTGCACAGCTGCACGCCATAACTGCGCCGTCCGCAGGCAGATGGGCATGGCAGAGCCTTCCGTCCGGCAGCTCCACCCATGCGTCGCGCTGCCACGGCAGGGTGTTGATCAGCACATAGCCGTCCCCCGCCGTCACGCCGAACACGCTGCGGCGCAGCATGGCGTTCATGTCCGCCATGTCGGCAATCACCCGGGTCAGCCATTCGAAGGCCTCCTCGCGCACGCGCCGGATGCCCACGCCGCTGACCACGTCATGGAACTGGCAGAAGAGCACAATCTCCCACGCCTTGCGCAGCCGCACAGCGCACTGCTCCTGCAGATCCTTTCCGCAGCGGGCCAAAAGCGCCTCTGCGTCATGCACGGCACGTTCGGCCCGGCGCAGCAGCTGCTTGGTGTGGTGCTGCACCGTGTAGGTGCCACGGTGCCATGCCAGATACAGTTCGCCCACCCAGCGGTTCTTCGGCGGGTTCTTCTCCATCTCGCGGAAAAAGCCCTCCACCGTGCCCTGATGCGTCCGGGGCAGGCCTTCCAGATCCGCCGTGCGGCGCACCATCTCCACCTGATCGCGGGTAGGACCGCCGCCGCCGTCGCCATAGCCGTAGGGATACAGCAGGGTGTCGATATCCTCCGTCTGGGTGCGGTGCGTCTCCCAGCGCATGTGGAAGTCCACAGGATCCACCTTGGAGTTGCTGTTGAAGTAGGAAAGGCTCAGGATCTCGGTGCCGTCCATGCCCTCCCACACGAAATTCTGATAGGGGAAGCGCTCGCACTCGGGATCGGCGCGCAGCAGCTTCTGGGTGGCGAAATACGGTACGCCGAAGGCCCGCAGCAGCTGGGGCAGCGCGGCGGAATAGCCGAAGGTATCCGGATGCCACGCCACCTTCGCGTCCACGCCCAGATTCTCCCGGAACCACTTCTTGCCCCAGGCAATCTGGCGGATCAGACTCTCGCCGCCGGGGAAGTTGGTATCGCACTCCACATAGAACACGCCGTCGGCCATGAACTGACCCCGGTCAAAGGCGGCCTTCACGCGGCTCCACATCTCCGGCGAATACTCCCTGCACATATCCAGCAGCGCAGGTTCGCACAGGAGGAAGCGATACTCCGGATATTCCTCCATCAGCGCCAGCTGATTGGAGAAGGTGCGGGCCGTCTTGTGGAAGGTCTCCTCCGCAGGCCACAGCCACGCCAGATCAATATGCGAGTTGGCCACCATCCACAGCGTGGGAGCCGTGGAGCCGTTATGGCAATCCAGCGCGTCCTTCAGCGCCTCCCGGGCCTTGCGGAAGGATTCATGCCGTTCCTTCATGGGCAGCTCAAAATCCGCAATGTGGGTATAATCCACCAGCGCCCTGGCTACCTTCTGGGCGCGCAGGCTCCTGTCCGGCAGCACCTGCAAAAGATGCGTCAGGGTGGTTACGTCCATCCACAGCTGATAGGCGTCCTCATGCCACAGGGCCGCGAAGCTCTCCTTCACCTGACACTGGCAGTCCGGTACCGCCGGTACAGCCTTGCGCTCCGGCGGGCAGGGGCCGCAGTTCTCCAGCCGCGCGCCATGACCGGCATAGCTCTCAATGAGCAGATGGAAGCTCTCCCCCGCCTTCGCGCAGCGGGTGAGCACCACATACTTGTGCTCCTTGTCAATGGAGCCCGCCGCCTTACCGTTGACGTACACCAGCTGCTCACCCTCCAGCCCGGAGAAGAACACCACGCGCTGACCCTCGCAGGAGGCGGGAACCGTCACGTCCGCGGCAAACCAGCCGTACTCCCAGCACGCGCCCCATGCTGTGCCCGCAGGGAAGGGGCGCTTCGGCATGGTCTCCGCCTGCTCAGGCGTCAGCCGGTCAAAGGTGGTAAAGCCCTCAAAGGCGATGGCTGCCGCAGGGCTGTACAGATGTCTGCCCAGTTCCTCATACCAGAATGCAAGCCGCTGCTTTGTCTGTCTGGGTAGCGTAATCATGCGCCGTCAATCTCCTTTCAGCTGCCGCTGTGAATCAGCTCCACGTTTTCCTTCTGCAATAGCTCCGCAGCTTCGCTGCCGGGGCGGGCGTCGGTGACCACCGCGTCAAAGACGCTGACCGGAGCGAAGGTCATCAGGCCCGTCAGGCCGATCTTTTCCTGGTTCACCAGCAGGTAAACCTTCTCGCTGTTGGCGATGGCCGCCCGCTTGATCTCATATTCCCGGGGACTGGAGTTGGTCGCCCCGTGAGCGGAAAGCCCCGTCGCGGCCATGAACGCCGCGCGGATGTTGTAGCGCCTGAGGGACGATACGGTATCGTCTCCGGTAAGGGAATTGGTCTTGCGGCTCAGCTGACCCGGCAGCACGATCACCGTCATGTTCTCGTAGGGCAGGGCGCGGATCACCGCCTCCATGTTGTTGGTGATCACGGTCAGGTCGCGTTTCTGGGCCAGGCAGTCGATCATCTGCAGGGTGGTGGTGCCCGAATCAATAAAGATGATGTCGCCGTCCTGCACCAGTTCCGCCGCCTTGCGGCCGATGGCGGCCTTCACCGCCTCCCGGCTGATACGCCGCTCCTCGTAGGGCGTCAGCTGCTGATCGCTCTTGCGGGCGGTCACGCCGCCGTATACCTTCTCCACCGTACCCCGGCGGATCAGCTCCACCACGTCCCGGCGCACGGTGTTGATGGATACATTGAACGTCTGGCAAAGCTCCTCCATGGAGGCAGAGCCCTGACCGGTAATATATTTTTCCATATCAAGGATACGGCTTGCTTTCATGCTGACGACAACCTCCTACAAACGATATACCTATTGTATAAACATTTTCTCATTTTGTAAAGATGTTTTGGGTATGTTTCAGCACAATTTATGCAATTTTCTTCTTGTAAATGAGTATATTTCCCTTCAGCTGCCCGTCAAACCGGGGAATATACCCATCAGCTGCAAGCAAAGGCGGTCTGTGTATGAACACAGACCGACCTGAATTTTATTTTTGTTTATTCCAGCCGCAGCAGCATCTTCAGCACCCGCCTGACGCTGGCGCGCACGCAGCCTTCGTCCAGCTTGCCCTCCCGGATCATCTGCAGCGTATGCTCCGGATTGCCCCGGGGCATCTTCACGTCGTTGCCCGCGGCAATCTCCCTGTAATGCACAGCACGGTTCCACCAGTCGGAGGTGACCACGCCCTCAAAGCCCCACTCCTCGCGGAGGATGCCGGTGAGCAGATCCCGGTTCTCCGATGCACGGACGCCGTTGATCACGTTATAGGAGCTCATCAGCGTCAGGGGCTTCTCCTGCTTCACCGCAATCTCAAAGCCGCGCAGGTAAATCTCACGCAGCGCGCGCTCGGACAGGCGGGAATCGCTGTTCAGTCGGTTGGTTTCCTTGTTGTTGCAGGCAAAATGCTTCACCGAGGTGCCTACGCCCTGCTTCTGCACGCCGCGCACCACCGCAGCCGCCATCCTGCCGCTGATCAGCGGATCCTCGGAGTAGTACTCAAAATTGCGGCCGCACAGGGGATTGCGGTGAATATTCAGCGCCGGAGCCAGCCATATGCCAATGCCGTTCTCCTTTACCTCCAGACCGGAAGCCGCGCCCACACGCTCCACCAGCTCCTCATTCCAGGTGCAGGCCATCTGGGTGGAGCAGGGGAAAGCCGTGGTAGTGACGCCGCATTCCGGCCGGATGCGCAATCCTGCCGGCCCGTCCGCCGTCATGGCGGAAGGAATGCCGTGGCTGGCCAGTCCGCCGCCCATTCCGCCGGTATCCGCCGCGCCGCGGTTGGGCTGTCCGCCCAGCATGTACACCATCTGCTCCAGCGTCAGGGTATCCATGAAGGCGTCCAGCGTCAGCCTGCCCTCCGCCACGTCCAGGAGGGAATGCTCTGCATTTTTGGTATTGAACTGCGCATTGCACAGGTTTTCCGGCGCGCGGCCTGCCGGATAGGTGCTGATATCAAAATCCACAGGCGGCAGCGCTTCGATATTCTCTACCGGCGCATGGGTTCCGTCTGCCTTCAGCCGCCAGGACAGCTGCCGGGGCTGACAGCGGGCCTGCGCCTGCTCCAGCACCGTATCATGCTCCACCTTGTACACAAAATCCGCCGGACGGCAATCCCGCACGTTCTCGCCCACATGGAAGCGATACTCGCCCGCCTCCAGCACCCATGCGGAGCGGCAGACCTTGCCCTCGTCGTCATAGCTGGCAAAATTGCGCAGCGGCATGCTGATGCACACCCTGTCCGTTTCGCCCGGGAGCAGAAGCCTCGTCTTGGCAAAGCCCGTCAGCACCCGTGCAGGCTTGCCCAGCCTGCCCTGCGGAGCCTGACAGTACACCTGCACCACCTGCTTGCCCGCCACGGCGCCGGTATTGGTCACGTCCGCCCGCAGGATAATGCCCTCTACCTCCGCTTCCGCCTGCACCGGGCCGATCTCAAAGCTCGTGTAGCTCAGACCGTAGCCGAAGGGATAGCACACCTTCTCCGCCGCGCCGGGAATGGTCTCAAAATAGCGGTAGCCCACGAAGATATCCTCGTTATACTCCACATAATCCTCGGACTCGTTGAAGGTTTCCGAGGAGGGATAGGCGGAAAAGTCCACCGCGAAGGTATCCGTCAGCCTGCCGGAGGGACATACGTCGCCGCAGAGCAGATCCGCCATGGCATACCCGCCCTCAACGCCGCCCTGCCACGCCAGCAGCGCGGACTGAATTCCCGAGTTCTCCTTGAACCAGCTGGTGTCCATCATGCCGCCCGTGTTCAGCACCACCGCAATGTGCGGGAACGCCGCCTGCACAGCCCGTACCATGGCGTCCTCCTGAGGGCTGAGATAGAAGTCCCCGTCCCCGGGTTCGCCCCTGCGGTCCCGGGATTCCAGCGAGAATCGGCACAGGACGATAATCGCCGTCTCCGCCTCCCTGCGGGCTGCCTGCAGCAGCTCCGCAGGAACCGGAGCCTCCGGCATGCAGCCGGGCTCCGCGCCCCCGGCGCGCTTTTGCTCCACATAGGCCTCGTAATATGCGCTCAAAGGCTCGCAGAGGCTGATCCGCCCCTCCTGCGCCTTCATCCGCAGGCCGTCCAGCAGGCTGTGGGCATAGGCCACCGTCACGTCGCCGCTGCCGCCGCCGCCCTTGACGTAATCCGCCTGTGCCTTGCCGAACACAGCCACCTTTGTCCCCGCCTTCAGCGGCAGCAGCTTCCCCTCGTTCTTGAGCAGCACCATGCCTTCGCAGGCCGCTTCCCTCGCCAGCGCGCAATGCTCCGCGCTGCCGCTCACCCTGCGGCCGTCAGCGCCCATGGGCATTACCGGCATGTACCGGAGACGACGCCATTTTGTATTCGTCATTTTTTTGCTCCCCTTCTGTCCGTTGCCTTGTATGGTGAACGCTTTATTCTATCCCCCATTATAGCACGGTTCTCTCCTCATAGAAAGCGGCGTCTCCCCGGCAAACGTCATTCCTTCTGCGTATTCAGCGTCTTTACGCCAAAGCAGAAATAGAGGATGTGGAACACCCATACGCCGCACAGCACGGCGCAGCCCACCCATATCCCCTTCATGCCCATCATGGTGAAGCCGATGCTCATCAATAGCGTCACCGTGACCATGATCCGGATCTTTGTCCTCCTGGTCATGCCGCGCCCGGCCACATAATCCGCAAGGTTATCCCTGTACAGCTTCGTATTGACAAACCAGTTGTTCAGCCTTTCGGAGCTTCTGGCAAAGCAGAACGCCGCCAGCATCAGAAACGGAAACGCCGGCAGCATGGGCACCACCGCACCCACAGCGCCCAGACCTACGCCGACGCAGCCAAAGATGATATAGATGATCTTTTTCACTTCTGATTCTCCATTCTTTTCTTCTCGCGTTTGCTCTCGATCACATGCCGAACCGCCAGCACCGGATGCACCGTCAGCATCCTCGGCCCGGAAAATCGCATGACCCCGCGAATTCTTTCGCGCATATCCGGTTTATAGCAGTGTACCCTGCAGTTGGAACAGAAGGTTTTCGTTTCCATGAAGGGACATTTGTCGCTGCGCATCCGTGCGTATGCATCCAGCGCGGCGCAGTCGTCGCAGATCCGCCCCTTCGTGCCGTGCTTTTTGTGGCAATACAGCGCAATCATTTCGGATACGATGCGCTTTTCCCGTTCGCGTTTGCTTCGAACGTCCATCAGCTCACCCTCCCATGCTCAACTGAATACGTACGGTCGCAGATGCCCATGGTGGACTTTCTGTGAGACACCAGCACCACAGTCCGGTCGGCGCGCTCCTCCCGGATCGACCGCAGGATGACGGCCTCGTTCAGGCTGTCGAGATTGCTGGTGGGCTCGTCCAGCAGCAGCATGTCCGCATCGTGCAGGAAGGCACGCGCAAGGCCGATGCGCTGCCGCTCGCCACCGGAGAGGCTGTCGCCCAGCTCGGCGACGAGCGTTTCGTAGCCCTTGGGCAGACCCATGATGAAATCATGAACGGAAGCCTTGCGGCAGGCGACTTCCAGCTCCTCCTGCGTGGCGTCGGGTTTTGCAATGCGCAGGTTCTCTGCAATGCTGTCGTGGAACAGATGGGTATCCTGCATGACGAAGGACTGCATTTTACGGAGATCGGCAGTGTTGACTGCATCGATCTGCCTGCCGGAAATGCGGATTTCGCCCCTCTGTACGCGCCAGAAGCGCATCATCAGCCGCAGCAGCGTGGATTTTCCGCTGCCGCTGCGACCGTTGACGCCAATGATCGCGCCTTTGGGAATCTCCACGGAAACGTCCGAAAGAATCTGGGCGTCATCGTAGGCGAAGGATACTTGATCAGCCTCCGCTCCGGTGAAAGCGATCTCCTCCTGACCGGTCACGTCCTCCACCACTGGGGATTCGTCCAGAATATCCAGCACTCGGTTGCCGGCGGCGAAGGTGCTCTGCAGCGTGGAACCGAGATTGGCCAGCGCGACTACCGGGCCAAAGGAGCTCATCAGCGCAAGCACAGCGATGAGCACGCCCTCAAAGCCAATGGTTCCCGCTTGCCCCAGCGTCGCCGCCGCAAGCAGCATGGCGAGGTCGAAAAGCAGAATCGCGCTGTTGGTAACGGCGACGTTCCTGCCCGCGATGCGCTTCATACGCTCCTCGTCGGAGGCAAGAGCGTCGGTCTGCCGCCGCATCTCCTCAAGGCGGGCATTGCCCTGACCATACTGGATGATCTCGTTCAGACCCCGCAGGCTGCTCAGCACAAAGCCGGAAAGCTCGCCTGATTTTCTCCGGAACCGCGCGCCATCCTCGCCGGAAGCCCTGGAGATCATCAGCGGAATCGCGATGCCGACCGCCGCATAGGCGATCGCCGCCAGCAAACCCAGCAGCGGATGGATATTCCCGATAAAGCCGACCATGATCGTCGAAAACAGCACGGCAATGGCGACGGGCGAAATGGTATGGGCGTAGAAGACCTCCAGCAACTCGATGTCGGAGGTGATCACGGAGATCAGGTTACCCCGATCCCGGCCCTCCAGCTTCGCAGGGCATAGCCTGCGCAGCGCGCCGAAGACGTGGTCACGAATCAGCGCCAGCAGCCTGAAGGCAATAAAATGGTTGCACGCCTGCTCGCCGTAGCGGAGTCCCGCACGGACGGCAGAAAAGGCGATCATGCACACAAACGCTGCGCCTGCGCCGATCATTGCAGGCAGCCCCAGCACGTCCAGCAGCGCAAAACCGCCGAAGATGGTGATGAACGCTGCGCACAGATGGCCGGTCAGGCCCATCAGGATCGCCAGCATCATATAGCCCGTCAGCGGCCTGACCAGCCCGATCAACCGCGCCATGACCCCGAAATGACTGCGCTTCATGCTCTCGCCTCCCTCGTGTATTTTTCAAGCTCCTGCTGCGCCGTCCACAGCTTGTCGTAGCAGCCGCCTCTGGGCAGCGTGGCTTGATTGCCGGATTCGGCAACGCCGCCGTCCTTGAGCACATAGATATGGTCCACGCGGGTGACGTTGGCCAGACGGTGGGAGATCAGAATGACCGTCTTCTCTCTGGCCAGCGCGTGGATCTGCGCCATGACGTCGTTTTCGCTCTCCACGTCGATGTTGGAGGTGGCTTCGTCAAAGATATACACCGGGCTGTCATGGAGCAGCGCCCTTGCCAGCGCAAGCCGCTGACGCTGTCCGCCGGAAAGGTTGCCCGCCTGCTCGGCAAGCACCGTATCAAGACCGTTTTCGCTTTTCAGGAAAGCCGCCAGCTTCACCTTTTCCAGCGCGTCCCACAAATCCTCATCCGACGCGTCCGGTCTGCCCATCAGCAGATTATCGCGCACCGTGCCCTTGAACAGACAGCTGGCATGGCCGATGCAGGTCACAGTCTGCATCAGCGCATCCTCGCGGATTTCGCGGATCGGCACGCCGCCGATGGTTACCGTCCCTCCGAAGCCGCGGTTTTTGCCGGTCAGTATTCCCGCCACGGTGGATTTGCCGCATCCGCTCTCGCCCACCAGCGCGGTGAACGAACCCGCAGGGAAGGTCATATCCACGCCGTGCAGGATCTCCCGTTCGCCGTCGTAGGAGAATCGCAGGCCGTGCACGGCGATATCATGTCCCGCCGGAACCCTGTCGCCGCCCATCTCCTCGGGCAGGTCGAGGAGATGGAATATCTTGTCGCTGGCCGCCATGCCGTTCATGGCAATGTGAAAGAAGCTGCCCAGCTGCCTCATCGGGATGAAGAAATCCGCCGACAGCAGGATGATCAGCAACGCGCCGCCCAGACCCACGTTCCCCGCCCGGAACTGCGTGACCGCCATGATCATGCCCAGCGCTGCGCCTCCGTAGGCGATCAGATCCATGATGGTGATGGAGTTGAGCTGCATGGTCAGCACCTTCATGGTGATCCTGCGGAAATTCTCGCTCTCCTCATTCATGCGCTCGTGCCGCAGGCCGTCGGTCTGATAGATCTTCATCGTGGTCAAGCCCTGCAGATTCTCAAGGAAGGTATCGCCCAGCTGCGTGTACTGGCCCCAATATTTCGAAAGCAGCTTCTTCGCCCACGTCTGTACGGCGGCGATGGCCACAGGGATCATCGGCACGCAGATGAGCAGCACAACGGCTGCAGGCACGTTCACAAAGCACAGCACGCAAAAAAGCGTCATCGGAGCCAGCATCGCATAGAAGAATTGCGGCAGATACGCGCCGAAGTAGGTCTCCAGCTGATCTACACCCTCCACCGCTACCTGCACCACCTCGGATGTGCGTACCTTTTCCGCATAAGACGCGCCCAGCCGCAGGAGTTTGCGGTATATCGCTTCCCGCAGCGTGGACTTGACCGCCTTCGACGACAGATAGCCCATCCTGCTTGCTGCCAGCCCACAGACAAACCGTACCGCCAGCGCAAGCAGTCCGACCGTGATGGTCGCCACAATGCTCCCTGTTTGCGCAGAACCGTCGCACAGCTTCTGCAGCAGGGCTGCAATGCTGCCCATCATGCAGACGTTCGCCGCCAGCGAAACCCACTGCACCGCCACGTTCCCGGCAATATATTTCTTGCTTTCCGGCACCGCGCCGATCAGGCGCTTGTTGATCATCACAGGTCATTCCTCCTCCGCGTGCGTTAGAAGCAACTAACTGCCGTTTCAAAAGAAAAGCAGCCCGTCAAAGCTGCTTCAGGCAAGCCGGTTAATTGCCACTAACCGCTACTAATATATCATCTCTTTTCCGCAAATTCAAGCGCTTCAAACCGTATTTTCTGTAAATTTTCTTCTGAATGTATAGAAAAGCCCTGCCGTCCACCCTTACGGATTCAGCAGCCCGTTCCGGTTTATGCCTTTTTGGCGGTCATGCGCAGCCAGTGCTTTTTTTCGTCTCTATGAACGTTCACCTCTGCAAAGCCTGCCTGCTTCAGTGCAGCGGTCAGCCGCTTTGCATCATGGATCGTCATGCCGTCGATCATGCCCATCCACTTTTCATCGGCTTTGTTTTCGCCGTCAGATTCGTTGACGATCAGGAACGTGCCGCCTTTTTTCAGCACGCGGCATACTTCCCTGAAGCTTTTTTCCGGACCCGGCCAGAAGTAAACGGTCTCAAAGGCGGTGACAAGATCAAAGGCTTCACTCTCAAACGGCATGTCGGATACGTCGCCCTGCAGAACGCTGCATCTGCCGCTCTGCACCGCCGTCTGATTGACCCGCGCCGTTTTCTCCACCGAAATCTCCGAATGATCCAGCGCCATCAGCTTTGCCGTCGGATATCTCTCCATGAGCTTCGCAGCGTTGCGTCCGCCGCCGCAGCCGAGATCGGCAATGGCCGCCGGCATAGATACGTTCAGAAACCCCATTCCCCAATCGGCCACGCCGGCATGGCCGGAGTTCATGCTGCTGACCAGCATCCTGCCCAGCAATCCCTACGGCTTGCCGGTATTGTTGAAGATCTTTTTCAGAATTCCCATGTGTTCCTCACTTTCTACCCACAAGGAGCACGGAGCCGGTCAGCTTCATCTGCCCTGTACTTTCGACGAGGACGCCTTCTTCTGCGGACGGAGCGTTTTCAGAATCAGCCCGGCAAACAAAGCAATCAGTTCATGGACAACTTCTTTATTCATGTTCGTCTCTTCGTCAGGCAGAATCGCACCAGCTCGCGCCACAGACTCCAGTCGGCTGCGCTCCGCTTCTCATAAGCACACCTGTTTCACCTTCTGCACCCACTGCTGCGGATGGAGTACCAGCAGCTCCTCGTGTTCCATATCAAAGCGATGGATCACCGGATTCCTGAAATGCTTCTGATACCGATGCAGGTATTTTTCACCCATCTTTGCCGCATAGAAGCAATGCACCGTTGTTCCCGAAACGCAGATTCCTTCCTCCAACGGCGTAATGAGATCAGAATAAAACTGGTTATAGACGCTCTCCTTCCTGATGAAGGGCAGACCGCCGTGTCCGATGGCGAACATCTCCATGAATCTGTCCCGGTAGGGCGTGCGCTTCTTTTCCATCAGACCGCGAATCGCCCTGGGATACTCGCTGGTGCTGACGATCCTATGCAGAAGCGGAACAGCAATTTCGCATTTCAGCTTTGCTTTCCAAACCGGATCCTGATCCAGATCGCTGCTGCCAAGGATCACACGGTCGATATGTACGTTGCCGCGCTGAAGGAGCAACCCTGCGAGGGAACCTCCCAGCGAGCAGCCGTATGCAGCGCCGATCTTTCCGCCGAAACAGCTGATTATCAGCTGCTCGTTTTTTTCCGTCTCTGTCAGCATATCGGGGAAAACGGTATCTTCCGTGTCGTCAAAGCCGTCGTAGGAGATGCACACGACGTGAAACGATTCTCTCAGCATGGGAAGCACATGGCTAAAGTTTTTTCTCCAATGACAGCAGGTTCCCGGCAGAAGCAGCAGCACCGGCGCTTCCCAGGAACCGGATTCATAGCTCTTCATTTTGCCCACCCTTTGATTAGTTCCGTCTAACCTTTGCCTTGAATGATAGTCACATCTCTTGTTAGATGTGACTACGGATGTGACATTTGATATCATCCGTCAGAACATGTTCAACAGCACCTCCGCAACGAACCGTGTGTGTAATAACGGATCAACTATTTGGTCTGGAGAGCACTCCTATATTGCTTGTGTAAAATGGAATAGCTTCATATC